>NZ_JAUBVK010000007.1:0-306464 GCF_036705795.1 Microcoleus sp. ARI1-B5
AACAGCGGTATCGATACTATCCTCAATTTTGAAGTAGGAACCGACAAGTTTGCTTTAGCTGGCGGCTTGAGTTTCGACTCCTTGCAAATTAACTCCACGGCGAACGGCACTGTCCTGCAAAGAGCCTCCACTGGCCTGGTTTTGGCTAATGTTTTGGGAGCTAATAATGCTATTACTGCTCGGGATTTTGTGACTTTTTCCCAGTAACACAAAACTCCGAAAGGTTCGCAGCATCGGACTCCCTTCCGCATCCAAGAGAGGACTTTAGTCCTCACTACAAACCCAACTTTAAGAGAAAACTCAAAAAGGTTCGATCGTTCGGAATGCGAGTCCGCATCCAAGAGAGGACTTTAGTCCTCACTACAAACCCAACTTTAAGAGAAAACTCAAAAAGGTTCGCAGCATCGGAATGCGAGTCCGCATCCCAGAGAGGACTCGCATTCCGAACGATCAAACCCAACTACTGTTTCTTCAAAAAATCTAATCCTAAAAAAATAGCTGCGATGCTTCCTGCTACGCAAATTTCTCGACTTGCTAGTTTCAACAAAACTTCGGCAATGGGAACTAAAACTACTTCAATATCTTCTGTAATATCCAATTGTATTTTGCTGGCAAGCTTGACATTTTTAGCAAAGTATAGGTAAATAGAATTGGTGTCTTTTACCGGGTTATCATATAAGGTTGCTAGTTCCCAGATTTCTTCAGCAACATATCCGGTTTCTTCGGCGAGTTCTCTGGCAGCAGCAGATTTGCCGCTTTCTTGGGCAGGATTGAAACTTCCGCCCGGGAGTTCCAGCAAAATCTCGCCGGCTCCATGCCTGTATTGGCGCACAAATACAAGTTCTTGCTGTTCTGTCACCGCAAATACTAGGGCGATATTGGGTCGGACATTAACAAAAAAGTCGTTGATAATTTGTCCGCTTGGCAATTCTATTTCATCTTGTCTGACTTGACACCACTTGTGGTTAAGCACGAAGCGCGATCGCAGTATTTTCCATTTAGTTAAAATTTTCATATTAATTAATTCTTCCTAGGACGCGCACTACTAATCCTTCGTAGGGTGCGCATTGCACACCTTACCCTTACCCTAGTTGAAGGCGAAGGAAAATAAAAGAAAAATCAAGGCGTATCTGTTGCCATCAGGCAGAATGTTTTAACTTGCAATTCCCAATTCCCCATTCCCCAATTACCAATTAATGCTAAACTTTTAGCGTCAAGCGGCGCTTGCCGTAACGAGCAGGCGCGGCGCAGCTATCCCGAGCGTGAATCGCCCGCAACACATCTACCAAAAAAATTATCCTCAAAGCTAGTTAAAATCTCAACTTTCACTCTTGGGCCATGCAATACAAAAAATTACCGCCGAAATTTGGCGCCCACTTACAAAAATTGACTGTTAAGTGTATTTTACGCTCATTGTTCGGCTCTGTGTCGATCGCTCTGAGCATAGCAGCAACCGCCACTGTTGCGACAATCGAAATCGCACAGCAACCAGCAAATGCTTCTACAGTCACAAGTTGGCAGTTCTATCCGGCCACAAATCAGTTAGAAATTACTCTCCCAGATGGCGCAACTCCTACATATTCTCTAATCAACCCGTCTCAAATTGCTGTGGATTTGCCCAATACCGAGATCGGAGTCGATGCAACTCAACTATACCCGCAAGGCACTGTGCGTTCTGTGGCGGTGACTCAACTGCAATCTGGAACGGCGAGAATTTTGGTAAATTTGGCGGACGGAGTGGCTTTCAACGGCGAACAAATTCAATTCCAAAAAGTCGGAGAAAATCGCTGGGTGCTGCGTCCCTCGATCGAACCTAGTGCGAGGGTGCAAATTACCGAAAGGCAAACCCAGCCTGCAATACAAGTACCGCAAAACCAGCCGCCAACCGCTCCCAACTCAACTGCTGCCCGATCGCCTGTCCCACCTGCGTCGCCTGAGGCGATAACTTACAAGCAAAACTCTTCGCAGCAGTCAACTCCAAACGAGCAAATCCGACCGATAACTTTGCCTTTAGTCAGGGTTCCGGTTAACGGACGCCAGGGGATAGGTTCTGCCCCTGTACGCCGTCCTGCTGCAGCTTCCCAGCGGATTATCAACTTTGGTGAACCGCTTCGCTAATACTCGCTTTAAGCGATCGCACCTATTTTATGCGATCGAGCCGACGCTCGCAGTTAGAAATTTTGACTTTCAGTAGCTGGAGCTGTCGAACCCGGTTGGTTGAGGAACAGGTTTTTCGCGCCGTCGTTTTGGTAGATACAGTTAATTTCCGGTTGACCTTCCAGAGGGCCGGTGAAGCCGAAGGTGTTCATGCGATTTTTGCACTCGCGCACTTGCTCTTGGTTAATCAGTTTTCTTTGTTCGAGAATTGCCCAGTTATTGGTTCGCAGGACGCATCCGGGACGCATACTCGGCTGCGAGATGTAGACGTTGAAGGGGTTGAGGGTGACGAAGAGGCGCATATCTGTTACCATCGCGCTGGCTCCAAACTGCACGCAAAGTTCGGGGTTCGGGGCGCTGCGATCGATAAATTCGCGGGATGCTACGTTTTCTGGGCTAATTGTAGCTGTGGAACTGAAGGCAATGCCAATCCCAATTCCCAGAATAAAAACGGCTGTTAAAATCCCGATGGTGGCGGAATTGAGGAATGAAGGTTTGCCGGACTGAGGTTGGCGCCGCGACTGCGGGCCAAATGAGCCGGAGTCTTCATCTCCCCGGAATGGGTCAAAGTTGAATCTGTCGTCGTTGTAGGAGTTAGGTTTGCGTTTCATATAAGCTTCCGTAAGTTCTAGAGACTCAACAGGTAGTAGTTTGTTATTTTTAACCGATCTCGCCTTTCTAATATTATGGCGCTAGGAAGGTGGCGGCTACAGCCTGGGGACAGTCAGTCTGCATCTGGTGTTCGGTTCACAGCTCGCGATCGACTAGGCCACTGCCTTGTCTGAATTTGGAGATTTAAATAAAATAACTGAAAGTGAGATACTCTTGCACAGCGGAGCAATCCGGCTCAAGATTATTGACAAATTTTAACATCCTACAAGTCAGGAGGTATAGATTAGTGTCTGTCGAAATTATTGAAAAGCGTTCTACAGTCCGCAAGCTTGCACCGCGCTACCGCGTTTTGCTCCACAATGATGATTTCAATCCGATGGAGTACGTGGTGCAGACTTTGATGGCGACGGTACCGAGTCTGACTCAGCCACAGGCTGTGAATATTATGATGGAAGCCCACACTAACGGGCTGGGACTGGTGATTGTTTGCGCTCTCGAACACGCTGAGTTTTATGCTGAAACGCTGAACAATCACGGATTGAGCAGCACCATCGAACCTGACGATTAAAACAGTAGAGGCAGTGCCAGGAGTTCGCCCAGTTGATTTGTGACTCCTACCCAATACTCTCATACCAAAAAGCCAAGGGTCGATCCTTGGCTTTTTGGTATATTGAATGCGGTCGATCGGGAAACTTGAATAGCAGAGGTTTTGCGGAACTGACAGAATTGCTTCGGAGCTAGGTCAATCAGCTACGCGATCTCTCCTCGCCAATTTCCGCTCTCCCATAAACAATCTCGATCCTAGAAAATTAATAGCGTCCGCCACCGCCGCCGCCACCGCCGCGACTAAATTTGCCTGGACCGCCGCCGCCCCGGTTGCCGCCGCCGCCCCGGCCGCCTTCATCTTCGCGGGGCTTAGCTTTGTTAACTTTGAGGTCGCGACCCATCCACTCTGCTCCGTCGAGAGCAGCAATCGCTGCATCTTCTTCGGCATCGGTTGACATTTCTACAAAACCAAAGCCGCGGGGGCGACTGGTTTCTCTGTCGGTAGGTAGATGTACTCGCTTAACGGTTCCGTATTCGGCGAAGACGGTGGTGATGTCTTCTTGGGTAACTTGATAGGATAAGTTACCGACGTATATCGACATGAGGAATAACTCCAAAAATTAGACAGTGCAAAGATTTCAGTTTCGGAGAGTCCCCTGCCGATACAGAAGGGCAAGTTTTTAAACAATTCTGTAGCAATGAACAAAGCCTGCAACCGAATCTGATACACTTGGGATTTTAACACAGAATAGCGTCTTTTGAGTAGCTTTAAGCAGTTAATTAGGTCTTATAATTCAACTTCAAACTTTTAGGGTATTCACCAACCCGATTTCCACCTGTGATGTTTTGGCAAGCTGGAACCTGAGAAAGTTGTGGGACAGGCCGGCTACCGCAGGAAAGATACGTCTATATTGCCAAAATTGGTACTCAAAGCTAGATTCAGGTTTTCCAGGGCTTTGACTAACCACACCACGCCTTCTCGGGTAGAGAATTCGTAGTGGCCGAACAAAATTGCCAACCGCTTTTCTAGATAGGGCTTGACTTTGCCGCAAATTAGCACGATTTTCAGCAGCAAACCTGTGGTTTGGGTGGGCCCGAGGTTGGAGATCAGGTCGATGAAGACAAAGTGGTTGGGCCGCGCAGGACTCTCTACTACTAAAAAGTTCAATAACTGGCTGCAAGTTCTGATCATTAAAAATTCGTTAAACTTCTGAGCATCGTTGTGGGGAAAGGTATTTTGTAGCTGCTTATACAGTTTTTCGTTAAATTGACGTTTGCCGTAGCGATCGTCGGTGACAGAAGGAATCAGGTATTCGTACAAGTCGTCTTTAAAGGAGCCGTAAGACTGGTTTGTGCTGGCGTTCGCCGTGAAGCGGCCCGCTAGCTGTCTGTAGGTATCGGCTCCTTCTACTTTTCCGACAAATTGCTTGAGGGCAAAGAACAGTTCCGGGTCGCTCAACAGCGTCGGGTTTTTTATAGGCTGTATATTTCTGCCGAAGGAGATTGAGGTTTGCCGGCGGGCTATCTGGGCTTTTCTCACTTGGTGAGCGACGTATTGCGAGAGGTCTAGTTCAAATTGCTGCTGCTTTTGAGCTTGGATTTTTTTAATGATTTTTTGCTGTTCGTAGGTGCTGTCGTCGCTGAGGAGGCAGTGTTTGTACAGGTAAGGGTATCGGGGAATTAAGGTTCCGAGGGCTAGGGTGGCGGGGGTTTTGGTGTTGCTGCTGTCTTCATTGCTGTGGGTGATGACTTGGGCTAAGCGTTTGAGGGTGAGGTACTGTTCGCTTTCGGTAAATTGATTTACTAATTTGGGGATGGAGCGAGCCGCCCGCGATCGACTGTATCCCAATATTTTGGGGGCTTCTTCAAACAGAGCGATCAATTCCGGGATGGCGGCTTGCTTGCTGGGGTAGGTTTGCCAGCGGTTGATCAAAATGTGGCAGCAGCGGTTGAGGATGTATTTGAATTCTTGTTCGGCGTGTTGTGATGCTGCTATTTTTTCGAGTGCGTCGGCGACTGTGCGATCGGGATATCCGGTACCGCGGATAAACAAAGTGCGAAACCGGTTGATGAGTTCGATCGGCTGCTCTACTTGTACCAACTCCAGCCAGTGGTTGTAAAGTAGCTGTTCTTCTTCGTGGCTCTGTCTGTTGTAGTCGTTCACTGTGCATTAACCCTCCGAGGATTGGACAAAAGCTTTCAGCGCCATTGGTTTGATGAATTGGCAGATGAAGCACCACAATTAGGTCAACCGAGCTTCTCGCCGGACAAGGCTTAGGGGTGGAAGCGGTCAGCACAGACAGCCGATCGATCTTTTTTGCTTAGTTAAACTATTTACCAACACCAGCATGACATGAATTGTTAGCAATTAGCAAGGCCTAAAATCACCATAAACTTTGTAAAGTATTGGTAAAGATTGTGGGTGGCTTCGGTAGGATTTCTTGGTGGGCGGACGATTTAGTATTAGGATTATTAATGTCAATCCTAGTAGGCAGCCCCCGAGCGGTTAATTTTGAGGTCGGGCGCGGTAGGATTGCGTGTGAAAATAATTATTTGAATTGTGAGTGTTGGTAATATGGTCTGTCGCGTCAGTATCGCCCGACTTTCTGAAATTTTAACTATAGCTTTGCCTGCTGTGTCTGAGGGCGTTCTGACAGCTTTAGGGACAGGTATTGCCACAGATACGCGCACTATTGAGGGGGGCGAAGTATTTTTGGCGCTGCGGGGAGACAATTTTGACGGGCATCAATTTGTGGCCAAAGCCCGGGATTTGGGAGCGATTGCGGCGGTAGTCGATCGCGATTGGCAAGAAGAAGTTCCCAATTTTGGGCTGTTGCGCGTTGACGATACTTTAAAAGCTTACCAGGCGATCGCAGCCTGGTGGCGCGACCAATTCAGCATACCGATAATTGCTGTTACTGGTTCTGTCGGTAAAACTACTGCCAAAGAATTAATTGCAGCGGTTTTGTCAACCAGCGGAAATGTTCTGAAAACTAAATATAACTACAACAATGAAATTGGAGTTCCCAAAACTCTGTTAGAGCTTTCGCCGTCACACAATTATGCTGTAATTGAAATGGGAATGCGCGGACTCGGGGAAATTGCGCTGCTGTCGCAAATTGCGCGCCCTACTGTGGCGGTAATTACTAACGCAGGAACGGCGCATATCGGGCGATTGGGTTCCGAAGATGCGATCGCCCGCGCGAAGTGCGAACTGTTAGCCGAAATGCCTGCTGAGAGCATTGCTATTCTCAATCACGATTCTGACAGATTAATCGCAACAGCGGCGCAAGTTTGGCAGGGAAAAACTTTAACTTACGGTTTAGAAGGCGGCGATTTGTGCGGGGAATTGCTGAATAATGATACAATGTTTGTAGAAGGTGTGGAATTGCCGCTGCCCTTGGCGGGAAGGCACAATGCTGTAAATTATTTGGCGGCTTTGGCGGTAGCAAAAGTTTTAGGGATTGACTGGGAAGTTTTACAGCAAGGTTTGTCTGTGCAGTTACCGGATGGACGGGCGCGCAAGTACGAATTGCCAAATGATATTGTGATTCTGGATGAGACTTACAATGCTGGTTTGGAGTCGATGTTGGCGGCGCTGAGACTGTTAGCGGATACTCCGGGAAAGCGGCGGATTGCGGTGTTGGGCACGATGAAGGAATTGGGCGAAAGGGCGATCGAATTTCACCGACAAGTGGGAAAGGCGGCGCGAGATTTAAACCTCGATGCTTTGTTTGTTTTTGCGGATTTTGAGGAAGCGGCGGCGATGGCTGCGGGTGCGGCGGGCGTGCCTTTTGTGCAGGTAGAAGATATTGCGGCCCCGAATTCCCGGGAAGATTTGACTAGGCATTTAATGGAGTTTGTTACGGCGGGCGATCGTATTTTATTTAAGGCCTCTCATTCAGTCGAGTTAAATCGAGTTGTCCAGAAGTTCCGCGCCGATTTGGCAGGCGAATAACTGGCAATTAGGAGCGTGAGGACTTCAGTCCGCATCAAATAAGAGAGGACTGAAGTCCGAACGATCAAACCTATGTTTTAGATGATATGATTTACTTTAAAAGTGCGATGGCTACGCCCCGGCTTGCGCCTACGAACTCTTCACAAAACTATCAATATATAGTTGCGATCGGTTTTTAGATCGGTAAAACCTGTATATAGTAGGAAGTTTTGAAAGTGGCCATTGGTAACGGAGCGAACAACCAACCAACAAAGACTACAGAACCGGCTAATAGAGCCTTGCAAGTCACGATACCCGTAACACTTTATGCGTTTGGCAACAGACAAAGCCCGCGTCCTCCCCGTCTCAGTAAAGACATTACCGTTGAAAACGATTGTGTAAAACCTACCAAGCCACCAACAGGAGCATCTACTTTTGGTGATATTCAGTACGCACCGCTGACAGGACATTATTATAAGCTCGATCGAGAGACAAAATTGCCTGAAGGTCTTGATGTTATCGCTGACGGTAAAGATGTTGGTGGTACTCATGCCCGGACTCATCATACTATCTACCCCAATCGAGAAATGCCATTTACAGAGTTTGTCGATAAATATCTCGATAGCGGTTGGATTTATGCCGGAAAGAAAGAACTAAAATAATAAAAATAGGTAAAATTAATGCTTCACGAACAGACTGCAAATAATACGGAAATTTGGCATAAACTTGTTGAAAGCGAGATTGTGTACATCGAAAGTCGTAAAAACTTTGTCAGAGATTGTACAAATAAAGTAGCAATTTTTCAGAAAGCTCTACATACCCCGACCGAAAGAGGTACAGCATTGCGACTTATAGAGTATCTCGAAACTGAAGAACGCCAGCTTTTGTTTGACGATTTAGTTGACTTAGCTAGCGTTTCGCACTCAGATATTGAACTTTGCCGCCAAGCTATTCTCGCTTTACCTAAATCATGGCTTATAGAAAATATTGAAACAAGTACCGCTCAAATTATTAAAAATGGAACGGATGAAGAGTACAGACGACTGTTAGAGCTATATATTGAAATTGACTTGGAACTGGCGGGAAGACTTGCTAAAAAAGCATTGGAGCATGAAGATCCTGACGTTTGCGAGGTTGGGGAAGATTTCGATAACTATATCAAAAGAGCAAGTAGCGAACGTATTGCTCTCAAAGTGAATTAAAGAGCGAGCGCACTTTGGGTGATGATATAATTTAAAAGTGCGATGGCTGCGCCCCGGCCCCGGCCTGCGAACTCTTCACCAAAGTAACCCCATGATTGCTAAAACTCTCAGCCCGCCCGAACAAATAGTCGAGCTATCGAATATCAGTTGGCAAACTTACGAAACTTTGCTTGCCGAAATCGGCGATCGGCCAATTAGACTGAGATACAATCGCGGCAATTTGAAAATCATGGTACCTTCTCCTGAACACGAAGTTTACAAAAGAGTAATAGGTCGATTTGTTGAAACATTAGCTGAAGAATTAGATGTCAGAATAGAACCTCTGGGTTCTACGACATTCAAACGTCCCGAACTTATTGGTGCCGAACCCGATGATTGTTTTTACATCCAGAATGCTAGTGCAGTTAAAGGCAAAAAACGACTCGATATGAGTCAAGATCCGCCGCCAGATTTAGTGGTGGAAATTGATATTACCAGCAGATCGGACAGTAGCTTGCAGGTTTATGCCGATCTGGGAGTGCCGGAAGTTTGGATTTATAATGGTTCGCGGCTCAGAATTAACAGATTAGAAGATGGAGGGTATGTGGAGTGCGAGATCAGTTTAGCATTTCCGAGTGTGGCTGTTTTAGAGATTGTCAGTTTTCTGGAACAGGCGGAAACAATGGATTATTTGGAATTAGTTAAATCATTTCGTAACTGGGTAAAGAGCCAAATTAGTTAAAACCTAAATAATCTTAACTTTGAATAAAGTTATTCCCCAGAGCGCTATAATCGCTGAATGGGAAGATCTGGAGAAATCTCAATTATTGAAAGTTGGCCCCTTTCAACTACTGTATTTCCGAGAAGTGTATTTTGCATGGCCTCAAACTTAGATTCTTCCTTGGCAATTCGTTCGTAGTGCAAAATAACGTGATAACACTTTTCAATTGGCTCTCCAGAATCCGAAAGTTCCACCGCATCCCAATCTATATGATTTTGAGACTCTTCGGCCTTCTGGCGGTAACGAGTGGCTAAGTGTTCTAGGGCGATCGCGATCGCGTGTTCTTTTGTGTGTCCGTAAAAATTAGATTGCTCGTCGGGACGATCGCTCAAAGATGATGAAATTCGGCAAATATACTGCTCGTTTTCTTGAGGAAAAACGGCGATCGAAATTGTTCCCTCAGTGCGATCGGGCTTGATTTGTGTCATTTCAACCTCCTTGGAAAATAGACTTTGCGATTGCGACGCGAACAATGACATAAAGGCGTTGACATACTCACGAGCCTAAAAGCGCGGTGATTATTGACGGAGCGGATAAATTTTTGATTGCCTCTACATTATACTAAAGTTAGGGAGTAATTGTGAAGTCAGGGCGATACGATTATTAATCGAATCTTAGCAAAAATTAGAGAGATGCTCTACGAGGGCTTCGCTAACGCGCAAATCGATCGCCCTTCTATTCCCCTGACTGTATTTGACTCCTCACCCACTCCCGGAACAACCGCAGCAAAGCATTTTCCTTGGTAGTCCTCCTCAACTCCAAAAAGCGCAACATTTCAACTTGCGACAAAAAAGGAAAAGTCGGAGAAACATCTCTTTCTGCATATTCCTGTGATTCCAACTGATAAATTATTAAACGATTTCCGTCGTAGCGCCAAACTTCGGGCACGCCTAAACTTGCATATAAAGAAAGGCGATCGATCGAACTGCTAGTAACGTCAATTTCCACCACTAAATCTGGGGGCGGATATTGATTGAGATCGATTTGCTGTTTGTCCCAAACCACATTCTCATTTTGGATATAGTAGCACTGATCTGGTTCCAAACCGATCGCCAAATCCTCGCGCCTGCAAGTTAGTGAACCCAAACTCCGAATTTCGATATTTAATTCTTCAGTGACACTCTCGACAAAACGTCCTAAAATTTTCTTACTACCTTCGTGCGGTGCTGATGGGGTCATGATTTCTAAATTTCCGCGATCGTAAGTCAGGCGAATTCCTCTCTGTTGGGCTAACTCGTTCAGCAGGGATTCGTAGGTTTTCCAGCTAATGTTGTTTAGCAGAATTCCGCTAGTTTGATTCGGGATTAGGGTGGCTGTCATGGCTACCTGCCTCGGTTTTAAATTATTAATTGTATGTTAGCAAAAATTATTTTCATTAACGGGCGATCGCCCATCTATTCCCCTGACTGAATTTGACTCCTCACCCACTCTCGAAATGCTCGAATCATCGAGGTTTCTCCGGCAGTATTCTGCATTTCTATAAACCGGACAATCTCAGCAGCCGACAGAAAAGGAAACTTAGGAGAAACATTTCTTTCTGCATATTCTTTGCCCTCTAGTTGATAAAACTTCAGGCGGGAACCGTCATAACGCCAGACTTCCGACACGCCCAAAGCTGCATACAATTCCATTCGGTTAATCGAACTGCTGGTGATGTCAATCTCGATGACTAAATCTGGTGGGGGATCTTGATTTAAGTTGATTTGCTGGAGATTGCGGACACTTGCTTCATTCTCGATATAGTAGCACTGATCGGGTTCTAAACCGCGTTCTAAATCCTCGCGCCTGCAAGTTAGTGAACCCAAACTCCGAATTTCGATATTTAATTCTTCAGTGACGCTTTCTACAAAACGGCAGAAAATTTTCTTACTGCCGACCTGGGGCGCTGATGGAGTCATAATTTCTAAATTTCCGCGATCGTAAGTCAGGCGAATTCCTCTCTGTTGGGCTAACTCGTTCAGCAGTGATTCGTAAGTTTTCCAGCTAATGTTGTTTAGCAGAATTCCGCTAGTTTGATTTTGGATTAGGGTGGCTGTCATGGCTGCCTACCTGGGTTGTAGATTATTAATTGTATTTTAGCAAATATGATATTGGACTTATTTCATTTATAACAATTATTGCTACAATATATTTGGGGTTTTGTTTGTGAGAGCTAGGTGGTGCTGGTGCGTCGCTCTTAGATTCTCGATTTTTATGCAGAGATTTTGAATGGATCCACACCCTACAGCTTCGATCGCGAAACCGCAGATAAACGCAAATAAACGCAGATAAAATTAAGATTCGTGGACGCATAAATATCGAAGAAACCGGGTTTTTCACCTAATCTCGTCGCTGTGGCGAAGGATGTTCGTGAAAAAACCCGGTTTCTGGCTACCTTTTCATGCAGTGCGATCGCACTATTCGATCGCACTTACACTCAATACACTACTTAGCAGCTTGACGCTCTTTGGCCTCCTTGATCACTTCCTCAGCGATGTTGCTCGGACAAGGAGCATAGTGCGAGAAAGACATGGAAAACTGACCGCGCCCAGAAGTCATAGTACGCAAATCGCCAATATAGCCAAACATTTCGCTCAACGGCACATCTGCCTTAATCCGCGCGCCTGTTTGTCCGGTTTCCTGAGATTTCATCATCCCCCGGCGGCGGTTGAGGTCGCCGATGACATCGCCCATGTGATCGTCTGGGGTGAAGACATCGACATTCATGATCGGTTCCAGCAACTGAGGCCCTGCTTTGGGAACGGATTGTCGGTAGGCGGCTTTTGCAGCAATTTCAAAGGCCATTGCTGAAGAGTCAACCGGGTGGAAACCTCCATCAACCAGCGTGAACTTTAAGTCCAAGCAGGGGAACCCAGCCAAGACGCCGTTCTCGATGCAGCTTTCAAAGCCTTTTTGTACCGCCGGCCAATACTCTCTGGGGACGCTACCGCCGGTTACTTTTGACTCGAACACGAAGCCGCTGCCCACTTCACCGGGCTCGACGATATAGCCGATTTTGGCAAATTGACCGGAACCACCAGATTGCTTCTTGTGGGTGTAGTTGTCTTCGAGGCGCTTGGTGATGGACTCGCGGTAGGCTACCTGCGGTTCGCCAACTTCTACCTCGACGCCGTGGGTGCGTCTGAGAATGTCCACTTTGATGTCGAGGTGCAGTTCGCCCATGCCCTTGAGGATGGTTTCGCCGCTTTCTTCGTCTGTCACCATGTGGAAGGATGGGTCTTCTTGTACCATCTTCGTGAGGGCGGCTCCCATTTTTTCTTCGCCTCCTTTGAGTTTCGGTTTGACCGAAATGGAGATGACTGGTTCTGGGAAGACCATCGGCTCAAGGGTTGCGGGATTTTTGGGGTCGCAGATGGTGTGTCCGGTGCGGACGTTTTTCATGCCCACAATTGCCACAATGTCGCCTGCTTGGGCCGAGTCAATTTCTTCGCGGGAATTGGCGTGCATTTCTACCAAACGGCTGATGCGCTCGGTCTTGCCTGTGGCGGTGTTGAGTACCGTATCGCCTTTAGACAGCTTGCCGGAGTACAAGCGGGTGAAGGTTAAAGCGCCGAAGCGATCGTCCATAATCTTAAATGCCAGCGCGCGCAA
Source organism: Microcoleus sp. ARI1-B5 (assembly GCF_036705795.1). NCBI lineage: Bacteria > Bacillati > Cyanobacteriota > Cyanophyceae > Oscillatoriales > Microcoleaceae > Microcoleus > Microcoleus sp. ARI1-B5. Next base: position 12,806 of record NZ_JAUBVK010000007.1, read on the forward strand.
AGGCTTTTCTGGATCGACGATCGCGAAATTGCCGGTTTCCTCGCCGTCGAGATCCACCTCGGGCTGAGGCGTAACTTCCATCGGGTTCGGGAGGTAGTCAACCACAGCATCGAGTACCAACTGCACGCCCTTATTTTTAAACGACGAGCCGCAGTAGGTGGGGAAAAATGCCATGTCGCGGGTGCCCTTGCGGATGCAGCGCTTGAGGTCTTCGATGCTCGGCTCGTTTCCTTCGAGGTACTGTTCCATCAGGTGATCGTCCTGCTCGACGGCCAGTTCGATCAACTGTTCGCGGTATTTCTCGACCTCATCAACCATGTCGGCAGGAACTTCCTGGATTGTGTAGTTCATCGGATCGCCGGAGTCATCCCAGATCCATGCCTTGCGGGTCAGCAAATCGACCACGCCGGAAAACTTTTCTTCAATGCCGATCGGCAGAACCATCACCATCGGTTTAGCTGCCAGGACTTTATCGACTTGCTTGACAACTCGGTAAAAATCTGCACCCGTGCGATCGAGCTTATTGATGTAGACGATGCGAGCAACTTTAGAATCGTTAGCGTAGCGCCAGTTAGTTTCCGATTGCGGTTCAACTCCACCCGAACCGCAGAACACACCGATACCGCCATCGAGAACCTTGAGAGAACGGTAAACCTCGATCGTAAAATCGACGTGTCCGGGAGTATCGATGATGTTGAGCTGATGCTCGTTCCAGAAACAGGTAGTAGCAGCGGATTGAATCGTAATACCGCGCTCTTGCTCCTGTTCCATGAAGTCAGTCGTCGCCGCGCCTTCGTGAACTTCACCTATTTTGTGGATTTTGCCTGTCAGCTTCAGGATTCTTTCAGTTGTGGTGGTTTTGCCAGCATCTACGTGGGCGAAGATGCCAATATTTCGATAACGAGTCAGATCTTTCATAATTACTGTTGAGATTAAATGCGACGAACCGTCGGCGACCAACTGCAAGCTTGACAAGCGAGGAATTAATTCTGCCTTACCAGCCTGTACGGGCTGGATTTCATTTTCCCTGTTTTTCGCAGGACTATCTTAATTTTGACACTTCTGGGCCATTCCTGGGAAGGATTCTTGGGTCAATAAGTGCGGGAATCCTTACAACTCATAAAAATAACCCAGATAAAGCTGAAAAACCCAGTTTATTTGATCCCAGAAGACCGGGCGGTTGAAACCGCGTCTACACAAACAAAACCCGAGCTCAGAGGGGTTGAAGAATGAGCGGTGAAAATTGCGTTATTTTCTTCAGTCGGCGGAGGCGGACTTCGTTTTTGTAGAAGCGGTTTCAACCGCCGTCTAAGTCAAAATCGAGCCGCTCATCATCCGCTGATATCTCCGCTCCAATTCATCCCGCACCACCGGCCAAGCATTCAAACTTTCATCATTCTCAATTACCATTTGAGCCGCCGCCCTCGCCAACTCCAAAACCTCTTGATCCTCCACCAAACTCGCCAAAGCAAAATCCGGCAAACCCGACTGCCGAGTTCCCAAAACCTGACCAGGGCCGCGCAACCTCATATCCATTTCCGCAATAAAAAAGCCATCTTGAGATTGTTCTAAAACCTTCATTCTCTGCATAGCTTCCGCCGCCTTGGAACCGGGCATCAACAAACAATAAGAACGGTTGCTGCCCCGACCGACTCGCCCCCGCAACTGGTGCAGTTGCGACAGTCCAAAACGCTCCGAATTTTCAATCAGCATTACCGTGGCATTCGGCACGTCCACTCCCACTTCCACCACAGTAGTAGATACTAAAATATCAGTTTCTTTGTCCCGAAACTTAGTAATTGCCTCATCTTTGTCAGCACTGCTCATCCTGCCGTGGAGCAAACCGACCTTAAACTCAGGAAATACACTTGCTTGAAGTTTTTCTTGTTCCTCAATTGCCGATCGCACATCCAACTTTTCCGACTCCTCCACCAGAGGCAGAACCACATAAACTTGACGGCCGCCCGCCACCTCCCGACGAATCAGATCGTAAGCTTGGAGGCGTTCTTTCGCAGACAGAACAGTTGTTTGAATCGCCTGCCGGCCGGGGGGAAGTTCATCAATTTGACTCACGTCTAAATCGCCGTGCAGAGTCAGCGCCAGCGTCCGGGGAATGGGAGTAGCAGTCATCGTCAAAACGTGGGGAGATTCGCCTTTTTGCTGCAATTTAGCGCGCTGCTGCACGCCGAATCTGTGCTGTTCGTCAATTACTGCCAAACCCAATTTATGGAAATTCACCGTATCTTGAATCAGCGCGTGAGTTCCCACTAAAACGGGCAATTCTCCGGTTTCTAACTGGCTGTGAATTTCCCGGCGCTTGGCTACTTTTGTCGAACCAGTTAACAGTTCGACAGACAAGTGCATCAAATTAAACCAACCTACCAATTTGCGGTAATGCTGTTCTGCTAAGACTTCCGTCGGCGCCATTAAAGCAGCTTGATAGCCGGATTGAATTGCTGCTAGCATTGCGACTACGGCGACTACAGTTTTGCCAGCGCCGACATCGCCTTGCACTAATCTGTTCATCGGTTGCGGCGAAGCTAAATCGTTGAGGATGTCGTTAATTACTCTTTCTTGAGCGTTAGTCAAGGCAAAAGGCAAGATTTCATAGAAATGTTCGATCAATTTGCCGCTAGGAAGGATGACGGCGCTAGCTTGAGCTTTTCTTTGGGTTTGGCGCCGCTTTAAAAGTCCTAATTGCAGGTAGAAAAATTCGTCAAAAACTAAGCGGCGGCGGGCGGCGGCCAAACAATCTCGATCGAGCGGAAAGTGGATATTAGTCACGGCATCGGCTAAACCCATTAAACCGTAACGCTCGCGCAAATCCTCCGGTAGCGATTCCGGTAACAGTTTCGCGGCCCCAATTGCAGCCAAGATCGATCGCCTCACCGAACCAGCATCTACCCCTTCCGTCAGCGGATAAACAGGAATCAGGCGGCCGACTTTCATAGATTCGATCGCACCGCCGGAGTCATCTAATACTTCCAATTCGGGATTTTCTAGAGTAATGCCGTATTTACCCTGCTTCACCAACCCCGAAGCAGCAAGTATCGCACCTGTACAATACTCGCGCTTTTTGAATTCTTGCCAGCCGCGATTGCTGTAGCGAGGCCCAGCAAAAAAGCGACTAATTTTTATTTCTCCGGTGCGGTCTTTTAAAATTACTTCTAATATAGTTAATTTCTTATTTTTCGGGCTAGAAAAGCAATTGCAGCGCTTTACTTCGGCGATTAAAGTGACAGTTTCCCCGGCTACAAGTTCGCGAATTCGTACTTGCTTTGCATAGTCGATGTGGTTGCGGGGATAGTAATAAAGCAAGTCGTATACGGTGTATAAACCGAGTTTTAGCAAGCGGTTGCCGTTGGCTGGGCCGATGCCTGTCACGCGCGTTAACGGTTGATCTAGCGTCAAGCTAGGCGGTGCGGGTGCTGTACTCAGGGGTGCGGTTCGGGGAACGGAAAAGGCTGGGGCGCTTGGATCGGGAGCGTTTGCGGGTCTGACTTGTGTCGCTTGTTCTTCCCAAACTTGCTCCATTTGTCTGAGGAAACTGACTGTAATGGCGATCGAATGTTGGCGCCCTTCAATATCCTTCTGAGGGTAGATGTCAAATTCAGCGGCTAGTTCTCTGGCTCGATCGCGCGAAGAACCTGCGACAGCACTTGCAAGCTGTCTCAAACTCAGACCGAGAAACTCGCTGAAGCGGTATTGACTGCCTTGGATGTCGTTAAATCCGCGATCGGCTTCTACTGAAAGAGCTTTTTGCAATCGCTGCCATTCTGGTTGGTTATTAGTCATCAGTCATTAGTTATTAGTCATTAGTCATTAGTCATTAGTCATTAGTCATTAGTTATTAATCATAGCTCAAGAATTCCAGACAATTACCTACTGACAACTGTCAACTGTCAACTGTCAACTGTCAACTGTCAACTGTCAACTGTCAACTGTCAACTGTCAACTGTCAACTGACAACTGTCAACTGTCAACTGTCAACTGTCAACTCTTCCTTCAATCTTCAAACCAACTCGATCGCCAAGCCGACTCAGCCTCCACCACAGCTAGTTCCCGCTGCTTTTTCTGGTAATCGCGGCCGAGCGAGTTCAACTTTACAGAGAGGTTGCGAATTTGCTGGCGCCAAGCCGAGGTTGCCGCATCGGCAAACTCTATTTCCGACAGCCGCATTTTAATAGCTGTAATGTGCAGCGCCATAGTTGGCGGTGTTTCTCCCAAGTTGGGCGGTGCTGGTGAGCTATCGGTTTCAATGATTAAGTTTAATAAGTTAGGTGGTCCGGCAACGCTGTCGCCGGAGGATTCAACACCAGAAGCAGCTTCTAGAACCTGTTCGGGCAATTGACTGGGCAAGATTCCCGACTGTTGCAGCAAGCGGTTGGTGTCGCGAGAAAGCAGTTTGATAATTTGGGCGATCGACTTTTCAATACTATTTTGCCAGCGCGCCAAACTTTCCGGGGAATTAGCAATTGGTAACTGGTAACTTGTCGCTGGAAATTGGTAGTTAATTGTCGGAAATTCGATTTTTTCCTCTTCGTCTGACTCTATTTCTTCCTCGAATTCGTCTGACTCTTCCTCGAATTCGTCTGACTCTTCCTCGAATTCGTCTGACTCTATGTCTTCCTCGAATTCGTCTGACTCTATTTCTTCCTCTTCCTCTTCCTCTTCCTCTGATTCAGTCGCCAGACCTCGCAATTTTTCTTGAGACGCCGCGGCCAAAAGCCTTACAGACTGCTGCATTTTTTGTCGCCCGTCGAAGGACAACTTGAGAAACGACTCCGGCACCGCTTGAGTGCAAAGGTGATAGCAAGCCAAAATTAACTGCTGCCGCACCGCTTGTCCCAACGCAGTCAAATAACCCTCGTAGGTACTGCGAAACTCCAAATTCAAGGCGGCTAAAGCCTCTTCGAGTCCTGCCAAATCTTGCTCTATGCGCTCTCTTGCTCCCACCATATCTCCCGTATAAAATTCAAATAGGACGATGGCTAAAAACCCGGTTTCTGCCACAAATTGTCTGATTTAAAGAATAACTTCTGGTTAGAAACCGGGTTTTTAGTACGCAGTGCATCAGTCCTGTAAAAATTAAAAATGTGAAAAATTAGCTTTTCACCTTCAGTCCTGGACGCATCGAGCCCCCCAACCCCCCTAAAAAAGGGGGGCTTTCAGGTTCCCCCCTAAAAAAGGGGGGCTTTCAGGTTCCCCCCTTTTTTAGGGGGGCTAGGAGTGGGATCGGGATTTGAGGCATTTCGTGCCTAAGTCCTGACATTTTTAATTTTCACTTCTCAATCTTAATTTTGGATTACTTAGCAGTACCCATTTGGGCTGCAACTTCATCGGCAAAGTTAGCTTCTACTTTCTCAATGCCTTCGCCCAACACAAAACGCACGAAGCGGCGCACTTGGACATTTTCTCCAATTTGGGCGATCGTTTGTTTCACCAACTCTTCCACCGAGATATTCTGATCTCTAATAAAAGGCTGATCCATCAAAGATAACTCTTTCAAGCGCTTTTCAATGCGTCCTTGAACAATCTTTTCTTTGATATTTTCCGGCTTGTTGCCCAAGTCATCCTTGCCCATTTCAATTGCCTTTTCTCGATCGACAATTTCAGCGGGGATATCTTCAACTTTCACGTATTCCACATTGGGGCAAGCTGCAATTTGCATCGCAATATTCCGCACCAAAGCTTGGAAATCTTCGCGGCGGGCGACAAAATCGGTTTCGCAGTTAACTTCCACCAACACACCGACGCGGCCGCCGGTGTGAATGTAGCTGCCTACTATACCTTCAGAGGCAACTCGTCCGCCTTTTTTGCCGGCCGAAGCCAGACCTTTTTTCCGCAGCCACTCAATTGATGTTTCGATATTGCCATCGTTTTCAACGAGGGCTTTTTTGCAGTCCATCATGCCTGCGCCGGTTTTGTCGCGCAGTTCTTTAACAAGTTTTGCAGATATGTCCGCCATCTTCTTTAAGTTCCCAATCAAAATTAGTCATTAGTCATTAGTCATTAGTCATCAGTCATTAGTCATTAGTCATCCGTCATTAATTTTAATGTTAATGATTAGACAAGAGTGAAGAAATACCCAGTCTGCCTTAGGGCAGACTTTGTACCTGTAGCGCTCGAACTAATTCGGGCGCTGACACTAATGAAGGTTTTTGCCAGAACTCTAGTAATGACCGAGACTAATGGCATTTACAATTAAAAATTAAAAATGTCAAACTTAAAATTATTATTTTAAATTTTCTATCTTTAATTTTTAATTTCCTGGTGTCAGATTGCCGATCGCAATATTAGCTTTCGTTGTCTTCGCCGTCAGCGTCGCCGTCGTCGGGCTCTACATCATTGGGGTCATCCAATTCTTCGCTTTCGCCATCATATTCCGCGCCTTCGTAACCGCCGTCGTAGTCGTAGTCTTCGTCAGCGTCGCCGCCTTGCTGACCGTGACGACCTTCGTAGATTGCATCAGCCAGCTTGCCGACAATCAGCTTGATCGATCGAATAGCATCGTCGTTCGCCGGAATCGCAATGTCCACTAAATCCGGGTCGCAGTTGGTGTCCAACAGAGAGACGATGGGAATTCCCAACTTTTGGCATTCCAACACCGCATTATACTCGCGGCGTTGGTCTACCAGCACCACTCCGTCGGGAATCTTGCGCATAGTTTTGATTCCGCCCAGATACTTCTGGAGTTTGACCATTTCTCGGCGCAGCACCGAAGCTTCTTTTTTCGGCAACAAATCCAGGGCGCCGATTTCCTCCCGGCGCTCCAAATCCTTGAGGCGCTCCACGCGGGACTTAATTGTCGTCCAGTTGGTGAGCATTCCCCCCAGCCAGCGCTGGTTGACGTAGTAAGCACCGCAGCGTTGAGCTTCTTGAGCTACAATCCCGGCCGCTTGGCGTTTCGTACCCACGAACAAAAACTTTTTGCCTTTTTCTGAGGCCACTCTCATGTACTCGTAGGCGTCTTCCATAAGCTGAGCGGTTTGCACGAGGTCGATGATGTGAACCCCGTTGCGCTCTGTAAAAATGTAGGGAGACATTTTCGGGTTCCACCGGCGGGTTTGGTGTCCGAAGTGAACCCCTGACTCTAACATTTGAGCCAAACTGACTACTGGCATTGTATTTTTAACTCCTGATTCGGGTTAATCCTCCACCCGGTCGTATTTCTGAAGGTTTGCGCCCTAGAAACACCCGAAAACCCGGATGTGCGAATTTAAACAACTTTTCTAGTTTATCACCAGAAGCACCACTTTTTCTGACAATCTGATATCCGTAGGGTTGGGTTATCCGTAGGGTTGCGTGGGCGGTGCGCGCCCGAAGCCAGTGAGATGCGGGTGGGCGGGTTGGGTGCGGGGGGCGCACGATACGGTTAGAGTTACTAGCAACCGCTTCTGAAAAAACGAAAAATCAAGTTTGGAGGTTGCCAAAGCCTTTGTTAGCTTGTGAGAGAATGGCAGGAGTGCGTGTCTTGTGCCTTCTTTCGTTCGATCGAGCTTTTATCCATTTTGTTCGATCGGCAATTCTGTCGGCTTTACTGCCGTGCCCTCTCGATCCGCAAAAATCCCAAAGCTAAAAACGCCATGCCCATTCCCATTCTCGTCCTGCTTGAAGTTCTAATTGTCATCGCACTTTCGAGACTTGTCGGTTTAGGATTTCGATCTATTAAACAACCTCAAGTCATTGGAGAAATTGTAGCAGGAATTATGCTCGGGCCTTCTCTGTTGGGCTTAGTTGCACCAGCCACCGCAACAGCACTTTTTCCAGCCGAAGCCGTTCCCTTCCTCAACGTGCTGTCTGAGGTGGGGCTGATATTTTTCATGTTCTTGGTTGGTTTAGAACTGAATCCGAAGTATCTCAAAAACAATTTAGATATCGCGATTTTAACTTCTCACGTCAGCATTTTAGTGCCGTTTTCCCTGGGAAGCTTGCTAGCGCTGCTGCTTTATCCCATCGTTTCAAATAATAGCGTTTCGTTTACAGCCTTTGCCCTCTTTTTGGGCGCTGCGATGTCAATTACTGCCTTTCCGGTGCTGGCAAGAATTATTACAGAACACAACTTGCAGAATACAAAATTGGGGACGCTGGCCCTGACTTGCGCTGCGGTAGACGACGTGACGGCGTGGTGTTTGTTGGCGGTGGCGATCGCAGTTACTCGAACTAACTCCATGATCGGCGCTTTGCCAACCATTTTTGCATCTTTAATTTACATCGGTTTCATGATGACTGTAGTCCGCTGGGTCTTGCAGTGGCTTTCCCGGCACTACAACCGCACCGGCAGATTAACACAGTTAGTGCTGTCGGGAATTTACATGGGAGTTGTAGCTTCTGCCTTAATTACTGAATTGATCGGCATTCATTTAATTTTCGGTGCATTTTTGCTGGGTGCCGCCATGCCGAAAAATGCGGGATTAACCAGAGAATTAGCTGAGAAAACCGAAGATTTTGTCCTGATATTTCTGCTGCCAGTCTTTTTTGCTTACAGCGGTTTGCGCACTCAAATCGGCCTGCTTAACAGTCCCGAATTGTGGCTGCTGTGCGCCGCAGTTTTGGGAGTGGCAATTGTCGGAAAATACGTCGGCACTTACGTGGCAGCCAGAGTCTGTGGCATCAGCAACCGCGAAGCTTCAGCCCTGGGATGGCTGATGAATACTCGCGGTTTGACTGAACTAATTGTGCTGAATATCGGTCTTTCCCTGGGCGTAATTTCGCCGCTGCTATTTACGATGTTAGTCATCATGGCTTTAGTCACAACTTTTATGACTTCGCCTCTGTTGGAGTGGACTTATCCAAAACGGTTAATTCGGTTAGATATTTCAGAAGTTAGCTCTCTTGATTCAGAATTAGAAGATTCACCAATTGCCGGTAGCAGCGAAGAAACTGGTAAAAAATTGCTGCCAACTTATCGAATTTTAGTACCGGTTGCCAATCCCAGCACGCAGAAAGGTTTACTGCAACTAGCGGTAGCGCTGGCGCAGCCGGCCGCTGGTATGGGTGGTGACGATTTACAGTCGGCGGCGGTTCATCCTCTGAGTTTGATAGAATTAAATGAGGATTATGCCTTTAAAAGTACGCCTGCAGAAGCCGATCGCGTTATTCAAGAGCGCCGCTCGAAATTATCAGAATTGATCGAGAGTTTGGAACTGCCGGAGGCGCGAAAATTCGTACATCCCATCATTCGGGTTACTAATGATGTAGCCCGGGAAACGGCACAAATTGCGGAGATCGATCGCGCGGATTTGATTTTAGTAGGATGGCACAGGCCTACTTTTAGCAGCAACCGTTTGGGAGGACGTGTCGGTCAAATTCTCGGCAACGCAAAGGTGGATGTAGCAATTTTTGTTGACAGAGGCGGGGAAAATTTGAATAACTTGTTAGTACCTTACGCGGCAAACATTCACGATGATTTGGGGTTAGAATTGGCGCTGAGACTGTTAGTTAATAGCGAGGAACGCCGTTTGACGGTACTGCGGGTGGCGGTTGACGGGGAAGCTGGAAACGAGCTGAGTTACGATTTTCAGCGAGTGATGGATCAGTTGCCGGTTGAGGTGCGATCGCGCATTGAAACTCCGATTGTGGAGGCTGCTGAGCCAATACAAGCAGTGGTGGCGGCTTCTGCTAATGCTGATTTGACTATTGCGGGTACGAGCCGGGAGTGGGGAATTGAGCGCCAAACTTTGGGACAGTATACTGATGAATTGGCTGTGCAGTGTCATTCTTCGCTGCTGATTGCGCGGTGCTACGTTAAAGTGCGATCGCACTTGGCGTCGGTACTTCCTCAAAGGTAGTCAGTTGACTGTTGACTGTTGGCAGTTGTTATTAGTTAAAGGTAGTCAGTTGACTGTTGACTGTTGACTGTTGACTGTTGACTGTTGACTGTTGACTGTTGTTATTAGTTATTGGTTATTGGTTATTTGTGAGTTAGTACCAATGCCCTGTTTGGCCAATGCCCTGTTTGGCCTGTTTGGCCTGTTTGGCCAATGCCCTGTTTGGCCAATGCCCAATGCGCAATTATTAATTACCAAGATGATGAATCATTTAAGACTCAAATCGCTGGCATTTTACGGAATTACGATCGGCTTAGTTGCGCTGCTGTTTAAAGTAGTCAGTGCTTACGGCGAAACAAATTTAAAGGCGGCCCCGGCAATTGCGGGAAATTATCGCTTCGATGCTAAAAGTTTGCCAGAATGTCTGAAATCTGATTCCTTGGTCTTGACAATCGAGCAATCAGGGGTTTATTTGAGCGGTAATTTGCGATCGGGCAGCAGCGAAGCCGATCGCGAAAAAATAGCCGAGGAGCCACCTTCTCTACATGGCAAGTGGGAAACTCAAGGATTGAGTTTGTCGGGTGCGGTTCCTAATTTAACGGGTTGCAGCGATTCCACAGCAACGGGTCAAAACAGTTCTGTTAAAATGCGAGGAATTGTGGAGGGAGAAAGCCTCAAGGGAAAAATTAGTCTAACTGATAAGGCGGTGGCTACTGATTTTACGGCTCAAAAAGAAGCGCCGCCGAAACCCCAGAAGAAGGAACATTGATCGATCCCAATAGGGAATCGGTAATTGTCAAATTCTTGCTCGGTTTCCGACTCTGCGATCTTAAATCCGGTTACGTCGCAAGGATGTCGAGGGTGCGAGCGTCCCGCTCGCTTTCGGAAACTACAGCCCGACCCTGGAAAAATTATAATTCCGCAGCAGGCGATCGGCTGGGTCAAATCATGGATGAAGAAAAACTCAGCGGCCGATCGCCGTGCGACTAATCCGAGCGCGCGTAGCGGCCAAAGCAGTAAAAATGCTGTTGGGCCAACTTGTCCGCGAGCTCGTCTACTCCCAAAACCCAAGCATCGAATCTGAAATCGAGCACCAAGAATTGTTAGAGTGAAATATATACATAAAAGTCAACGATCGAAATAAAGTATCCCTGAGGAGTCGTCGGTTCTGAATTTGTCATGCCCGACACCCCACATACCCGTATAGTTTGTTTGGAATGGATGTTGCCGTGATATTAATGCCGTCAGAAACTTCGCTTACCCAGTCAAACCCGTTGATTTTAGACAGTTTGCCAGACTTGTCGCCCTCCGATGGGGGATGTCCCCGCCGGGCCAGATTGCAAATTGACTTGATGTTGCTGGCGATCGAGGCCTTGTATCTCGGAGGTGCTGAAGAAATGCTGGCAGTGTCAAAGGAACTGGAATTGGAGTCAATTATCAAAAATCGCGTTGCCCTTTGGCTGATGCGCAATACTAACCCGCTGAGACGCTATACCCAGCGCCGCTCCCTGACTGTTGTGGAGGCAAAGGCGCTGGTGGCGATCGCCTGCAATATGGCGCGCAAGTTAACCGCGACAATTCGGCAGTTGCTGCTAGATTCGCAGCAGTTGCGATCGAGAAATATCCCCCTCAACCAGAACTTGCAGCTTGCCGAGTATTTAGAACGCTTTCGCGCTCACTTTCGATCGCGCATGAACCCCAAGCGATCGCTGGTTGCAGCTTACGATTCCGACGACAAGCTCAACGAACTAGCTTTAAACTTGTTGAGCAAACTGCTATTTTGTACAGGCACAGCCGGAATGCAGCGCTTCTGGGTTAGCCTGTTTGATGGAGAAGTGGAATAACGATGACTATTAGGCGTCAGTACAGTCTGCCAAATTGCACCCTGGTTCTGGAAGGCTTGAGCGATGGATCGGCAGCCAGCCAGTTAGATATACGGCCGGTGCTTTCGATATTAATGAGCGCTGAATGCTATGTGACTGGTCTCGGCGAACCCCTCAGCGGGGGACGGGAGTTTTTTGAAAGCTTGGTGAGGGCCGTGAGCAGCTACGCTCAAGAATTTATGAGCGGAGTGCATTATCCCGATCGCTACGGCCCTTCTTTGGGTATGGTGCAGTTGCACAGAATCGACGGGAATTCGCACCGTTTGACCGTTCTACCCGCAGAAGCAGGCAGCGCGACCCAAATCGATAGAAAAACAGAACTGTCGGCAGAAGTAGATTTGACGACGGTACAGCTATTTGACTTGGTAGAGGCGATCGATCAATTTTTTGCCGACACCCAGACGCTGCCGGAATTGTCGCTGCAATTAACCCCAATTTCCAAGCGTTACGTCAAGTCTGCCGAACCTTTGGCGAAGCGGAGTTTGCCTGCGGTGGTGGGGGTATCGAGTTTGGCTTTGGCGGCGATGGCGTTTTTCTTGGTACCAGTGCCGGAAGTCCAGCGCCCGAGAGATCCGGTGCCGCAGCCCAATCGGGCCGGCCAGAATCTCGGCACGCCGAATTCGGGCGGATCGGGTTCGCCGAATCCCAATCCCACGCCTGCGGCTGACGGTTTGCTGCCGGGGGATAGGACTCCGAAAGCTGAACCGAGTTCGCCAAGTCCGAGTCCCGCGCCGACAGCAGACGCTTCGCCCTTGGCAACACCGCAGTCGAGCACTTCGCCGGAAAGCACGCCCAGTCCTGTTTCCGAAGGTTTGGCAAGTCCAGGGGCTGCTGCCGTGCCGATTACCGATGCGGCCCAAATTGAGCTGTTGAAGGGCAAACTTTCCCAGCAAATTGACGGAGTTTTGAAGAATCAGCCTGCTGTTGATACGGAGTTGGTTTATCGGGTGAGTGTGGCTCAAGACGGGGCGATTGTCGGTTACAAGTCGGAAAATTCCGCAGCAGTCGATCGATCCGAAGCGCCGTTGTCCGAGTTGCTTTACAAACCGGTTGGTACCCGGCCACCGGCGGAACCGCTGGCTGATTTCCGAGTAGTTTTTGCACCGGGCGGCACTGTGGCTGTCACTCCTTGGTAAAGGTTAGTAGTGAGGACTTTAGTCCGCATCCATTCAGAAGACTAAAGTCCTCACTACTAACCTATTTTATTGGGTTCGTAGTGAGGACTTTAGTCCGCATCCATTGAGAGGACTTTAGTCCTCACTACGAACCTGGTTGACTTTGTAGGGTTTGCACTGCGCACAGGTTGACTTGGATGGAATGATTACAAACTATGCTCACATCTGACTCAAAAAAGCTTAAGTTATTACGTTATAAGGGACTGGCTATGGTGCTGATAGCAGCCACTTTATGGGGACTTTCTGGTACGGTGGCACAAAGGCTTTTTCAAGATGAGGGATTTACTCCCGGTTGGTTGGTTACAATGCGCCTTCTTATCTCAGGAATATTGTTATTAATAATTGGAGGTTTCCGAAAGAAATTCAACCAAGTTTTTGCTGTGTGGAATGCTCCCCAAGATCGGATTCGATTAGTGATTTTTGGAAGTGTTGGTATGTTGGGAGTGCAGTATACCTATTTCGCAGCTATTCAAACTGGTAATGCTGCTACAGCAACATTATTGCAATATTTGGCTCCATTATTTATTATGATTTACTTAGCAGTAAAGTACAAGAAAATTCCTAGTATTCAAGAGTTTATAGCCCTAGGACTTGCTTTGTTAGGCACATTTCTTCTCGTAACAAATGGATCTATTTACCAGCTTTCCGTCTCCATTATATCAATAGCATGGGGATTAAGTTCTGCAATTGCACTTGCATTTTACACATTATATCCATCAAGTTTGCTACAACGTTGGGGTTCTGAAGTAATCCTTGGCTGGGGCATGATTATAGGAGGGATTGCATTATGCCCGATCGCTTCTCCTTGGCAAATACAAGGTCAACATTGGTCTGTTATTACTGGTTTGTTTGTTAGTTTTGTGATTATATTTGGCACATTAATCGCTTTTTATCTATATCTAGACAGTCTTCGATATATTACACCTACAGAAGCGAGTTTGTTGGCAAGTGCAGAGCCTGTGTCGGCTGTAGCTGCATCAATTATTTGGCTTCGCTTACCAATGAGTCTTCTGGAAGGACTCGGTGGACTATGTATTATTAGTACAGTGTTGATGTTGTTGCTATTTCCCAAAAAACCAAGCAAAACATTATTAAATCCAACTAGAGACGATAACTCTTCCTTGAGATAACAAGTCATTTTTTGAGGGATATATATAGCTTTTGTCAGAGAGATAAGGCTTTGCTGTGCGGGACGCTCGCACTCAGGTATAATTCCGTAGTTATCGGAGATGATATCACTCAAAGTCCTGTAGGCGCGATCGGCTCAATATCGGGATCGAATCCCCCGACTTGATTGGTGCGAATTATCCACAAAAATGCTCCTTGTTTTAAGAGGATTTTGGCGATCGCATCTTGGGTGCGCCTGGGCAGCATTGTTCGGTAACTAATAGCAGCTTTTATCAGGTTCGCGATCCCAGCAAAAAAGCTTTTTTTCAGTTCCGAATCAATCCCAGCCAATCTCACATTTTTGCGCCAATCTGGACGGACAACGCCGAGGGGAATTAATACTTTTTCTAAACTCTCTCCTAAAGCTACTAACTGGTTAAATCTTTGGGTTTGTGCGGCGGCGGGATTTTTTTTCAGCCAGTCTTGAATCTGAGGATTTGACTCAATTTCGGCAGTGATTTTTTTAATTGTGGCGTAAATTGCCTGACTGGAATCTTGGACGCAAGAAGTTGCTGGCGTGACTAAACTTGCACCGGTGCCGTCTCCGCTGCGGTAGCGCGCCATCATGATATCTAGTTGCTGGTTTAATTCGGTTAAAGGCGACAAGTTGATGCCGTCAAAGTCGTAGTCGCAACACACGCAGTCTAATTTACAGATGATATCGCACACCGGGCGAGATCCCAACCAGCCGCGCTGCAAGTCTCCCATGTAACTTTGCCATTTGCTGGAACCTGCAACAATTCCATCGGGATTGTGCGCATAAACTTGTTTGTATTCTATGTCAAAACGCAGTTCGCTGGTAAAGCGATCGCGCACCACTTTTGCTACTCCGAAAGCAAAATGTCCGGTGACAATTCCCAGCGGTGCCGGTTCGCCTTTTTTGCCGCCGATACCGCCGAAACTGTGAATCACGATGCCGATGTCTCCTTCTTCCCAAGGAGAGATTGAATTGTTTTCGGCAGCGTCATTTGGCATCAACAATACTCTTTTTGCTTGTCCTTTTTGCGCCGCTGTATTTAACCAGTTTTCCTCCTTTAAATAAGCGAGAGATTTTTTCAGCCCGAAATGTGTTTCATCTGGTATTAATTGGGCAATTTTGCGGGGTTCGAGTGCCTGCACTACAAAAATACTGTCTTCGTCTCTTTCGCCGTAAATGTACCAGCCCTCTGGATTTAATGGCGATTGTTCGATCTGGTGATTGGTAGACCTCGCTACGCCATTTTTGTCCGGCTGTACTTGCGGAATCCGAATGATTTCGGCGGCGCCGTCAAATTGTTGGGATGTTTTGCCCAAATGGCGGACAATAAATTTGTCGCTGTCGGGTTCTTGGCGCTTTACAATAGAGACTAAGGCGCACAAACGTCCGATAATTTGTACTGGTTCGCGATCGATAATTAGTTCCTGCCGCTCGCTGCTGCTGTGGTTGATGACAATCACCGGCCTGCGCAGCATCACAGTCACGCTGTCTTCGTGTCTGCTACCTGCTAGAGTTTCTAAAGGGCCGACATTTCGCCAGCCGTTCAATCTAACTGGATGGATGTTACCTGATTTTTGACTTTTGAAAGTTTGTTTGGTGAACTTAATATCTTGACTTACGGCGTGGACAAAAAACTGTACTTGGCGATTTGTGCTCCACTGCAAAAATGCTGTTTTGCCAATGAAAGTTTGATATTTTTTGGGTGCATTGATAACTTCAAAAAATACGGAGCCGTAGGGCTGGCGCTGTTCGTGTGATGGCAAAATTAAGCGGCCGTGCCAAAGAGCGATCGGCTTGTAGAGATGGGCAACTGCTGCTGAATTTTCACAGATTATCTCGGGTTCAAGGACTTCGGAAATATCGCTTTCTAATCCAAAAATTGCAGCATTTAAATTGCTGTCACTTTCTACGAACAGCGGTTCTAAAAAAACGTTTTCAGGTTGAGAAAGGTTGGTAGTTGAATTCCCCGCCCTTTTGTTGAACTTCGGTAGAAACAAATGGCGGTTTTCCTCGAATAGCGCCTGCAACCAATTGAATAAGATGCGAATAAAAATAAAAGCTGTCAAACCGAAAATAACAGCCAAAGCTATCAGCCCCAAAGTCAAAATGAATTGCTCGAAAGATTGACCGGACAGTAAAATAATTGTGGGCCAGAGCGCAAAATATGCCGCCATAATATCTAAAAACGAGTTTTAGGTTCGATCCAGTCTGTGCTGGCTTGACTGCCGAAAACTAGGGGTTTGTCTTGGCTGAGGGCTACCGTTTGGCCGGTCACATCGACTGCGCAAAGAGGCCAAGATCGATCGCCCAAATTGCCCGCGCGGAACAGAACTTGTCCCGGACAAACTTGACTCCAACCCAACAATACAGCATGAGTGTAAAGACTGCGAGCCGGAGCAACGGTATAAGTGTAATTATCATTTTTATCCCAAATGACCGCGTAGTCGGACATATCGGAAGAGTTGAAAAGCGCTTCAAATTCGCGGGCGAGAACCCGGGAACCCTCTGGATTCCAAGAAACAGGCACTAAAATGGCGATCGTCCCGGACATATCTGTGTCATCGCTAGCATACATTCCGCTTTCCGCCAGCGGCGAAGCAGCCGCCACTGTTTGCAGTTCCCCGGTTTTGAGATTTTCCACAAACATGACGCTGCTAACCCGACACCGGGCTAATTCGGGCTGCACTTGCAACTCAATTCGACTGTAAGCCGCGTATTGGCCGTTAGTTGAAACTAGGGAAGGACTGCGATAGTAGCGTTTGCCGGTGTCGCCAGTTGAACTCACTTTAGCGTGAGTTTCAGTAATCCATTCCCAAGGCACGGGATAGGCGCTATTTAAAGGGTCAGCCATCAGTTTTTTTCCAAAAGTTCTACAGCATTATCTAACAAATTTAGGACTTCCACGCAGGGGACTAAGCTGTACTGCATCTAGATTGTCTCTTGTGTTTGAGAGTCCGATGGGGAGATGGTGCGATGGGGAAAGTTTGATAAATCATCGAAATATACAATTTAAATGCAGTACAACTTAGAAATCAGGTTTACGCGAGCAGATTCTGCACCGCCCAACCCCAGATTTGGAGAAACCGGATTTCTTTTTGAGACGGTAGATTTGTCTTCCAATCTAAAATCCCAAAACTCAAATCGAAAATCCGATAGGTAAGATAGTATCGAAATTAATCAGGTATGTGTACCGAGAGGGAGGAACCATGGCGCGATCTTTTAACCAAAAACCTTCAATCCCCCCGACTCGCGTCTCCAAGTCGCGGGGAAAAGGTTTGCTTGTACTGTCGCTGATATTTCGACTGCTGCTGCTGGGAGTAGGCAGCGGTTTTGCCTGGGTTTTGGGGATGGCGATCGCCCAAATTTATCCATCACGCGCCACGGAGATGCCGCTAGCCGAGAGATTGCTGCGCGTAACTCAAAATTTGACCTCGGGCCCTTCACGCGCCCCAGCAACGCAAATTCCGGCGCTCCCAACACCAACCGCCACACCCACTCCCCAGTCAAAAGTCAACCCGGCCCTGAGAGAGAAATTGCAGGGAGATTTAAGAAAGTTGCAGGGCGAACTCAACGCGCTAATTGGGCGCACGGCGGCTTTGGAGAGTCAGTTGGGTACCAGCCGCCCGACGGAAACTTTGGAAAAGCGGTTGCAGTTGATGTCGCAGGAATTGGCTGCAACCGCAACGCCGGCAACTCCTAGCCTTGCTTTACCCGCGCCGAGTCCGATCCCTGGAAATGCCAACGCGCAGCCGCAGAATCCGAAAAATTCGGTGTTTGGAGGGGATGGGCTGATGGTAACTCTCCCCAGCGACGTTTTGTTTGATACTGGCAGCATTTCTCTGCGGGCGGGAACTAATGCGATTTTGGACAATTTGGTGGCGGAGTTGGGCAATCACGAGGGGGCAACTGTGCGCGTTGCGGGCCACACTGACGACGCGGGGGAGGCGGCGGACAATCGCAATGTGTCGTTTGCGCGGGCTCAGGCTGTGGTGCAGTATTTGTCTGGTGTGCTCGGTCAGAGGTATCATTGGGTGGCGATCGGCTACGGGGAAAGTCGCCCTTTGGTGGATAATAGTTCTGATGTCAACCGGCAGCGCAACCGCCGCATTGAAGTGGCAATTAGTCCTTAGTCATTAGTCCTTAGTCATTAGTCCTTAGTTAATAGTTAATAGTTAATAGTGCGATCGTCCCGATCGCGAAAAGAGCGCTTGCGAGCGGCGATCGCACTATACTGTGAAAATTATTATTCCGATGCCAACAGAAACGATATAAATTATATATTTCAATTCCCCTCTCGCTTTCTCCCACGATCCCCATCAGACCATCTCCCCATCTCACGCCGAAGGTGTCAGAGGCGGTAAGTCTGAATTATTTTTAGTTTGATTTATTGTCTCTCGATGTTCGCTCCTCAGCTTCGGTTTTAAATACAAGTTTTCAATCAAAGCTGCGACTCCCGCAAACCAAGGCGGCACAATTACAGCCCCGATAATTCCCAATACTTGCACGCCTCCCAAGACTGACAGCAATTGATATAAAGGATGCACGCCAACCGAGGAACCAACCAGCAAAGGATCGAGCACGTAAGTTTCCAAGTTCTGGATAATTACAAATAACAGCAATACCCACAAGAGTACCCAGCCGCCTTTAGCTAATGCTACGATTAATGCGGGTACTGCTCCCAACACCGGGCCGATGAAGGGAATCAGATTGGTAACACCTGCGATCGCACCCAAGCCTAAAGCAAATTCCGGCATTCCCAAAACGCTCAAGCCTGTGGTAATAAATATGCCTAAAATCCCCGAAACTAACACCCGCCCGCGAATGTAACTCCCCATTCTTTGACCGATTGGCGTGGCTTGGGCGGCGAGTCTTTCGTCCCAAGGTTTCGGGAAAAACTGCACCAAACTTTTAATTAATGTGTTGCTGTCGGCAACCATGTAACCTGAAATAAATAATGCTAAAACTAAACTGAAGAAACCGCCGAGAATGCCTCTTGTTAAACTGTACGATCGCAAAACCAGTTGTTGGCTCGATCGAATCAGCCAATTAGTCAGCGATTGAGTGTCCACCAACTGACTCACAAAGGTTGGGGCATTGTCGCTCAACCGGCTCAATACATTAGTTACTACAGTTTCGAGACTTTCGGCGTAAACTGGTAACTGTCGCAGCAGCAACTCTATTTGTTGGATTACCGTGGGCCCGATTAACACTACCGTCCCGCTAAATCCGCCGATCAGAGTTAAATAAACCATAATCACCGCCAGCCAGCGGGGAACGCGCATGGTTTCGGCCCAATTGACGATCGGGACGATCGACGCGGCGAGCACGACTGATATCATCAGAATTACTAGCAGGCTGCGCAATTGCCACAGCAGCACTAGCAGCAAGGACGATGCTACAATGAGCAGCAAGTTGGGTAAAGAAATGGTTATTCGCTGTTCTGACATGATTCAATAATTATATTGTTACCTGTGTCACCCTTGATTTCATAATAAACGATATGATATAAATAGTGTGATTAAGATTATGAAAGTGCATTCAAGCAGTGGGAATGTCTTTGCTGACTTAGGGTTCCCGAATCCTGATGAACTATTGATTAAGGCAGAACTAGCTCATCAAATCAGTGAGTTAATATCGGAACGCCAACTAACCCAAACTGAAGCAGCAAAGCTCTTAGGAATCGCTCAACCCAAGATATCAGCATTGATGCGCGGTAAATTATCAGACTTCTCTACAGAACGCCTATTTCGTTTTCTCAACGCACTCGGCAGCAATGTAGAGATTCGTATTGCTCACTCGCAACCAAATGTCCAAGCTCAAACTCGCATTGTTGTAGCCTAAACTCAAAAACATTTAGTTTGGTTTGCATTGTGAAAACTCTTAAAAATCTTGTGGGGCGCTGCACCCTGCCCGCCCCAATATGCAGGTTAGTACCTAAAAAATCAAAACATTAATTATGCAGCCGCAATATTCAACCCAAGATTTATCCGCCATTTCATCTATAAAATCACCAACGCTGTTTTACGAATGGCAAAAATATCGCTGTGCTTATGATATTTACAACCCAACTACTGCGACAGAAGATAGCATCCCTTTGTTATTAATCCATCCTATAGGAGTTGGATTGTCAAGAGTCTTTTGGCATAGATTTTGCGATTGTTGGTACAAATCAGGGAACACAAATCCGATTTACAATCCCGACCTTTTGGGCTGCGGCGATTGCGAAATGCCCGCTGTGGCTTGCTATCCTAGCGATTGGGCCGCACAGTTGCAGTATTTCTTGGAGACTGTAGTAAAAAAACCTGCGATCGTCCTCGTGCAAGGTGCTTTACTGTGTGTAGCCTTGGAATTAGCCAAATTGCAGCAGGAAAGCGGTTCTAATTTAATCCATTCCTTAGTCCTCGCCGGGCCTCCCGCTTGGGCGGTGATGAACAAACATTCGACACAGAGACAGCAAAGAATCGTTTGGAATCTGTTAGACTCTCCCTTGGGAAACGCTTTTTATCGCTACGCCAGACGCGCTGAATTTTTGCGATCTTTTTCTGCAAAACAACTGTTTGGCGATGCGGCAAATGTTGACAGCGAATGGTTGGATGCTTTGCAGGCTGGGGCCGCAAATCCTGACAGCCGTCACGCGGTTTTCTCCTTTTTAGCGGGGTTTTGGCGGCAGGATTACAGCGGTACGATTCAAAAGTTCGTGAAGCCCACACTCGTTCTCATGGGAGAAAAAGCCTCAAGCATCAGTCAATCGGGTAAGGAAGAAAAACCAGAGGAAAGATTAGCGCAATATTTAGCGAACTTTCCCAACGCTGAGGGTTTATTAATGGCGGGGCGCAACGTTTTACCCTACGAATCCACCGCAGAATTTGTCGCCGCTGTTGCCGAATTTGCGAACAAGTTAAATAAGTAAAAACTGCTTCGTTCGTAGTACGGACTAAAGTCCGTCCAAGAGGACTGAAGTCCTCACTACAAACCTAGGTTCGCAGTACGGACTAAAGTCCGTCCAAGAGGACTGAAGTCCTCACTCCAAACCAGTTTTTTAACTCCGATGCCAAATAGTTGTACCATCCTTTTGGTCAATCAAAGTAATTCCCTTATCCTTAAGTTCATTGCGAATACGATCGCCCTCAGCAAAATTCTTCGCTTTCCGGGCATCCTTCCGCTGCTGGATCGTCGCCTCAATCTCCCCATCAGTCAAACCGCCAACAGCATCATTGCTGTCACCTTCCGGCTGAACTTCCAACCCCAAAACCCCCGCCAAACTCACCAAAGTCAGCCACTTTTGCTGCAACAATTCCGGCGAAGTTTCAGTTTTGCCTTGATGCACCAAAACATTACCTTCCTTACCCAATTCCTTAGCCAATTCAAACAAAACAGCCAAAGCAGCCGGAGTATTAAAATCATTATCCATCGCTGCTTGGAATTCCTGCACAGCTACGGTATCCTGTCCAGTTTTCTCAACGTCCCAACTCAGTTGATCGGCATATCGGAGACCAAAAAGCAAGCCTTCATTGATGGTATTCCAGCCATTTCTAGCGCTAGCGATCGCATCTTCGGTAAAATCTATCTGACTGCGATACTGCGCCATAAACACAAACAGCCTCACCGCCATCGGTGCCACCGCTTTTGACTTCTCGCTTCCTTCATTCTTACTCCCCCCCTTACCAAGGGGGGGCTGGGGGGGGTTAGATGCCAAATCACCCGACCAATTCCCCTCCAACAAATCGCGAATAGTAATAAAATTGTGCAAAGACTTCGACATCTTTCTGCCATTGACAGTCACAAAAGCATTGTGCATCCAATAATTAGCCAGAGACTTGCCAGTCGCGGCTTCAGATTGAGCAATTTCGTTTTCGTGGTGCGGAAAAGTTAAATCGGAACCGCCGCAGTGAATGTCAATAGTTTCGCCCAAGCAATCGCGCACCATCGCCGAACATTCGATGTGCCATCCGGGGCGACCTTTTCCCCAAGATGATTCCCAAAAAGGTTCACCGGGTTTAGCGCTTTTCCACAGGGCAAAATCTGAGGAATCTTGCTTTTTTTGAGCTTCTATTTCTTCTGTTTCCAATCTGCCGCTAGCCCCGGCTTCCATTTCTTCCAACTTGCGGCCCGAAAGCTTTCCGTAATCTGCAAACTTTCTGACGCTGTAGTAAACGTCGCCGCTGTTCGCATAAGCAAAGCCTTTATTTTCTAACTCGTGAATCAGCCGTTTTATGCCGTCCATTGAGTGTGTAGCGCGGGGATATTCATCGGCCCTGAGAATATTTAGCTTGTCCGTGTCGGCAAAATATTCGTCGATGAAGCGTTCGGCTACGGCTTCCATTGTGGAATTTGTCTCGCGGGCTCTGTTGAGAATCTTGTCATCAATATCGGTAAAATTCTGTACGTAGCGCACCGAGTATCCCCGCCACATCAGATATCGGCGCACCATATCCCAGACAATGTAGGCGCGGGCGTGCCCGACGTGGCAGTAATCGTATACCGTAACGCCGCAGCAGTACATCCGCACCTTTGAGGGTTCGAGGGGCTCGAAAGGTGATTCGCGACGGGTCAAGCTGTTGTAAAGCGTTAGGGGCATGGGATTTGAGATTTGGGATTGATGTACTGCTCTAATTTATTATATTGCGGTTGGTGAATCTTTCGGTGTCGCTACCAAACATCTGTTAAATCTAAGACAAATCCCGGTAACACATCTTCCCCTGACAAAGTGCTAGGATTATCTAATATTTCCACATCCTGATTTTGTCTGTATATCTCAACTTTCTGGTTTTTGCGATCGATTAACCACCCCAAACGAGATCCATTCGCGATGTATAGCGGTTCTCAAGAAAGTGAAATACACGGGCTAGTTTGATGCCCCATGCTTTTAGGCCCGATGCCCAACGCCCAAGAGCACCTCATGTTACTGATAAAGGCTATATTCCCGCATTTTTTCTCGCAATGGTTCCAGGTTGTCAGACTTAGAAAGCAATACAGATTCAGAAGAAATAGCGACCTTAGAAGGGAAGAGAGAAAGTAGTACGTCAACAGATGCTAGAATATGTCAGCCCCAAAGTTGCCATTTTTTTCTCCAAACAGTAACCAAAACGGTTAAAGGGCGATCGCCCACGCTTAACAGTTATTTACAGTTTGTAGGGGAGGAGTTGACAGTGAAATATAAAGAAAACAATAGTTTCAAAACAGGAGTCAAATGGCTACTGTGGTCTAGTTTTCTCACTCTAGGCATCGGCGGGGGCTTATTTGCCTACGGGTTATATCAAAATCGACCTCCCGAACCCATAGGAGTGCGCTTGATACCCGTCAAACTTGGCGATATTGAAGATACGCTTAATGAAAGCGGCACTATTGAATTGGCTGGTCAACAAACTCTTAAATCTCCCGTTAATGCTACTGTTGATGAAGTGTTAGTAAAAATCGGGCAAAATATCACATCTGGTCAGAACTTAATCACTCTTCGTAACCCCGAAAAACAAACAATTCTCAGCCAGCAAGAGTTGGTGATTCAAAAAGCAAAACTCACTCTAGAAAGCTTACGCCAAAAACTTGTCGCAGCCCAGGAAACGCTCAGTATCGCCCAAGGGAGACTTCAAAATTATAAATCCGGGCCAAATAACGAATTATTAGAAATTAAAAAACAGGAAATTGCCTTAGCAAATAATCGCAAAAAAGTTGTTGACGCTGAGGTGGTTTTGGCTGCTGCTGAGCGGAAACTTACCGAGCAAAAAGCATTATTTGAAAGAGGTTATATTCCGGCAGATGACGTGCGCTCCCAAGAAGACGAAGTTCGCAAAGCTAAAGTCAGTTTACGAGAGGCACAGTCTCAAATCAACACCGATTTGCTCGACCTCAAAAGTCGGCAAATTCAGCGACAAGATAAAGAGCAAGAACTTCAGCAAAAAGTGATCGCTGCTGAGTCAGGAGTGCGACAAGCTCAGTTAGATGTTGCTACAAATAGCCCCGCTCTCCAAAGCTCTCTGCTTGAGTACCGAAAAAAAGAACAGGAACTAAAAAACAATATGGTGACTGCATCTATTGATGGCAAGGTACTTAATATTCAAGTTAAAAATGGGGACGGAGTGCCGCAGGGAACAGAGCTTTTGACATTAGGTTACCCTTCACAAGAACTGGTAAAACTACAGCTTTCTACCCTCAATGCTGCTAAAGTTAGACCCAAGCAGTCCGTCCGTATCAGCATTATTGGGCCCAATCCTAAGCAGTTTTCAGGAAAAGTAGACAGCTTATATATTCTTGCTCAAAGTGGTAATAGTAAAGGAAATGACGACTCTAATCAAGGCAGTCAACCAACGGTTCCTGCAACAGTAAGACTCGATGCTCCAACCCGGACTTTGATTCCAGGGAGTCAAGTGAATGTGGAGATAATTTTGCAGCAGCGCCAGAAGGTAGTAGTTTTGAATACGGAGGCAATTGTGCGATCGGAGTCTAAGCCTTTTGTGTGGATTCGTGACAGTCAAGGCAAAGCCCAGAAACGGTCAGTTACATTAGGTTTAGAAGGATTGACACAGGTAGAAATAACTTCTGGTTTGCGGCCAGGTGACAGTGTTGTGATACCCCCTCCTGAACCTTCCTTAAAGCCAGGAACTCCTCTTCAGGAAGAAAAAACAACTAAAAAGAAAGAAAAAACAGACGGTGACGATCTGGAATAAAAATTAAAGAGTAGGATCAAATCAGCTAATTTTATTAATGTACGAAATGTTGAGTTGTGATTTTTAATTACTTATGAGCCTTTCTCCTTTAGACCTCCTCCGCCTTACTTGCATTTCCCTAAGTGGCAATCTTTTGCGATCTGCCCTAACTACAGTCGGAGTTTTTATGGGTGTAGCTGCGGTCAGCGCAACGCTGCAAGTAGGCAATATTAGTCGCGCCGTAATTGCTGAACAACTGGCCAAGCGAGAAGCACCTCAACTGGGAATCAGTATTTCGGATGACTTGGGTTTGAAGTTAGAAGATATGGAATTTTTACGGCATCGGCTGAAAGGAATTCGGGCAATTAGCGCAGACAATATGTTTGGTTATTATCAGGAAAAAGTTATATTTCAGGCTGAAGAAGGGGAAGCTAGTATGGCCGCTGTTTCTCAAGATCATTTATTGACATCGGGACGGCGATTAATGGAGGGGCGTTTTTTTTCCCCTAATGATTTTGCTAACTATCGACCTGTCGTGGTAATTGATGAAATGCTGGCGACACAACTTTTTAAAGGTAGCACCAAACGTCTAGGTCAGCGCATTTATGCTAACCGCCGACCTTACATTGTTGTTGGCGTAATGGAGAGCAAGGAAGAGTTTTCGGGCAAAATCCAAGGTCAAATTTGGGTGTCGATGTCACTTTACAAAGCGATAACAGGTAGCCAGACAATTGAGGAAATTTCCGTGCGCCCTTACAATCTTAGAGATATTAAAGGAATGGAAAAGCAGGCAAAAAAACTTTTGAAGCAGCGCTTCCCCAAGGCAAAGGTTTATACTTGGAACAATGTTAAGAAAATTTTGGAGCAGCAGGAAACTCTGGAACTTGCTTCACGGGGACTATTGGCAGTGGGGGTAATTTCGCTATTGGTGGGAGGGGTTGGTATTGCTAATATTACGATCGCGGCGGTGATGGAACGCACCCCAGAAATTGGTTTGAGACGTGCGATCGGGGCTACTCAGAGAGATATAATGTTGCAGTTTATTCTAGAAGCAGTAATTCTGAGTTTAGCGGGGGGAATTGCTGCTATTGTGACGGTACACGGGTTAACGGTGGTGGTAGCGGATGTTTTTAAGTTGCCTTATAAATTTGACAGCAACACAGCAGCTTTGGCTCTAGGATCGGCATTAGCGGTGGGTGTAGGAGCTGGATTTTTCCCGGCTCTGCGAGCTAGTCAACTAGATCCTGTTAAAGCGCTGCGTCAAGGGTAGTCATCCCTTAGGAAATCGCCATAGCATTAGTTGCAAAAATAACTGGAGTTAGCATGACTGAGCAACCGCACGAAGATTATCTCCCAAATAGCGATTCTCCTGCTCGCTACGATATTCCTTGGATATTTCGTTTTAGCCTAGTTATGCTTGCAACCTGTGGGCTATTGACGATACTTGCTGTTGCTTTTAAGTCTAGTTCAACAGTCAAAAGTGATGTTAGCTCTAAATCTGCGAGCGCGCCCAAAATTCTGCCACTTACCACTAAAAAACATCTCCCACACATCCAAAATCTACCGCAAAATCAGGCGCTCATTAAACCCCAAAATCAGAGAGAAACGCCAACTACCAACCAGAGAATAGTTATTCCTCAATTCCCCGGCGAAAATCCCACAAGTAAAATCAAACACTCACCAATTTCCCATTCCCAATCCCCAATCCCCAATTCCGAAGTATTAACAAATTATACTCAAAAGAAACCTGTTCCACCAGAATCAATAGTAATTTCTGAAGTTCCACCAAATCCAGAAATAACAGCAGAATCAATACCTGAAAATACCCAAAATCCAACTATTCAACAGCAATCTATAGCGGATGAATTAGGGGTTGAACTGACACTCCCGGAAGTTGTATTTTTAGGCTTAGAAAACAACAGAGATATCAAAAATCAATACCTCGAACGCATCGTCCAAAAACAAGATTTAGCCGTAGCAGAAGGCTTATTTGTCCCTAGTTTTACACCGAGACTATCCGTGTCATCAATTCGTTGGAGGAATGGGGGAAGAGTCGCCACTACTGGCGAAGTCGATTTATCGGCCCAGGTGAGTGTCAAAATTCCCACAGGAGGGAATATAAGTTTTGTTTGGAGTAGTAAACAAGGACAAGATGCGAATGGTTTTGGCATTAATAGTGAAGGTTCTTTAAGTCAAAATCTAACGTTAAATTTTACCCAACCTCTGTTAAGGGGAGCTGGAGTTGCTGTCAATCGAGCACCAATTGAGATTGCTCGCCTGAGTGAAAAAAGAAATATTCTGAGTTTGAAATCGAGGCTAATTGAGACAATTACTGAAGTAATTTCAACCTATCGAGAGGTGATTAAGGCTCAGGAACAAGTTAAAATTTCACAAAATTCTCTGGAAATTGCCCGTCAAGAATTGGAGACTAATCAGGTTTTAATTGAGGCAGGAAGGCTAGCAAAAGTTGATATTTTTACAAGTGAAAAAGCTGTGGCAGATCGGGAAGTGAGAGTATTAGCTAGTGAGGAGCAACTGAAGAAGGCAAGATTAGCACTGCTGCAAGTTCTAGACCTCGATCGCAATCTTAATATAATAGCAAGAGAAGCTGCTGCTGTACAGACTTACCCTCTGGATTTCTATAAGATTCTACCATTAGCTCTGTCAAATAGTCCTGATTATTTACAAGTACAGCTCGACCGGGAAATCGCTAAATATAAATTGCTGGTAGCGGAAAATAATCGAAAATCGAAATTGGATGTAAATGCAAGTTATAATAATAATGCTACTAATCTTTCAGACAGCAGCTCGGATTTGAGAGCGGGACTGGTTTTGACTCGCGAATTTGGAAATAGAGGAATTGAGCGAGATTTTCAGAATAGTCGTGTTAAGCTATTACAAGCTGAGAATAATTTAAAGGAGTACAATCAAAAGCTGGAAGTTGAGGTCAGAAATGCAATTCGAGATATAAATTTGAATCTTAAGCAAGTAGAACTAGCTCAAAGGTCAAGGGAGTTAGCGCAAAAGCAATTAGGAATAGAGCTAGACAAAAGAAGATTGGGAGTGGGAAGTTCTCGGAGTATCGATATTGTGACTTTTCAGAAGGATTTAATAGAGGCTAGAAATGCAGAACTTAATGCGAAAATTGCCTATTTTAATGCTTTGACAAATCTTGATAAAATAATAGGTACTACTTTGGAGACTTGGCAGGTGAGGATTGAAAATGAAGAATGATGTTAGTTAGTTGTTATCGGATTGAATGAGACTTGTCAGTAATTCCAACCAGGCTCCATCGGATCGGGAGCGGTAGAATCAGCCGTCAAGCAGATAGGTACAAGGCTAAAAAATTCATTCTTCACAGTGGAAATCTGAAAGTTTCTCTCAAATGTTACAACTGCGTTGTGCCTACTTGAATGGTTAATTTGCAGTTTAATATTTTTGCAAAATCGGGATGCTCCCGCGAAGCCTTCTTGTTAGAAGGATTATATAGAAAGTCTTCCACTTTGTCATATTTGCAAAGACATATCCATTCTAAACGATCGCCCCCACCCTCCAAACCCATCAAAAGCCCCCTATCCCCATTTGTCATCAAATCCTGACATTCGCTTCAATACCGATCCCCCAAATCTCCCGAATGTCAAGATTCCCTGACAAAGTGATCCCCAAAATCACGAAAATGCGTATAAGTACCCATGATTGAGGCAAAAGACCCCTTGACCAGACCGGGAGTTGTCTGCAACATTAAGTCATGACAAAGCGATCCCAAAGAAATGCTTCGATTGAGCAGCTCTGGGAGTCAAATAGCGCGTGTGCTGCCGGCACAGCGTTGCTAGCAGCACCGATCGCACTCGCAAAATCGATCTTGTTTGTGAATCAAGAATCGACAGAGAAAGTTTTATTTAGATCGGACGGTGCGCGCAGAAGCCCTCAAGTCACAACCCCCGATCGCAATTGGGGACAAGACAAGCTAAAAATCAGCAAGGCTTCAAAGGTTGGAGAGATTTGGAAGCTCGATAATATTTGCATTTAAAAGAGTTTCTAGCTCGAAAAGTCAACACACTTGTGTTGAAGCCAAAAATCTAACCCGCCATCCAAATTAGTGGAGAACAAACTCATGGCAAAAGAACGCCCACCATTAGAAGAGATGACTTTGCGACAACTCCGCAGAGTTGCTAGCGAATGTGGAGTCTCTCGCTACAGCCGGATGCGGAAATCGCAACTTCTGGCATCAATTCAAGAAATTCAGCGCACCAAATTTTCCTACAGTCCATCTCGCAAACTAGAGGCACAAGAAGCAGTGGAAGCAGCAAAGTTTGAACTCGGTCAAGAAGATAGAACTGGCGGTTCTTTGTCGTCAGTAGATGAAGGTTTAGCAGATTTGCCCAACGGCTACGGCGAAAGCCGGGTTGTTTTGATGCCCCGCGATCCAGAATGGGCATACACCTACTGGGATATCCCAAACGATCGCAAAGAAGAATTGCGCCGCCTTGGCGGACAGCAACTCGCCCTCCGGATCTACGACGTTACGGATGTTAACCTCGAAATCCAAAGCCCCCACAGCATTCAAGAATATCCCTGCGACGAACTGGCGCGGGAATGGTACGTGCCAATCCCCGTGAGCGATCGGGACTACGCGATCGACATCGGCTACCGCTGTGCAGACGGCCGCTGGCTGGTATTGGCGCGATCGGCCCAAGTCCGCGTCCCGCCCATCTATCCCAGCGACTGGATAGAAGACCAATTCATCACCCTCGACTGGGAAGAAGACTTGTGCGGCAAAACCTTCGCCGAACTGGTTCCCCCTGCCAAGAAAATGGCACAAGCAACCAACGGCGGTGGTTTCAGCACCGGCAACGCCATCTACGAACAAATCTTCGGCATGGCAGAATCGGCCGAAGCCATGCGCGTAGCGGGTTCTATGTTCGGTTCCATGCAGCACGTCGCAGGTTCCATCCAGCAATCGGGCATCCACGAACAAGCTTTGAGTTCCTACGTATTCCCCTCCGGCGTCGGAATGTGGGCTGGGGCCGGGATGTCCGCCCTCACCATGTCCGGTGTCGGTATGTCCGGTGTCGGTATGTCCGGCCTCACCATGTCCGGCCTCACCATGTCCGGTGTCGGTATGTCCGGCCTCACCATGTCGGGTGTCGGTATGTCCGGCCTCACTATGTCGGGTGTCGGTATGTCCGGTGTCGGTATGTCGGGAGTTGGCTTCGCCGCCCCGATGCGCCCCCGCCAGTTCTGGTTAGTTGCTGACGCCGAACTGATCGTCTACGGCGCCACGGAACCCAACGCCACCGTCTACGTAGGCGGACAGCCGATCAAACTCAATGCTGACGGCACTTTCCGCTTCCAAATGTCCTTCCAAGACGGCTCGATCGACTATCCGATTTTTGCAGTAGCAGCCGACGGCGAACAAAACCGCGCTGTCCACATGAAATTCAACCGCGAAACCCCTGAACGGCGCACCAATACTAAGGAAGATTCTGTTGTGGAATGGTTGGGCTAATCCTAAAGGTCGATCGCGATCCGGGTATCTGTCTGGGTTTGTGCCAATTTTTTAACCATCACAAGGCCTACCCGCAGCAAATGGCGATTTGTTAGGGTTAATTCCAGACAACAACCCATAACACCCCCTATACACCGTTCTCCTATTTTGAGGAGCGGTGTTTTTTGTATTTAGAAGGAAGATTTGACAGTTGACAGTTGACAGTTGACAGTTGACAGTTGACAGAGGGAAGAAGGAAGAAGAATTATTTATTTGTAGGGTGCGTGAGGGCGAGAAATCTTTACATCCACACTTCGAGACTATGACTCACGCACCGCCCCAACGATTGAATCATATCAATGCCAAATGCCAGCGGAAACGATATTAAACAATTCTCTCAATATCTGCCTATAGATAGATGTTGGCTTAACTTGCGATCGAACTCGCGACCTCAAAATTTGTACTTTTCACTCAACTATTATTAAGTAAGCTAAAGTTTACTTAAATTTTTATTGCACAAACTCGCTAAATCCCGCGAAACAAAAGAAAGCGAGTTATGAGAGAAATAAGGCGATCGCACAGCCATCTCTCAAAAGCAAATGCCAAAAATAAATTCCCCGCCCCAGCGAAGGCAAAAGCGCCCCCGTCTTGTAGCCTTATTCGCTGTCACATTAGCCGCCGTCTTGCTGTTATTCATTCTGCCCGCACTGACTAAACAGCCAGTCGTGCTGACAATGTTAATGCAAGGTCAAGACATTGCCAACTGGAAACCGTTTGTCAAAGAATTTGAACAGAAAAACCCCGACATTCGCATCAACCTCGTAGAAGGGCCCTTTGACACAAACCTCATAGAAAATCTTTACACATCTGCCTTTCTTTTAGGCGAGTCGCCCTACGACATCATCAACATGGATATTGTCTGGGTTCCCAAATTTGCCGCCGCAGGTTGGGTAATGGATTTGACAGACAGAATTTCCCCCAAACAACTTGCAAAGTTCATCCCAGGTAACGTCGAAGGCGGGCGGTATCGGGGCAGACTTTACCGAATTCCCCACGCTTCCGATGCCGGAATGCTTTATTACCGCAAAGACATTTTAAAACAAGCGGGAATTCCAGCGCCTAAAACCTTTGAAGAGATGGTAAAAATCTCTCAAAACTTGCAGAAACAGGGAAAAGCCACCTGGGGTTATCTGTGGCAAGGCAAACAATACGAGGGAGTATCTGCGATGTTTGTCGAAGTGCTCTCGGGTTTCGGCGGCTTCTGGGCTAACCCTAAAACTTTTGAAGTTGGGTTAGATAAACCCGAGGCAATTAAAGCAGTGGAATTTCTCAAAAATACGATCGCCTCCGGCATATCTCCAGCGGGTGTCACCACCTACGGCGAAGAAGAAACCAGGCTGTTGTTTCAAAACGGCAAAGCGCTGTTTTTGCGAAACTGGCCCTATGTTTGGAAACTGGCAAATGCCGAGGGATCGAATGTTAGAGGCAAAATTGCGATCGAGCCAATGCTCAGCAGTATCGGTCAAACAGGCGGTTCCTGCTTGGGCGGCTGGGGCTGGGGAATTGCCAAAACCTCAAAACATCCAGAACAAGCGTGGAAAGCAATTAAGTACCTTACCAGCGAGGAAACCCAGCGCAAATTTATTTTAGAAACAGGTTTAATTCCCAGTTACAAATCCTTATTTACGGACAAAGAAATAGTCGCAAAATATCCCCACTACCCGCAACTGCTAAAAGTAGTCGAACGGCCAGCGTTGCGCCCGCCCCTGGCACAATACGCTCAAGCTTCTGATATTTTGCAGCGCTATTTGAGTTCAGCTTTTACCGGGAGAATGAGTCCAGAACAAGCAATGAAAGCAGCGGCTAGCGAAACTCGCAATTTATTAGGCAGTTTGAAACCATGAACCCGAATAGATCCCGCCGAATAGATCCCGCCGAATAGATCCCGCCGAATGGAATTCCGATGCTCTACAAACAATGTCCCCCTCCGCGGACTGGAAGAACAGAATAGAATTTTAAAATATGCAATTAGACAAGATGCGACAGCGCGAACAAAGAACAGGATGGATATTAGTAGCACCAGCATTGATAATTCTGCTGCTAGTATTTGCTTACCCAATTTTGCGCGCTTTTTGGCTGAGTTTATTCACCCAAAACCTCGGTACTGAATTAAAACTGGTTTTTTCCGGTTTTGCTAACTACAGTCGGATGCTAGGCGACGGGCGTTTTTGGCAAACTTTAAGCAACACCGCAGTCTTTACTGTCGCTTCTGTTTTGCTGGAACTAATTCTCGGCATGGGAATTGCCTTAGTCTTGAATCAATCTTTCACAGGGCGCGGCATTGTCCGCACAATTTCCCTGCTGCCTTGGGCGCTGCCGACTGCATTGATGGGAGTAGCTTGGGCGTGGATTTTTAACGACCAATACGGCGTAATTAACGACATTTTGCTCCGCTTGGGATTGATTCAAAAGAGCATTAGCTGGCTGGGAGATCCGACTTTGGCAATGATGGCAGTGATTGCAGCAGATGTGTGGAAAACTACGCCGTTTATCAGCTTGCTTTTGTTAGCGGGATTGCAATCAATTCCCGGTGATTTGTACGAAGCCCACGCGATTGACGGCGCGAGTAGTTGGCAGAGTTTCCGTCAAGTTACCTTGCCGCTGCTAATGCCCCAAATTGTGATTGCTTTGCTGTTTCGATTTGCCCAAGCTTTCGGCATTTTTGACTTGATTCAGGTGATGACGGGAGGGGGGCCGGCAGGGGCAACCGAGACGGTTTCTATCTACATTTACAGCACGGTAATGAGGTATTTAGACTTTGGGTACGGGGCGGCTTTGGTGGTGTGTACTTTTTTGCTGTTAGTGGCAGCAGTTGCGATCGCCGCTTACCTGTTATCGAGAGCCCGCGCCAGTCAATTTTAGATTTGGGATTTTAGATTTTAGATTGGTGGTGGTTAAGTTAGTTTGCGATCGCACGCAGACCCCAGAAACCGGGTTTCTTTGTAGATTTCTCGTTCCTGTTCACAAAACTCATAGAAACCGGCTTTCTCGCCCCACAATCCCATTTCTTGAAACTCTTGTGGGATGGGCCGTAGAGCCAGCCCCAAAAATTCAATCTCAATACAGAACAGGTTAGCACGTTCCTTTCATTGGTATAAATCATGTCGATCGCCCGCGAACAACCCACAAAAAAAACCTTTGACATCCGGCAATTAATCTTGCCCGTATCGGCGATCTTAATTGTCGCATATTTCCTCGCACCTATTATCTGGCAGGTGCTAACTTCTTTCAAAGTAAATGCGGATATTTCGGCAATTCCCAACGTCTACATTCCCAAACGAATTACCTTCGAGCATTACCTGTCCTTGTTCCAGCGCCGCCCGTTTGCACTTTACATTTTAAATAGCGCTTTTGTTTCCATTACTTCGACCTTGCTGTGTTTAGCTGTAGGCGCTCCCGCAGCTTACGCATTGGCCAGGTTGCGGCTGTGGGGCGAGAAAATCATCCTGGCAACTGTGACAATTGTGACGCTATTTCCGGCGGTGCTGCTATTCTTGGGACTGCTAGAAATTGTCAAAGCTTTGGATTTAGGCAATAATTATTTAGCCTTAATTATTCCATACACCGCAATCAATCTGCCGCTGACAATTTTGGTGATGCGGAGTTTCTTTCAACAATTGCCAAAAGATTTAGAAGATGCGGCAAAAGTTGACGGATACAACACTTTTCAAATGCTGTGGCAAATCGTGCTACCGATGACATTTCCCGCGTTAGTCACAACCGGAATTCTGACGTTTATTTCAGCTTGGAACGAGTTTATTTTTGCACTGACATTTATGACTCGCGAATCTCTGAAAACTATTCCCGTCGCCACGGCTCAACTCAGCGGGACATCAGTCTTTGAGATTCCTTACGGCCCGATCGCAGCAGCCACCGTTTTAGGAACATTACCCTTAGTTTTGCTGGTTTTAGTGTTCCAGCGGCGCATAGTTCAGGGTTTAACAGCCGGGGCAGTAAAAGGATAGTCATGTGGCAGTTGTCTGTTGGCCGTTGGCCGTTATA
The DNA here is from genome assembly GCF_036705795.1 of Microcoleus sp. ARI1-B5. Classification (NCBI taxonomy): domain Bacteria; kingdom Bacillati; phylum Cyanobacteriota; class Cyanophyceae; order Oscillatoriales; family Microcoleaceae; genus Microcoleus; species Microcoleus sp. ARI1-B5. Next base: position 46,971 of record NZ_JAUBVK010000007.1, read on the forward strand.
ACAAATAACAAATAACAACAGTTAACAGTTAACAGTCAACAGTCAACAGTCAACAGTCAACAGTCAACAATTTTAAAAATCATGGCAAAACTACAACTAAAAAACCTCAATAAAACCTACAGCCCCAAAGTTGTACCCGTAAAAGACATTAGCTTAGATGTCAGCGAGGGCGAATTTCTGACCTTGCTGGGACCCTCCGGGTGCGGCAAATCTACTACGCTGCGGTTGATTGCAGGGTTGGAACAACCGACTAGAGGCGAGATTAGAATTGGCGATCGCGATGTGACATATCTCAGACCGGGCGATCGGGATATTGCAATGGTTTTTCAAAGTTACGCGCTTTATCCGCACATGACAGTATACGAGAATATGGCATCGGGCCTCAAACTCCGCAAAATCTCCTCCGGCGAAATCGATCGATTAGTGACAGAAGTTGCAGCATCCCTCGGATTGACAGAATTAATCGATCGCAAACCCGGAAAACTATCAGGCGGACAGCGGCAGCGAGTAGCCCTCGGACGCGCCTTAGTGCGCCAACCGGAAGTATTTTTGCTCGACGAACCTTTGAGCAATCTCGACGCATTATTGCGGGAAAAAGTGAGGGCCGAACTCAAACAATTATTTGCCTCGCAAAAAGCTCCTGTAGTGTACGTTACTCACGACCAAACCGAAGCAATGACGCTTTCAACAAAAGTCGCAGTTCTCAACAGCGGCAGCGTGCAGCAGCTAGACCCGCCGCACTTAATTTATAACCGTCCGGCAAATCAGTTTGTAGCGGGTTTTGTGGGCAGCCCGCAAATGAATTTGTTAGTGCTTAAATGCCAGGGCAATTTTGCTCAGTTGGGCGATTCTGGAGTTCCACTACCAAATCTGCCGACTGTTCCGCCAGAGATTGTCTTGGGAATTCGCCCGGAACACGTCAGCTTTGCAGGTGCAGAGGGCCGCAAGATGCCCGATCCAGAGGCAATTAAGGGTGAGGTTTATTTAGTGGAAAACTTGGGAATGCAAAATTTAGTTAGCGTCCGAGTTAAAGGTTTGGAGTCAGTGACGGTGCGCGCTTTGCTGCCAAATGACCGCCACTGGAATTCGGAAATTGTAGAGCTGGTTTTTGGGCCTCAGTTGCTGCACTGGTTTGACGTGAAAACCGGCGATCGCTTGCAATAATAATTTGCCCTGTATAGCATGATTGATTGAAATTTGTCTAACCCTGTGCTGAAAAATATATTTTCTGCTTTTAACTAAGTTATGACTTTAGTAAGAGGTAGAATTATTTTGCTGCTGTTAAGGTGATATTTGTGTTGGAAAAAGCTAATTGGCTGACACCTAGGTTGCGCGTTTACCAGATTTTATCGCTAACCTATAACTCTATTTGTGCGGCTAATTGCAAGTCGAAGCTAAGTTTGGCTTCCCCTCGCGTTAGCTGATTTGGGAGCGAGTCAATTAGATGAAAAAATGTGGAAAAATATCGCCAATTAACTTACGGAGTATTACCGAGATGAATTTGATTTCTACAGCGATCGAGCGCATCAGTTCCCTGCTTAAGGGCTTTCAAATCAAGAGTTTTTTGAGTGTGGTTCTAGTCGGTTTTCTGCTGCTGACATCCAATGTTGATGGGGGACGCAGCAACAAAGCTTATGGCACTCAGTCAGGCTCAAACGCGGAGCTAAACAATCCCGAAAGACCCCAAACAACTCGCGAATGGAGACAAGAAGCTCGCGAAACGTCTGACGCTCCGGGCGAACGAATTCAGAAGATCGGACAAGAGGCGGGAGCAGCCGTGAAAGAATTCGGGGAGATGTACAAAGACACTGCTAACAGAAGTATGTCTGAATTGAAAAAATAATAGGGCAGACGCCAGCAAGTAGGCGATCGCAAATAAACTACGCCTGCCAAGTCAAAAACCCAGTTTCTCATCAGAAACTGGGTTTTTGACTTGTCAGCATTTTATGTTAAATTATATCGCAACGGTAGCATCGATATTGTTCGATCTTTGGGACGGTGCTCGCTCTCCTGCCCGGTGGATTGACCACAATAAGATTGGTTAGTAGTGCGGACTTCAGGGAGCAGCATTATGCGGACTTTCGGGCGCACGTGCGTTCCGTTTTTGTGATGGTAATCGACTGGACATGATATGAGTGTCAATATTGTCATGCGTCTGGATTTAAAGATTTATTGTTACCGCGCACTCGAAAGATACTCAGCAGCTAAAATTGGTTCGAGCGTTCCGAATGCAAGTCCTCCTCATAAAAAATTGAGGACTTGCATTCGGAAGGCTCGCACCTCTTGATTCTGATATGAACAAACATCTTCACAGTCTTTGCTTGGCCGGCCTGCTGTTCGTCCTGCCTGTTTTTCCGGCGACAATTGCCCGCGCTCAACTGCCAGAAACTTCGGACACTAACGCCAAGCAAACAAATCTCCTCAAAGATGAACTGTATTTTGGTTTAAATAAACCGGGAGGCGAGACAATTTCTGAATCAGAATGGCAGGAGTTTGTCAAGGCAGTTATTACCCCTCGCTTTCGGGAAGGTCTAACTGTATTAGACGGCTCCGGGCAGTTTCTCAATAGTTCCGGCATTCTGATTCGAGAAAACTCTAAAATAGTTATTTTGATTTATGAAAACAGCCGGGAAAAAAATCGAGCTATTAATGAAATTATCGAAACTTACAAACGCAGGTTTCAGCAGGAGTCTGTGTTGCGGGCAACCAGCGAAGTTAAGGTTTCTTTCTGATTCGATGACCAAAGGCGCGTATTTATGATATTATTCGTGGTAATCAAGGTCATACCTTCAAATAGAAGTAGGGTGCGGGTGCAGTAAAAATCAGAATTTGTGGGTATCGATCGCACACTGCAAAAAGTCGCTAGAAAAACCAGCCCGGGAGAAAACAAAAAAATGACGAACGACGGCAACCAAAAAGCCCAAGCGCCCGATAGCGAAGATTCAAAAAATTTGTCCGGCATGGCGAAAGCTTTTATTGTGAGCGTGGCTTGGTCTTACGCAGAGGCATTGGAGCGAACGAAACGCGCCGAAAAAAAACAGGAAGCCACACCGGAATCTCAACCAGAATCTCAACCAGAATCTCAACCAGAATCTCAGACATAAACAGTCGATCGCACTTCCCAAAGCAATCGATCTGCTCAGGTGTTTTGAGTTAAGAAGAATCAACGCATTCACAGCAAACGGTGCCGATACAGCCGGATGGGCGCTCGTCTCTGGCGGCTTCGGCGATCGAGGGCGAAAACAGCGCGATTGCTTTCATCAGATGAAAGCGATTGCTTTCATCAGAGGCGAACAATTACAATCGATCGTCCGCGAGCCGATTGGAGGCGATCGGCTCGTTGAGGCAGATTCCCCAAATTGCAGCGGTTTGTATGCGATTTTACCTAAATATATTTTATTTACCAAAAGGGATTAAAACTAAACAATGTACGGTTTTACCGCTACAGTGTACAAAAGAAACAACCAATTTTGAGAGCGGTCTCATGTCTAATTCAAAAATGATTGGCACAGCGATCGCAGGTAGCATTTGCTTCGGCATCCTCGCCAGCTTCAACGCCTCACAGGGTCCCGCATCCGCAGCAGCACCAACAATTGCCGAAGCTACAGCCCCGGCCGCTAGCAACATCGACAAGCAACTCCTAGGCCAATGGCAAGGCACAGTCCCTTCCGGTGAGTCTTACACCTTCGTCTTTGCCCCTAAAGGCAAATTGTTCTTCATGGCTAAAGGCCCCGACGGAGCGCCGCGCGCCGCAGAAATGAGGTACAAAGTTAATCTCGGTGCAAAACCGATGCACCTGGATGTCAGCCTCAGCAGCACACAAACCGTTCAGACTATTTTTGAGTTGACTCCCGAAGGTCAAATGCGCCTTCAGTTGGAAGGCACCAATCCCGGACAGCCGAGACCTGATTCCTTAAACGAGCAAGCAAGCGTGTTTAAAAAGGTCTCCGACGCCACTGCACTGCCTGCTGACACTCAGGTCATCGGTTATTGAGGAAAATTCCTCCAAGGCAGAAGGCGCTTAATTAGTTCTGAATTTTGAGATTGCTTCGTTCCTCGATCGGCGAAAGCGGTTTTAAGTTAAACAATTCAAAACTGAAAACTTAAAACTTTCCCCCTGCCTTCCGCCTTCAACAGGCCCTGCTACAATCCACTTAATCTCCTTTTAACTTTTGCCGTAGACTTCCATGAGTGAAACCGTCCTAGAAGTTCGCAACCTGCGGGTTGAATTTCCATCTGCGGACGCAGGCGATGCGTCCGCAACAGTCAAAGCTGTTGACGGCATTTCGTTTGAGGTCAACCGAGGGCAAACTCTGGGAATCGTGGGAGAATCCGGATCGGGAAAATCGGTAACATCTCTGGCTGTTATGGGTTTGCTGTCGAGTTCGTCAACGAAAATTCAGGGCGATATTTGGTTTTCTCCGACAAAAGAGGGCGCTAGCAATGGGCCCGTTAATCTGCTGGAAATGCCGGACAGGGAAAAACAAACATACCGGGGCAGCCAGATTGCGACGATTTTTCAAGAGCCGATGAGTTCGCTCAATCCCGTTTATACGATCGGATTTCAACTCACAGAAGCCATTTGTCTCCACCAACAGCTATCCCAGACAGAAGCGCGGCGCTTCGCTGCTTCTCTGCTGCAAGAGGTGAAGCTGCTAGCGGGAGACGAGGAACTCCGGCAGCGCAGTTTGGCTTTGCGGCAAGAAGCTGTTCGGGAGGACGATCGCGATTTGATGCAGCTCGTCAACGCCCAAAAACAAGCTATGCTCGATCGCTACCCCCACGAACTCTCAGGCGGCCAAATCCAGCGCGTGATGATTGCAATGGCCATTTCCTGCAATCCAACTTTATTAATTGCCGACGAACCGACAACCGCCTTAGACGTAACCGTGCAGGCAACAATCTTAGCTTTGCTGCGGGAGTTGCGGGACACTAGAGGCATGGCAATGATTTTTATTACCCACGATTTGGGCGTCATTGCTGAAATTGCCGATACGGTGGCGGTGATGTACCGAGGCAAGATTGTTGAGTGCGGTGCGATCGAGCAAATTTTCAGCAATCCCCAACATCCTTACACAAAAGGTCTGCTAGCTTGCCGCCCAACTCTCGATCGGCAAAGGCGCCGCTTGCCGACAGTTTCCGATTTTATGGAAGTCACCACAACTGCTAGCGGCGAAGTGGTAATTGTCGAGAAAAATATCGATTTAGACGGCGACAGCAGCGGCGGACTTTCCGCTTTTGCCACCGGAAAACCGCCTCGATTGCCGAATATTTCCGAGCCTTTGCTGGCTGTTAATAACTTGCGAGTCGGTTTTCCGGTGCAGGGAATGTTTGGCGAAACCAAACGCTTGTTTATGGCAGTAAACGATATTTCTTTTGAGGTTTACCCGGGCGAAACTTTGGGTTTGGTGGGCGAATCCGGCTGCGGCAAATCAACTTTGGCGAGAGCTTTGCTGCAATTAATTCCGATCGCCAGCGGAAGCGTGTTTTTTGAAGGTCAAGAAATTACGCCTCCTGCAAAAAGCAGTTCGGGATCGCAGTGGATGGCTAATTATCGCAGGCAAAAAGAGTACGATCGCAAATTGCGCTGGCTGCGGCGCGATTTACAAATTATTTTTCAAGACCCTTTTAGTTCTCTCGATCCGCGCCTGAGTGTTGGGGCGGCGGTGATGGAACCGATGGTGATTCACCGCTTTGGTAAAAACCCGAAAGAACAGCGCGACCGCGCCGCTTATTTGTTGGATAGAGTGGGTCTGAATCCAGATTTTATGCGGCGCTACCCTCACGAATTTTCCGGCGGACAGCGGCAGCGCATTTGTATTGCTAGAGCTTTGGCTTTGAATCCTAAGTTTATTATTTGCGATGAGTCGGTTTCTGCATTGGATGTGTCGGTGCAGGCGCAAGTTTTAAATTTGCTGAAGGAGTTGCAAACAGAGTTTGGACTGACTTATATTTTTATTTCTCACGATTTGAGCGTGGTCAAGTTTATGAGCGATCGCGCGATCGTCATGAACAAAGGTAAAATTGAGGAAATTGGCACAGCCGAGCGCATTTACCGCCAACCGCAGCAAGCTTACACGCGGCAACTTATAGCCTCTATTCCTGCGGGGAATTTGGAGCGAATTCGGCAACAGCAATCGGGTCGCACAAATGCTTTGTCTGCTGCACCGGGGCCCCTCTCCCCTGCTGATGAATCGAAACATCTTTAACAGAAAAGTCCTTTAAATTAATCCCGATCAGTTCGCAGTCGGGACTTTATTCCTCATAGTTTTATGAGGACTCATAAGCTGTACTGCTTTTAAATTGCATATTTTGCGCGTTGCTAGGAGCAACGGCCCACTCATGGTTTGATTATTTCTTGAGATAGAATTTAAATGCTGAGCGAGCTTATCAAATCCGCTAACTACCGAATGATACCAAATCCGGGTTAAATATCCCCTTTATCTTTCGGCGGTTGAAACCGCTTCTCTTCAAACAAAGTCGGCCGGCGCAGACTGAAGAATAACGCTTGTCCCAAACCCGGATTTGGTGTGATAACCCAGTGCGAGCGGGACGGTCGCTGTAAGAATTTCAATCCCAGCACTGCACGGGCGAGAATTACCAATTACCTTTTTCCCAATTCCCCGCGAATATCTCTTGCAACTAAAAACTGCTACCCACATTTTATTCAAATTCTCTCCACAAATCCGCAGTTCATCTTCATTTTAAAATTATAATTTGTGAGGAATGTTAAATAGGTTGAAATTGACTAATATGCCGCGACCTTTAACCAGCAGTCAGGGCGCTCCACACAGTATTTTCGTAAATCAAACCCGGTTCGAGTTACACAAAAAGTGGTTTTACACCATACATATAGAGGTTCGCCGTCTGGAACGGCCGATTGCTGCGCCCAAGACTAGCTAGATTAGGCCAAATGTCCAATGACTAACAGCAATATCTAGTGCAGTATTATAGATAAACTCTCTAGCTCGGTTGGAAAAATTAGAAAATCCACACTCCCGCTAAAATAGATTACTCCCTAATTCCGTAAATACACTTAGTTTTATGACCCTATTCATTGCGTATATTTACGCATATTTTCAAAGCATAGATTTCGGCAAATCGGAAATATTTACAGTAGTTATTAAATATTTTTAGGTTAATCTTAAGATAAGAGAATTATATTTAACCGCAAGATTAAGAGTATAATTATGAAAAGTTCACTTCTCCTAATAGAAGAATTTAATAATACTAAATTTTTGAACGGCGTGCAACTGTGGCTGATAAAATTTACGGTAGCAGTCACCAGAAGACAAAAGGTAGAATGCAGAATGCAGTATGACAAAAACATCAGTTTAGCGACGATCGCCCCTGGCAGTTTATTCTCAGTTGCGATCGCGGTACTGCTTGTATTAAACGGGTGGCTGGTAGCTGGCAGCGGTTATAATTTATACGATCGCCAACTCGCCCTGGGAATTTTGGGAATAGCAAATATGGTTTTGTTGGCCGTGTCGGCGCGATCGCACGCCTCTGCTGTCGCAGCCCAAAACGAGATCCAATCCAGCAAACCCGACGAGGGCGATCGCGCCTTTAGCCTCTCGCCAGATATGCTGTGCGTCATTGGTTTTGACGGTTATTTCAAACGCATCAACCCAGCAGCAGAAAAAATACTCGGCTATTCCGAAGCAGAAATTGTTGGCAAACTCTTCATTGAATTCGTGCATCCAGACGATCGCGAAGCTACCCTAAAAGAAGCTGAAAGTATTGCTGCGGGGAATAATACCGTTGGGTTTGAAAATCGCTGGCGGTGCCGCAACGAATCTTACAAGTGGGTAGCTTGGACTGTTAGCCCTTGGGGCGAGGAAGAATTGATGTATGCGATCGGCCGCGACGTTACCGATCGCAAACTCGCCCAAGAGTCGCTCCAGCAAAGCAATTCAATCTTGCGTTCCGTAATTGAAAGCACGCCGGATGTCATTTTTGTCAAGGATATTCAAGGCCGGTACGCGATCGTAAATTCGGCTGCTGCTGACTGGCTGCAAACATCGCCGGAAGCAATGATTGGCCTGGACGATACAAATTTATTTCCCCCACAAATTGCCCAGCAAATTATCGAAGCAGACCGCAAGATAATCGCAGGGGGAGAAAATTTAAACTATGAAGAGATTGTCCCCAAAAATGGAGAAATGCGGACGCTGCTAACAGCAAAATGCCCTTGGCGCGACTCGGAAGGAAATGCGATCGGCGTCGTGGGCATATCTCGCGACATCACCGAAATCAAAAAAATAGAAGCAGCGCTGCTAGAGAGAAATATCCTCTTTGAAAACGTCATCGAAAGTACAGGCGACAGCATTTTTGTCAAAGATATTCAGGGCCGTTATCTATTAGTTAATTCTACGGCTGCGGGCATTATGGGCAAGCGACAATCAGAAATTATTGGCAAAAATGATGCAGAATTATTTCCGCTGGAGATTGCAACTATGCTGGCGGAAAATGACCGCCGGATATGGCAATCTGGGATTGAAGAAACCATCGAAGAAGTAGTAAAAGATAGCCTGGGCAATATCCTGACAGTTCTTTCTACCAAAAGTCCTTTGCGCGATCGAGCCGGAAACATCACGGGCGTAGTGGGAGTTGCTCGCGATATTAGCGATCGAAAACTTGCAGAAAAAGCCCTGCAAGAAAGCGAGGAACGCTACCGCTGCTTGATTGAAGCCGCATCCCAAATTGTTTGGGATACTACAGCAGCAGGCGAAGTGGTCACCGAACAAACAGGATGGAGCGCATTTACAGGGCAGACTTACGGCGAACTTAAAGGATGGGGGTGGCTGAATGCTATCCATCCAGACGACAGACAACATACTGCAAGGATTTGGTCTGATGCAGTTGCCAACTGCACTTCATGCCAAGTAGAACACCGCTTGCGCCGGCACGACGGCGAGTACAGGCACATGAGCGTGCGCGGTGTGCCCGTCTTGAACGCAGACGGCAGCGTTCGCGAGTGGGTGGGAGCGCACTACGACATTACCGATCGCAAAATAACAGAAGAACAAATGCAGCAGCAAAAAGAATTTTTGCGCAGCATTTACGACGGCGTAGACTACAGCATTTTTGTAATAGATGTCGGCCCCGACGGAGAATTCCGCTACGCCGGCTGGAATCCAGCAGCAGATTTACTCGGAGGCATCAGCAGCGAATTCGGGCGCGGCAAAACTCCAGAAGAACTTTTCGATCCATTTACAGCAGCAATGTTCCGGCAGAATTCGATCGACTGTGTGGAAACAGGCAGCACGATTTCCCGCGAATATCCCGCTACTTTTGATGCTAGAGAAATCTGGTCGATCGTAACTCTGACTCCGCTGCGGGACACATCGGGCAAAATTTATCGCGTTGTCGGCAGTTGCACCGACATTACAGAACGCAAAAAAGCCGAAACACAATTGCGCGAACAAGAAGAATTTTTAAACAGCATCTATAACGGCTCCAGTCAAGCTATTTTCGTGGTAGATGTCGGTGGCGACGGCGAGTTGCGCTACGCAGGCTGGAATACAGCCACAGAAGCCTCTACAGGCCTTTTGAGCGCCGGTGTCAAAGGCAAAACCCCAGAAGAAGTTTTTCCCCCGCCAGTAGCAGCAGATTTTCGGCAAAGATACGTCGATTGTTTGGCAGCCGGCAGCTCGATTTCTTACGAAAACAGCGCCGAGATCGAAGGCGTAAAACATTGGTATATGGTAACTCTGACTCCGCTGCGCGATGCCTCTGGCAGAATCTACCGCATGATTGGTAATTCGACGGACATTACCGATCGCAAAAAAGCCGAAGCAGCGCTGCAAGAAAGCCAGCGTTTTATCGAACGAATTGCCGATGCTACTCCGAATATTCTCTATCTCTACGACGAGAGCCAGCAGCGAAATGTCTACAGCAACCGCGAAATCACTGCGATGTTGGGTTATACAATCGCAGAAGTTCAAGAAATGGGCAGCAATCTGCTGCCTACCATCATCCACCCAGACGATTTAGTTGAACTTCCTAAATATTTGCAGCAATTGGAAACTGCTCCTGACGGCGAAATTAGTGAGTACGAATACCGGGTGCGCGACAAAAATGGCTGTTGGCGCTGGCTAGTCAGCCGGGAAATTGTGTTTAGCAGAACTGAGTCGGGAAAAATCCGGCAGCGTCTCGGTGCTGCTACTGACGTTACAGAACGCAAAATCGCAGAACAAGCTTTAGCAGAACAATTGAAACTTTCTTTATTCACAGCAGATGTGGGAATTGCTCTGACTCAAGACCAGACTTTACCTGCAACTTTGCAAAACTGCACCGATGCCGTTGTGCGCCATTTGGATGCTGTGTTTGCTCGGATTTGGACGCTGAATGAAGAGGGAAATGTATTGGAGCTGCAAGCAAGCGCGGGGATCTATACTCGCATTGACGGCGCTCACAGCCGGATTCCTGTCGGTGAGTTCAAGATTGGTTTAATCGCCCGAGAGCGAAAAGCTCACATCACTAATTCTGTGCAAGAAGATCCCCGAATCAGCGACAAAGAATGGGCGAAACAAGAAGGAATGGTGGCTTTTGCTGGATATCCGCTAATTGTTGACAATCAGTTGCTGGGAGTAATCGCGATGTTTGCCCGCCAGGAGTTGAACGAATCAACGCTGGTTGCTTTGGCGTCAAGTGCCGATTCGATCGCCCTGGGAATTAAGCGCAAACAAACAGAAGTTGCTCTCGCCGCCCAAAAGCAAACTTTGAGGGGAATTATTGACAACGCTCCCATCTGGGTGTGGATGGTAAATGCTAGCGGGCGGATGTTATTAGTCAACAAAACTTTCTGCGAAGATGTGGGTATTCCCGAATCACAATTTTTGGCTGCATCTCACTATTCCGAACTTTTGGGAGTAGAAGCATCTGCTAACTGCATGGCATCTGACGTGCAAGCCTGGAGCCAAGATATTCCCTGTTATGCTGAGGAAGTTCTGCTGCTTGTTGACGGTGAATATCACGAGTTGGAGACAATTAAAACTCAGGTGAAAGATGATTGCGGCAGGGCGATCGGCTTAATAGGTTTGGGTTTGGACGTTACGAAACAAAAAGAAGCTCAAAGACAGTTGCAAGAGTCGGAAGCGAGATTCCGCAAATTAGCGGAGCAGGAAGTGCTGCTGAATCAACTAGCTAGCAATATCCGCGAATCTCTGGATTTAGATACTATTTTGGCTACAACTGTGCAGCAGATTCGCGAGTTGCTGAGGCTCGATCGCTGTTTGTTTGCTTGGTATTTGCCGGACGCCTCGCCCTCAGTTTGGGCCGTGCAATACGAGGCAAAAAATACCGATTTGCCTTCGCTGTTGGGCTTATATCCTACTGATGTGACTGGCAATCACGCCGAGCGGATTGCCAATTTGGAAATCATTCGGATCGATGATTTTGAGACTGTTACCGATCCAGCAGAGCGGGATTTTTTCAGGTATGTAGGATTCAATTCTCTGCTGGACATTCCGATTCAAACATCTTCAGGTAAAATCGGGCTAATTTGCTGTAGCGCTTCTAGCGGCGTGCGGTGTTGGAGCGATGAAGAAGTGGAACTGTTAGTCGCAGTGGGCAATCAATTGGCGATCGCCATTAATCAAGCCGAACTTTACGACAAATCTCGCCTCGCCACCGCCGAAGCTTCATCAGCCGCCATGCAGCAAAAATTGCTCAACCAGCTAGGCAGTCAAATCCGCGCTTCTCTAGATTTAGATACTATCTTAGCAACAACTGTGCGGCAAATTCGCGACTTGCTGCAACTCGATCGCTGCTTGTTTATTTGGTATGTACCCGATGCCGAGATACCCGCTTGGGATGTCGTCCACGAAGCTAAAAACGATGACTTGTTCTCGCTTGTGGGTTATTATCCTGCTGACGTAACGGGGACGCTGGCGCAAAAAATAGCCGAATTGGAAATCTATCAAATAGATGATGTTGTAAGTTTGAGCGATCCAATAGAAAGAGAGTTCTTTTTGCAGGTGGGTTACAAGTCTATGTTGGATTTGCCGGTGAAGAGTGCAGGGGGTTTAATTGGAGTTGTGGGCTGCGCTGCTTGCGGCGAGGTGCGCAGGTGGACAAAAGACGAAGTGGAGTTGCTATCGGCAATTTGCGATCAATTGTCGATCGCCATCAGCCAATCAGAACTCTACACGCAAAGCGTCGATTCAGCCCGGATAGCGCAAGAACAAGCTGCCCAACTAGAAGCAACTCTGTGCGAACTCCAGCAAGCTCAAACCCAGCTCGTGCAAGCAGAAAAAATGTCGAGTCTCGGTCAGATGGTAGCAGGAATTGCCCACGAAATCAATAACCCAGTCAGCTTTATTTTCGGCAATCTTACCTACACAGAAGAATACACCGGAAACCTGATGAAACTGCTGCAAATGTATCGAGATGAATACCCGGAACCGACCGCAGCTATTCAGCAGGAAGTAGAGGCGTTAGAGCTAGATTTCTTGTTAGACGACTTGCCGAAAATGCTGTCTTCTATGCAGGTGGGAGCAACTCGCATCCGGGATATCGTCCGGAGTTTGCGGAATTTCTCTCGCCTCGATGAATCTGAGATGAAAAATGTTAACATTCACGAAGGCATCGACAGCACGTTAATGATTTTAGAACACCGTCTGAAAGTTCAGAGCGATCGCCCAGCAATTCAAGTCATCAAAGAATACGGACAATTGCCGCTGGTGGAGTGCTACGCCGGACAGTTAAATCAGGTGTTTATGAATATTATCGCTAACGCGATCGACGTTTTACAAGAACCGCTCCAAAATCCGGGAATTATCCGCATTCGTACAGAGGTTCAAGGTAATGTTGCTGCGATTAGAATTGCGGATAACGGTGCAGGTATCACCGATCGAGTCAAGCAGCGGATATTCGACCCGTTCTATACTACAAAACCGATCGGTTCTGGGACGGGGATGGGTTTAGCAATTTCCCATTCAATTATTGTCGAAAAACATAAAGGTAAAATCCAGTGTTTCTCGGAGGTGGGTAAAGGCACTGAATTTGCGATCGAGATTCCGATTCAAAGAACAGAACATTAAATAGGTTTGATCGTTCGGACTTTAATCCTTCTAAAAGTCACAGGACTTGCATTCCGAACGATCAAACCAATAAGGGTTATTTTACCAGAAAGAATTGGTTTAAAGCCGGAACCTTTTTCGGGAGAAATTAAAATCCGACTATTCATTACTCCAATCCTCGGACTTCCAGGTAGAGGTCGCTCTCAACTGTCAACTGTCAACTGTCAACTGTCAACTGTCAACTGTCAACTGTCAACTTAATGAACAAATTTGTCTGAATTTGATATGATATCTAAAATCTAAAATCTAAAATCTAAAATCTAAAATGGCATTACCTCCAGGCAATTTGGGTTTACCGCTAATTGGCGATACCCTCAACTTTTTGCAAGATTCCCAATTCGCCAAAAAACGCCACCAACAGTACGGGCCAATTTTCAAAACCAGCATCTTCGGACAGCCTACCGTGTTTGTGTGCGGCCAAGAGGCGAATTTGTTTGTTTTAAGCCATGAAAACCAGTATTTTGTTGTGAGTTGGCCTCCGAGCACGAAAGCGCTTTTAGGGCCGCTTTCCTTGGCGCTGCAAACGGGTTCCGACCACCAAAACCGGCGCAAGCTGCTGTACCAAGCGTTTCAACCGCGAGCTCTGGCCGGCTACATCGGCGGGATGGAAGATATCACTGAGCGCTATTTGCAAAGGTGGACGCAAATGAGCGAGTTCGCGTGGTATCCAGAACTGAGAAATTATACTTTTGATGTGGCTGCTAAACTGTTAGTTGGGGTTGATAATGGTTCGGAGACGGCGCTGGGACATTATTTTGAAAGCTTCTCGGATGGTTTATTTTCTATTCCTTTGGATTGGCCCTTTACTCGGTTTGGCAAAGCGAAAAATGACCGAAAGTTGCTGTTAGCCGAACTAGAAAATATTATTCGAGACAGACAGCAAGGAACTCCCGGCGGGAGTGATGCTTTGGGTTTGCTGATTTGTGCTCGCGATGATGAAGGCAATTCTCTGAGTTTGGAGGAGTTGAAAGATCAAGTGCTGCTGCTGTTGTTTGCGGGACACGAAACTCTGACTTCGGCGATCGCCTCTTTTTGTCTTCTCCTGGCTCAAAACCCCGATGTGATGGCAAAAGTTCGCGCCGAACAGCAGCAGTTTCCCGCATCTCAACCTAACACATTGGAACAGCTCAAACAAATGACTTATTTAGAGCAGGTGCTGCGAGAAGTGCTGCGGTTGGTTCCGCCGGTGGGAGGAGGTTTTCGGCGGGTAATTAAGGCTTGCGAGTTCGGCGGCTACGAAATTCCCGTGGGTTGGAGCCTGCTGTATGAAATTAATCAGACGCATCAGGATAGCTCAGTTTATCCCGAACCCGATCGCTTTGACCCCGATCGATTTAGCTCCGAGCGATCGACAAATGCGAAACCTTTCAGTTACGTGCCCTTCGGTGGCGGTTTGCGGGAATGTTTGGGGAAAGAATTCGCGCGGTTAGAGATGAAACTGTTTGCCGCGAAGATGGTTAGGGAGTGCGAATGGGATCTGTTACCGGATCAAGATTTGAATTTAATCCAAGTACCGACTCCACACCCGCGCGACGGTTTGCGAGTGAAGTTTCGGCGAAAAATTGGCGGTTTGTAGTAAGGACTTTAGTCCTCCTCCAATGAGAGAGGACTCGCATTCCTCACTACGAACTTTATGATGGTTGTGCGATCGCAAACAATATCACAACTCCATCGGGCCCAAATACTTAGTCAAATAAGGAGAAAACACCTCATAAATCAGCGTCAGCGGCTTACCGTGATGCCAAAACAAATAGTGTCGCCCCCAAAAAGGCCCCGACTGTTCAAAAGCAGCCTCCAAAGCCACCGACTCACCGCAATAAATACCTTGCACGTCGCGATACAATTCTGTCCGCAGCCGCGCCAAACTCGCCCAAATGGGCAAAGATTTATTTTGTAAATATTCATCTACGTGACTCGCTTCCCACCAAGAAGTCGCGTAGGCGAGGCGCTGTCCCGAAGCAGTCCGCAGCCACACTTGGCGGCGCAGGCGCGGCCCGGGCACGGCGACAATTTGCTCCGGCGCGCCGTCTGCGCCGTCACCCACTAAGGACATATCGATCACATCTACTTCTGTGGGCTCCCCTGTCAGCAGTTGCAGGTGACGGGTGGGGGAACCGTCGCCCAAGAGCAGTATTTGCCATGCCGGTGCTAGCTTGGTGTGTGGCAAACCCTTCTGTACTGCGTCTTCTGCTCCTTCCCACAGGGGGTTGAGAGCGTGCCAGGTTTGGCTGTTTTTGGGTGTAAATGTTGCAGTCAAGGGTCTTTACAAAACTTAATTTTTTGTTTATTATAACGCTTCTGCAATTATCAAGTCACAAGTCAAAAGTCAAAACTCTATTGGCGATCGCCCAAAAATAGCCTTTTTCAGCCAGATGAGGTACGGCTGCGATCGAGTTTCATAAGGTACTCGCCAATTACCTTTTTCCCAATTCCCAATTACCAATTCCCAATTACCAATTACCTTTTTCCCAATTCCCAATTACCTTTTTCCCAATTACCAATTACCTTTTTCCCAATCTGTACCTCACTCACTTGAGAATTTCTATATATGTTACGAATAACTGAAATCAAACTCCCCCTCGATCATCCCGAAGATGCGATCGCCAGCGCCATTGTCAAAAAGCTGCAAATTCCCCGCGAAGAATTGCTCAGCTATACCATCTTCAAGCGCAGCTACGATGCTCGTAAAAAAGCAGAAATCGTCCTTGTCTATATTGTGGATGTGGAGACAACACAGGAAAAGCAACTTCTGCAACGCCTCAAAAAAGACCCTCATGTAATGGTAACGCCAGACATGAGTTATCGCAATGTAGCCCGAGCCCCCAGCAATTTGACGGTTCGGCCCATTGTGATCGGTACGGGGCCTTGCGGTATGTTTGCAGGGCTGATGCTGGCACAAATGGGGTTTCGCCCCATCCTTTTGGAACGCGGCAAAGCAGTGCGCGATCGCACAGTTGACACCTTTGGATTTTGGAAGAAAAAAGCAGAATTCAACCCAGAATCTAACGCTCAGTTTGGCGAAGGCGGTGCGGGTACTTTTTCCGATGGCAAACTCTACAGCCAAGTAAAAGATCCTCAGCATTACGGGCGCAAGGTACTCACGGAACTTGTGAATGCGGGAGCTTCACCGGAAATTTTATATATTAATAAACCGCATATTGGCACGTTTAAACTGGTGGGAATTGTCCAAAGTATGCGGGCAAAAATTGAATCCTTAGGCGGAGAGATTCGTTTTCAAACTCGCGTGGAAGATATCCACATCGAAAATGGAAAAGTGCAGGGAATTACCACCGCCAGTGGAGAATATATTGCTAGTAATTATATAGTTCTGGCGGTGGGACACAGCGCCCGCGATACTTTTGAAATGTTATTCTCGCGCGGGGTTTACATCGAGGCTAAACCTTTTTCGATTGGTTTTCGGGTGGAACATCCGCAGATTGCGATCGATCGCTGTCGTTTTGGCGATCGGGCGGGCCACAAGCTTTTAGGTGCCGCCGATTACAAACTGGTTCACCATTGCCAAAATAATCGTTCTGTGTACAGTTTCTGTATGTGTCCCGGCGGTTTGGTAGTGGCGGCTGCGTCGGAACCGGGGCGGCTTGTGACTAATGGGATGAGTCAATATTCTCGCAACGAACGCAATGCTAACAGCGGGATTGTGGTGGGTATCACGCCGGAGGATTATCCCGGTCATCCGTTGGCGGGAATTGAGTTTCAGCGCCGCCTAGAAGAACGGGCATTTGAGTTAGGAGGAGGCACTTACAACGCGCCTGGGCAGCTTGTGGGCGATTTTTTGGCAAATCGCCCTTCGACGGCGCTAGGCGCTGTGCAGCCTTCTTATACGCCGGGAGTTGTGATGACAGATTTGAGCGAAAGTTTGCCGGATTTTGCGATCGCAGCCATCCGCGAAGCACTTCCGGCTTTTGACAAACAGATTAAAGGATTTGCGATGGATGATGCGGTTTTGACTGGGGTGGAAACGCGCACTTCTTCACCAATTCGGATCAAGCGCAAGGAGGATTATCAGAGTTTGAATACTGAAGGTCTTTATCCTGCTGGGGAAGGTGCAGGATATGCGGGTGGAATTCTATCGGCTGGGATTGATGGGATTAAGGTGGCGGAGGCGGTTGCTTTGAGTATCTTGCAATCTTTAAAGCACTAAATTTAGATGTAAGTTTAAACTTAAAAAACATCGATAAAATTGGTTCGTAGTGAGGACTTTAGTCCGCATCCATGAGAAGGACTCGCATTCCGAACGATCGAACATTAATAAAATTGGTTCGATCGTTCGGAATGCAAGTCCGCATCCATGAGAAGGACTTGCATTCCGAACGATCGAACCTTTTTACACCGCAGCTAAGCGGAAACGAATTTCCGTATCTGTGTATTCCGGCGTCCAGCCTTCGGTGGTGGTAAAATAGCGCACCGCTTTAATTTTCCGGGCTGCTGTCAAATAAAACCAGTGTTCTGTATTCGCCGGCACGTTGATAAATTCTTCCGGCTGCACAGTGAGTTCGACTTGGCTGCCGTCGGGCCGCACGAAGCCGAAAATGCCCTCGCCTGCTACTATGTAGCGCACTTCATCGTCGGCGTGGATGTGACAGTTGTTGAATTTGGACAGCATGGTGTCGAGGTTGGGTGTGTCTGGGTGCAGTACGATTAAGTCGCGCGACTCATAGCCGGCGGTTTCTTTGAGTTGTTGGAAGTAGCCGTCGAGGGCTTGCAGGACTTGCTCTTTTTCGCTATCGTCTAGAGCATCTTTGGCTAGCAATTTTTGAATTTCTGGATTTTCACCCACAGGCTGGCGGTTGAGTTGAATGTTTAAGGGAGCGAGTTCTCTGGTAATGTCGCTGTGTTGGGTGTAGGTTGTACCGTTTTCGTGTCGCAGGATAGCCATTTTTGCACGTTCCAATTGTTGAGTGAGGCGATACAGAGGCACTTTGCAAGATGTTTGTCGATCGCGCCTGCTGCTGAAAGACAATTTTAGCGTTAATTTGAACAGGCCGGAGAGCCTGTTCCACAATTTGAACAGGCTTTTGGGCCTGTTCCACAAGAGTTCAATTTTGTCGCGATAAGATTGATAAGTCGGCCGCCAGCTTTTCCCCCGCAGCGATCGGACATACTGATTCTCTTCATGTAACTTTTGCGACTTTAACTATGCCTACTTATACGGGAATTTCTAGCGAAGCTTTTCAGCATCCCCTCGATCGCCAAGCCGAGGCTGCATTGCGGAGCGTACCTGGATTTGACTTAATTGCCAGCAAATTTGTAGAGTTTGTCTACGAACGACCGCAATTCGTTTACCTAATGGGAAATAGCATTCAAGTCGGGCCGCGCCAATATGCCAGCATTTATCATATTTTTCGGGAGTGCGTGCAGGATTTAGATATTTTTCCAGAACCGGGTTTGTTTGTTTCTCAGAATCCTTCAGTTAACAGCTATGCCCTAGGAAAAAACCAGCCATACATAGTTTTAAACACAGGTCTTTTAGATTTGTTGGACGAGTCAGAAATCAAGACTGTGCTGGCTCACGAGTTGGGACACATTAAATGCGGCCATCCAACTTTAAATCAAATGGCGATGTGGGCGATGAGCATCGCATCGACAATTGGCGAGATGACTTTTGGACTGGGAAATATTGTCGGCAGCGGTTTAATTTTTGCTTTTTACGAGTGGCGGCGCAAGGCTGAATTGTCGGCTGATAGGGCGGCTTTGTTGGTGACGGATGATTTGAACAGTGTGATGAAAACGATGATGAAACTTGCGGGAGTTAGCAGTAAATATGCTGACCAATGCAGTTTGCAAGAATTTATCCGCCAGTCTGACAACTATCAAGAACTCGATCGGGACAATCTCAATCAAGTGTATAAATTTTTACTTTACAACGGCGGCCAAGGCGTGATGCTGAGTCACCCTTTCCCGGTGGAACGCCTGCGGTATTTGCGAGATTGGGCGAGTTCGGAGGAATACCGCCAAATTAAGCTGGGGAATTACAAGCGGGCTGTAGCTGAGGGTGCGGTTGATGTGAAGTCCCAAGCATCTAACAGCGAGACGGAGGCTTTGCGCCGTCAGATTGAAGAATTGCAGCGGGAGATCGATCGACAAAAATCCAAGCAAAAATAAGTTTAGGATGTGCCGCAAGCACCTTGCGGCTGTAATTAGCGCGTTAAACCACTGTTTGAGTAAGTCTTTGAAAATTTACCGGATTTGGGCGAGGGAGGAAAGTAGAAGGAAGTTAGCCTAGCGAGAGACTTACTCCCAGCAGGCTTCCAATCTAAAAACTGTCCTCTCCTTTCTGAAATCTGTTTCTCAGAAGGTGTAGTTTAAATCAAGATAAGTTTATAACTCAACCGGGCTAGGAAAAAAATGATTATTGATAAACCAATGAATACTAACAAACCAACTTCTAATTTTTTCGGCAATGTCGGAAAAGTTGCGATCGCCCTAAGCGTGCTCGCCGCCGGCATGGCATTTACAAATCCTCCGAGAGATAAATACCTAACTTATGCTTCCGGCGTACTCCAAACCGAGTTGGAAAGCACTGTGTGCAAGGATTCTAGCGTTCCCAAAGCTTTGAGCGGCGTTGCACAGACTCTGATCGGGAGTTGCAAAAATTTGCTGACTTCGCAGCGGGGATCGATCGAACACTTGCTCGACAATACAACGGAACGTCAGAACTTAGGCCTTGTCAGCGTTTACACAACTCAACTGGGTAAAAAAAGCTATCAAACGGTTGGAGCTTTTGGGAATTTCGTTACCCTGCCACCTAGTTCTGAAAATGCTCAAAATTAGGATTAAATTAAGTTCAAGTTTAGAAACCGGGTTTTGGAGAAAGCCCGGTTTTTACTTAGGTAATTTTATGTAAGTAAATCTAGAAAATTTCTGATACTGTCAGTAGATATTTTTAATCAATCGCGCTATTAAACGCAACTTATTAACTTTTATTAATTAAAAAAAATTCTGGTGCTAATTAATATTAAGATTAGCACTATAAAGTTTTATCTTTGACAAATAAGCAGATGGCAATGCAATTAAGTAAGGGTGAGAGATTTAATATCTCTCAAGAAGCGCCGGATTTAAAAAAAATGGCGATCGGCCTCGGTTGGCAGGTGACAGAGGCCGGACAAAGCTACGAGATTGATGTCTCTGCCTTTATGCTAGGTGCTGACGGCAAACTACCTAACGATAAATATTTTATTTTTTACAATAATCTGCAATCCTCTGATGGTTCCGTACTGCAATCGATTCCTGCAAACAACCCAGGTAAAGAAAATAAGACTATTTACGGCGTTATCTTAGAAAAAGTTAATCCTGAAATTCTGGAAATAACTTTTGTTGTGACTATTCATGAAGCTGAGAAAATTAATGCAAATTTTAGCAATATCAGAAATAGTTTTATCAAAATTGTCAATTTGGATACGGGAGTCGAACTTGTTCGGTATGAATTAACAGAGAATTTTACGCAAGAAACTGCTATAGAATTTGGTCGTTTGTATAGAAAGAATGGAGAGTGGAGATTTCAGGCGGTAGGAGCAGGATATCAAGCTGGATTAAAGAGTTTTGTTGACAAGTATTGTCGCTGAAATAGTAATAATTTAGAAACCGGGTTTTGTAGAAAGCCCGGTTTTTACTTACGTAATTTTATGTAAGTTAAGCTCTAAAAATTCCGATACTGTCAGTACATATTTTTAATCTAGCGCGCTATTAAACGCCAGTTGTTAAGTTTTATTAAGTATAAAATTTTGTGGTGCAACTTAATATTAAGATTAGCACTATAAAAATTTATGTTTAACAAATAAGCAGATGGCAATGCAGTTAAGTAAGGGTCAGAGCTTTAATATCTCTCAAGAAGCGCCGGTTATAAAAAAAATGGCGATCGCCCTCGGTTGGCAGGTGACAGAGGCAGGACAAAGCTACGAGATTGATGTTTCTGCGTTTATGCTAGGTGCTGACGGCAAAGTACCTAACGATAAATATTTTATTTTTTACAATAATCTGCAATCCTGTGACGGTTCGGTACTGCAATCGATTCCTGCAAAAAACAACCCAGGTCAAAAAAATAAGACTATTTACGGCGTTATCTTAGAAAAAGTTAATCCGGAAATTGTGGAAATAACTTTTGCTGTAACTATTCACGAAGCCGATCAAATTAATGCAAGTTTTAGCAATATCAGAAATGCTTTTATCAAAGTTTCCAATTTGGATACGGGAATCGAACTTGTTCGGTATCAATTAACAGAGAATTTTTCGCGAGAGACTGCTTTAGAATTGGGTCGTTTGTATAGAAAAAATGGAGAGTGGAAATTTCAGGCGGTAGGACAAGGATATCAAGCCGGATTGCAGAGTTTTGTGGACAAGTATTGTAGCGGAAATAGCAGTAATATTGCTCCAATTACTAACGAGTTGGTAACGGGAACAGCAGCAGATGATTTGCAGTTGCCGGCTTGGGATTTGGAGGTGGAGTCAGAAGCGGAAACTTCCGGGGAGACGGGGAGTCGGCTGCGATCGCCAATTAACAATCAAGTTAATTCCCGAAGCCGCAAGATACCCGCAGCTTTATTAGCAGGTTTAGGGGTTTTGGTGTTGGGGACAGGTGCAGGTGCGATCGCCTTTATGCGATCGGGAAATGAAACGCTCCAGCAAGCGAAAATACTAACAGTTGAAACGCAGAATGCAGCAAAAGCAACCGATGTCAATCTGCTCAGAAGTTTCGATAAACGACTGAAAGAAACGATCGCAAATTTAGAGAAAATTCCTAACTTCCCCGGCTTTGGGTATCAACAAGCTAGAGTTGATTTGCTGACACTGCGATCGAGTTTGGTTCCTGTAGAGCAAAATTTACAGGCGGCAGAAAGTCTAGAAAAAGCTCAAAAATTGGCGGTGGAAGCTGCTGTGCTCGTGCAAAAACCGCCTCATCCGATGGAAGTTTGGCATCAGTCGCAAAATAAATGGCAACAGGCGATCGCACTTTTAGAAGCGATCGACTCACGTACACCTGTTTATAATTTAGCTCAAAATAAGTTATCTAGTTACCGGGCCAATCGCGCTATTATCGGTCAAAGAGTGGCGATCGCTCAAAAAGCCACGAACTTCAGCAACCAAGGTTCTTTGAAAATTCAAAAGGGAGATGTTCCCGGGGCGATCGCAAATTTCAATCAGGCTTTAGGGCTGAATCCCAACATACCTCAAGCTTATCTCGGATTGGGAATTGCTAGTTCAAAACAGGGAAACAAGCAGCAGGCAATTTACCATTACGATCGAGCACTGCAATTCAATCCTAACTTGGCAGAAGCTTATTTCGGTCGAGGTCAAGCATACTATGAATTGGGAGATAAGCTTCATGCGATCGGGAATTACGAACAAGCTATTAGCGTTAATCCTGATTATGGTTTGGCTTATTTGGAACGAGGTGCTATTCGCTGTATGCTGGGAACTAAATCGCAAGCAGTAGCAGACTTTAACCAAGCTGGAGAACTTTTCTCAAAGCAGGGAGACGGAAATAATTACCAATTAGCAAAAAACTTTATTAATGAGTGTCAAGAACCAACTGCACAGGCTGTAATCTGCGATTATCGAAGGAAGATAGACTCGTTGGGGCGACGCTGCGGTAGTTCTGTGAATGTTCCGATTATAGTTAGAAGAAAATCCGCGATCGCTGGCTCCAACTCTGACTCTACTGATATTAAAAGCAATAGCAGCGATCGAAAAATATCGCCGGAAAATTCTGATAGCAGCAGCACCAGAACTCGCAGCAGGAGAAGAAGTAAAAGGTAAACGTCTGTTGCATTAGTTAATAGATGACAAAATCTGCTGGTAAGCATCGATGGTTTGTCGGGCGATCGCATCCCAATTATAGTGCTTTTCTGCATACTCTTTGCCGTTCAATCCCCGCCGTTTGCGCTCTTCTGGATTGAGAAGTGCTGATTTGATGAGGGAGGCGATCGCACCTACTTCCAGAGGCCCCACCCAGCCCGCTTCTGCTTGCTGTATGTCTTCGGAAATATGCACGCGATCGGAAATAGCGACAGGTACGCCGGCGGCCATCGCTTCTGCTACAGCAATACCAAAGTTTTCGTAATAGGAAGGCAGCACAAATAAGTCGGCATTTGTCAAGAGTTCATTTTTAAAATTGCCGCTCACAAACCCAGTTATTGTTGTATATTTTCCTAAAGGGGAATTTTGTATTTGTTCTTTAATTTGAGTTTCATAATCGGCATCTTGCGGATTGGAACCAGCTAAAACAAACTGAAACTCTATTCCCGATACCAAAACACTTTCTAAGGCAGGAATTAGCAAATCAAGCCCTTTTTTGGGTTCTATTCGCGACATAAATAAGATGATTGGTACTTGAGATTCTCGCAATCTCTTAGGAAACAAACCAGCCCTCACCCCCAATGGAATCACCAAATCTTGTGGCAAAAAATCAGGTGGCACAGGCATCTTGCCCCTGTCCCCCAAACCAAATCTTTCTGAGATTTTAGCTTCTTGCTTGCTAGTGAAATGAATCGCTGCAGCACCTGCTAAATTAGGACGCTCTAAAAGCCTACCATAAATCTGTTTTAACTGCTTTTTCTTCTGCAAATCAGCCGGATCGAGCATACCGCAGGGACGGATAATGTACGGCAAATTGTGATATCTGGCAAGGGTAGCAGCGAGGGTAGTTACTGGTGAGAAAAGAGCGTGAATGTGGGCTAGGTCAAATTGGCGCGCATTTTGATTTAACCACTGCAATAAACTCAGAGAAAATTTATATCTGCGGAAGGGAGAACAGCGGAAGTAAATAATCTGATAACCGTTTTGTTTTAGGGGTTGATTTAAGGGTACATCTAAGGGAGGTTGACCGATATCTCCGTTAGAATCTGTGGTGATAATTGTGACATCAATGCCTTGGGAAGCGAGGGCGGCAGAAAGTCCGAGTACCATTTGACTCGGCCCGCCGTAGACGAGGGAAATTGAAGGGATAATTTGGAGAATTCGCATGGGGGCTAGTTCTTTAAATCAACATACCAACATCTCCCATTACAAATTTAATTATCTGGAAAAGGCTGCCCGTCTAGCTGTTCAGCTTCCTCTCTCTTTGTTGCTGTAATTTGGGTATTGTGAGATATTTTCTTGGAAAATTCATACATCTCACTGGCTTTGGCTTCTGCGGCTTTGACAATTTCAAGGATTTCCAGGAGTAGGCTTTCATCTGGTAATTGTTTCATGGCAATGCTTCTAATCTCTCAATTACTTTTTCGATCATTATTTTAGATTCGGGAGCCATATGTAGCAAGGCTGCTAAATAATCTGCTGCTTTTTGAACATCTTCCTCGGGCACACCAGCCAGCAATATATTGCTCACAATGTGCTCTGCTTGTAAGCGAGTACCTGCTACGCAGAATTGAAAATTACTGATCGAAGAAAAGTATTGCATCAGTATTTCATTTTGTGGAAAAAGAGACATTGCTCTTCTCAGTGCAAAAAGTCCCTGTGTTGCTTGGCGATCGGTATCGTCTAGTACCTGGTAGAGTTCGTCAACCAAAGGTCGTATGTCGGAAGGAATAGACATTTACCACAGTTTTTATTTGACACTTGGATTATACTGCTAAAAGTTACAACAATTCTTTGTAAAATTCCAACAACTGCTCAGCTAAAGCTTGATTTGTATAATTGCTCATGGCTCTATGATAACCCCGATCGCCCAAATCGGCAGCCAAATCCCGCCGCTCCATCAATTCTCGCAAACACTCGCGCAAAACCCCTGCATTTCCCTCCGGGAAGACTAACCCCGCATCGCCGATGACGTGGGGAATTTCCCCGCAGTCGGAACCGATAACCGGAATTTTACACGCCATCGCTTCGATTAAAACATGGCCGAATTGTTCTTTCCAACCCACAGCAGTCAAAGTTTTGAATTTATAGCTGGTTTGCGATGGCAATACCAAACAGTTCATTAAGTTAATGTAGGGGGGGATTTCTTCGTGGGAAACGCTTTCTACCCAGATTATTCGATCGCTGATTCCCCATTCTCTACATTTTTGTTCGAGGATAGCCTGCAATTTTCCTTGTCCTACCAACAGCCACTTCCAAGAGCGTTCTTTCAACCCTGCCAATGATTCAGCTAAAGTTAGCAGTCCTTTTTCTTCGACAAACCGCCCTACAAATCCTACCACAAAATCCGTCGGTTCTATGCCGAACTTGCGACATAAATCAGCGTCTTTACCAGTGCGGCGAAACAAAGTTTCATCTACTCCGAGTTGCGGCATTACTTTCACTGCACCTTGATAGCCCCGCTCGCGCAAAATTTTAGATCCGTCTAGGTTGCCTGCGATAATTCCGTCGGTGTGATTGAGATTGTAATTTTCTAAAACAGAAACTGGCCAGTTCAATTGATAAGGCAGATTCCACCAGGTAAATAATATATTTTTTGCTTGCAGTTTGAGCAGTTTATTTAGTAGAATCAACTGCGCGCAAGCGAGGGATTTTGAACCTTGTTCGACTTGGATAATTTGTGGTTTAACTTCATGCAAAAGTTCAATTAAATCAGTTCCAAATGTTAGCAATCCTTGATTGTTTTGACTAAAATTTGAGATGGGAACTACTTTAAATGAGCCTTTTTGACTGAATTGCGTTTCTATAATTTGATTTTGTACGCCTCCGGGTTTCCAGCGTCGCGGCACTACAACTGTTACTTCAATATCGGGTTTTAGGTGTGCTAATATTTTTAATTTTTCCCGATTGATGTCAACTATATATGTGTGGCTGGCAACGAGAATTCTCATTTGTGGGAAGGAAGAAGGAAGAAGGAAGAAGGAAGAAGGAAGAGGGAAGAATATGACTTAAAAATTTATGTTCGTTATTACTGAAGGAAGAGGGAAGAAGGAAGAAGGAAGAAGGAAGAGGGAAGAATAGGTGTTAAAAATTTATGTTCGTTATTACTTGAGAAGGGTATTGCTACGCGCAGCCTCTGGGATTGCTTCTCTTCAATGGGTTGGATTCGCAATGACATGACTAAGCTTTTTTATCTTGATGGGTGTAAATTTGTCCGTCGTTCCACAGAGATTTGATGAGTGTATTGAGGGCACTGATAAAACCTAGGATATAAAAACTAAGTCGAACAATAATTTTAAGGGGCGATCGGCTTTTATGACAAGGTGGATGCCCCAAAACGTGGCAGTCAAAGAGTTTGGCAAAAAATCGCAGGCATTGAAAGACGGTTAAATTTTTCAATCCCATGAGGAAGTGGTTGTGATAAAATGTGATTTGATATTCGATCGATCGCGTGGTGACATCGTGACATCCGCCGCTCTCTTCTCCCAAGTGAACTAGACAGGCATTGGGATCGTACCAAATTTTCATGCCAGTCGATCGCAATCTCAAACAAAAATCCGACTCCTCCCGCACCGCACTCCCTGCAAACCGCTCGTCAAACCTCAGCCCGCATTCGGCAAAAACTGAGGAGCGAAACGACATATTGCAACCTCTAGCCGAAAGCACCTGCTGCGGTTTTACTGTATGCACCAAATCGATAAAATACCACGCAATGCCTGCATCCATCGCTTCTCTTGGCAAATATTCGATCGCCAAATCGCCTCCCGAATTATCCAGTTTCATTCTGTCAAAAACCCTGCCCGCCACACATCCCACATCCGGTTTTTCTAAATAATTGCCAGCATGAGCCGCCAAAAAACCATCTGGCAATTGTACATCATCGTCAATAAATAAAATAATCTCTCCAACTGCGCGCCGCACTGCATAATTTCGAGCTGCCGGCAAACTCGCCCAATCTACCCGAAACCACCGAATTTTTCCCGCAGTTGCCAATTCCTCTAAATAAACTTGAGTTTCCGATTCGTGGGTGCGAGTTTGATCGATTACCAGCACTTCAAAATTCGGGTAATTTTGCCGGATCGCGTCAGCTAATGTCTCTCGCAGTGGTTGCTCGCGGTTGTAGGTGGGTATCACAACAGAAATCATCATTCGCAGTTGCCGCTTTCATTATTTCTCTAAACGCCAAAGCCAGACATCGCCCGGTTTATAAATTGGTGTGATTTTATATTTTTGCACTTTTTCTAGTTCAAATTGCAATAGCTCGGTGCTTCGGTAGAGAAATACATCGCTAAAACCGTCAGGAATTTTGACTTTTTCGGGTTTCACTGCTAGCAAAAGCTCTACTTGCGGCTTCAGCAGATAGCTGACAGACAGTATTTTTCCTGTGATGTTGTTGCCTCCGTGACAGATTATTAAAGGTTTTTGGGCTTGATTGACAATCGCGGCTACTTGGGGATTGTATTTTGTGCTAGAAGGATACTTGTTCCACCAAAGTTGCGACTGCGAGCTGACGGCACAAGAAACTATTTCACTCGATATTAGCGCTATTAAACCGAGCTGCCACAGCTTTTGTTGTCGGGGATTGGTGGCGGCTGAAATTTTAGCGGTGAACAGGTAGGCAACAGCTAGCTGGATTCCTAAAATATAGGGAACCATATAGCGATCGGCAACGCCTCTCACTGCTATCAATACTATCGCTGTAATTGCGATCGCTGTCAATACAAACAGCCAAACTCGTTTGGGAGTTGAGCGGCAGAGCGAGTATATTGAATGTGCGATCGCTAGCAGCAATACTGTCGCTACCATCAATCTGATTAAATCTGCTGCCGTATTGCCCGAACCCAATTTGATAATTCCGCCCGCCCAATGCGTGTCGATAAAAATTCGGCAGGTGACGAGAATTAAAGGTTTAAGTGAAGAGAACCACGACAGGGAAAGGTGGGGCAAGCCTACTGTCGCCTCGAATTTTTGCGAGTTATCAACTAATACTAAAATCCACGGAGCAAAAAAAAAGGTTGCCGCCGCTGAAGCCTGTAAATAAGCAATTAATGTTTGGCGAAAACGCCCATTTTCAGTTATAATTACATAGATACCGTGGGCGAATATTACTATAAAAAATAATAAACTAGAATACAGTCCTAAGGTCAGGGCGATCGCATAAATGAACCAAACAGCTTTGCTCAATTTAGAGGTGGCGGGAGAATTTTGTAGGGCGATCGCCCGCAGCAGAATTGCATTTGACAGCAAGACGAGGACTGCAAACATCATGTACGGCCTTGCCTCTTGCGCGTACAACACGTGAAAGGGCGACACAGCGGTGATTGTCACGGCCACCCACCCCGCAGGCCGAGAGCGAAATAATTCCCAGCACAGCCAATAAATGCTGGGAAAAACTAACAAACTAATCCAAGCTGAAAGACTTCTGACAGTCGCCACTTGCGGGCCGAACAACTGAACCCAAAATCTGGCTAAAATAAAATAAAGCGGCGGTAGTTGAGGTTCTTCTGTAGCTAAACCTTTAACAGTATCCCACCAACTTTTTTCGGGATTTATCTGCTGGTATTTCCGCTGCAAATATTCGACGCTAATTGTTTGGCCTTGAAAATCTTGCTGCACCATTTCCGTCCAGGTGTAGCCAGAAATTCGCAGGGAGGTGATAGATTCGTCGAAAGAGTAGACTTTGCGATCGAGGTTTGTAAATCTAAAAAATATCCCCGTTATTAATATGACGATAATTAAAAATTTTAACGAAATTCGATGCACGCGCCCATTTTTAATTGATTTGGTTTTCATAAAATCAGAAATGGGGAACTCAAGAAAGAAGGATTCAGTTCTTTAGTCTAGAGGTAATAAGGATGAGGGAATAAGCATGAGAAAGTGGTTTCAATATTCCCTATGTTTCTCTATAGGGAATCGGTGTCAACAACCAGGCTAAAATCCTTCATAAATGTCGCTTTTAGCAGAGTCTCGATCCCCCCGGCGCCCCCCTTAAAAAGGGGAGTAGGGGGTGGGACAAGAGTCCGATCGACACTCCCCCGACTATCCGGGGGAGTAGGGGGTATGCGAGGGGGCTCTGGCAAGAGGCGATCGACTAGAGATACAAAGCATTTCAGACTTAAGTTGACACTTTCGGAAGGCTTCTTCCCTATCACTTCTTCCAACTGTCAACTGTCAACTGTCAACTGTCAACTGTCAACTCTTCCTTCTTCCTTCTTCCATCAAATAGCTATGTGTTGCTGAACGGCTAAGACTAAATTTTCAGTCCAGAAATTAGCCAATTCGGCGCTGGCAGCTTCCACCATAACTCGGATCAGCGGTTCAGTGCCAGAAGCGCGAACCAAAATCCGTCCCTGTTCTCCCATTGCAGTGTTAGCGCGATCGATCGCCTTTTGCATGGCCTCGCACTCCTGCCATTTTAGGCGTTTTTCCCGATCGTCCACCCGCACGTTTCGCAGCAACTGCGGGTAAGTTTGGAAACTGTCGCTGACCAATTGTGCTAAAGATTCCCCGGACTCGCGCACCAGCGAAGCCAGATGCAAAGCTGTCAGCAAACCATCGCCACTGATACCGTAATGCGGACAAAGAATGTGTCCCGACTGTTCGCCGCCCAACATCGCACCGGTACGCTCCATTTCCGCGTGAACGTGCTGATCTCCCACGTTCGTTCTAGTTAGTTTGCCCCCCAATTCTTCCCAAGCTCGCTCGAAGCCGAGGTTAGCCATTACAGTAGAAATAATTAAATTGGACGGTAACTGTTGGGAGTCGCGCAACTGCCGGCCCCACAGATAAAGAATGTAATCGCCGTCAATCGATCGACCTTTGTTGTCAACACCCAAAACTCGATCGGCATCGCCGTCAAAAGCAAATCCCAAATCGGCATTGTGTTCCAAAACCGCCGCTTGCAAAATGTCGAGATGAGTAGAACCGCAGTTAACATTAATGCGAGATCCATCAGGAGAGTTGTGCAAACAGATCACCTCCGCCCCCATTTGCTCGAATACCGCCGGCGCCAAACCAGCAGCCGCCCCCCAGGCCAAATCCAAAACCACCCGCATTCCGCGCAAATTCATCTGTTGCAGCGAATCTGAGAGAGAAGTAGCATAATCTTTAATCAACTCTGGGCGGTGGTAGTGATGCCCCAAAGCCAAGCTAGCAACCGGAACCTTAGCCCCTCGGATTCCCGCTTCGATTTGTTCCTGCAACTGCTGCGACAGCTTTGAGCCGTTGGGGCCGAAAAACTTAATGCCGTTATCTTCTGGGGGATTGTGACTCGCCGAAATCATCACTCCGCCGACAGACTGCGAAACGCTTGCCAGATAAGCAACGCAGGGAGTGGGACACAAGCCCAAATTCCACACTTCCAAACCGGCGGCTGTCAAACCTGCTGACAGTGCCATTGCCAGCATATCGCTGGAATTCCTGCTGTCTTGCCCCAAAATCACAGGGCCCTGGTTGGGGGCATTTTGGCGCAGAACTTGCCCAGCCCAGAAGCCAACTTGCAGGGCTAGGGGTGCATTTAGCAATTCTCCAACTTTCCCGCGAATGCCGTCTGTGCCGAAGAGTTTTGTATTTGGCAGCGGGGCGCTATCTCCCACCAGAATCGTATCGCGTTTGACTGGCACTGCCGAGTTAGCAGCCGGAAATTCGCTACCGCGATGGCGCGAAGGTGTCTGAACCATATTCACTCCTTTAGGAATATTCACACTCACACTTTGCAACTCATGTTACAACTGAAAGTCTTTGTTTTCAGCGTAAACTCCATTTATTTCATCAATTGTTCGGGCAAGTTGCTCTGACAACCGATGCAGCAAGCTTAACTTCCTCGGAAAAATTTGTATTGTATTCAATCGAAAAACTTTTATTTTTTCCGGGCGCGCGCGATGAAACCCGGTTTTTTGTCTGCATCCAGGAGTGACGCAGCAGCAGCCGTTTGAGCCTGTCAGCAACTGCGCGTGTAGAAGGTTAATGCTGTATTGCCGTATACTTTTTGGCGGCAAATTTCTAGGCCGGGAATCGGTTGTGCCGATCGATCCGGGCTGTGTTCGATCGCGATTTGGCCATCAGGTGCTAGCATTTCTTGGCTGGCGATCGTATTTAAAACAGGTTCGTACAAGTCGCTGGCGTAGGGCGGATCGAAGTAAATGCGATCGAACTGCTCTCCTGCTAGTGCCGCCAATTTCGCCGTCGCGTTTCCCCGCAGGATTTGGAATGTTTGGGACGAGTCTGCTACTTGCTCCCAGTTTTCGCGGATAATTGCACAAGCTTTCGCCGACTGTTCGATGCCGGTGACACTCGCAGCTTTGCGGCACAAAGCTTCTGCACCCATCGAACCGCTGCCGGTACAAATGTCAAGCCACCTGCAATCTGCGATCGTCCCTTGCCAAATATTAAATAAAGCTTCTCTAACTCGCGAAGGTGTCGGGCGAGTTGCGAGTCCCGGCAGAGTTTTAATTTGGCGGTTGCCGCAGATTCTCAGACTCATAGGATTTTAGATTTTAGATTTTAGATTTTAGATTGGGGATGACTTACTCGATAGGAGTTTTGAACTGACATACAGTTGTATTTTTTGGGAAAAATGGTATCATTTAAAACCCTGATTTTACAGTATTTTCTAATTTATTTCAGTCAGGCACTGATGTCTCGATCTATTTTAAATATAGCACTGACCGTGATTCCCGGTTTCGCTCCAGGACGGCGCTTTCAACCCATTTTCTCGGTAAAAACCCGGTTGACGCAACAAACCGGGTTTGGCAAAAATCCCCTAAGCCGCTACTTTTGTCCTCACCTGACTGACAAAATTTGACAGCATTTGCAATCCCGTACTCGAAGACTTTTCCGGGTGAAATTGCACGGCCATCAGATTGTCTTTAGCGATAGCCGCCGTCACGTTTTGACTGCCGTGAGTCACCATTGCCGATCGCACTTTCAAATCAACCGGATCGACATAATAAGAATGCACGAAATAAACCCAAGCATCGGAGGGTAAACCTTCCCACAGCGGCTGATTCGGCTGAGCAAATTCCAATTGATTCCATCCCATGTGGGGAATTGTCAATCCCGGTTCCGATTGAAACCTGCGCACTTTTCCCGCGATCGCGCCCAATCCCGGTTCTACGCCTTCTTCGGAACTTTCAAACAGAATTTGCAAACCCAAACAAATGCCTAAAAAAGGTTTCCCCGAGGCGATCGCATTTTTTATCGGTTCTATCAAATTGCGCGATCGTAAATTCTGCATTGCCGGGTCAAACGAACCCACACCCGGCAAAACCACCGCATCCGCCTGCTCGATTGTAGCAGGAGAATCCGTAATTTTTGGCACTGCACCCACATTTTCCAAGCCTTTACAGACCGAGTGCAGATTGCCCATGTCATAGTCCACTACTGCGATGACAGACATTGACTTACTTGCCTTATATTATCAATATCGCTATTATTGCATACAGTTAGTCATTAGTCATTAGTCATCAGTCGTCAGTCAGATTAATTTTCAATTCCCTATTCCAAAATTCGAGGCTCGTAGGGGCGGGTTCACCAGTATCTCTGCTGTAAAACCAGAGAATTTATAAACCCGCCCCAACCCAGCCACAAGATTTTATGCGCGTCAACTTACCGAATATAATATGACAACCAAAATCCTGCTGACCTCATTTGACACTTGGCGGCCGCATCAGAAATCAAACTCTTCCGACGACTTATTAGCCAAGATTTCCCAAATGCAATCTTTGCCTTATTCCCTAACTTTTTTGAGGAAACTGCCCGTAGATTTCCAGGAAGCGCCGAATTTGGCGATCGCCCAAATCAACAAACTCCAACCCGACACCATTATCTGCTGCGGTATGGCCGAAAGCCGGCAAAAATTAACCCTAGAATCCTGCGCTTGCTGCGAGACAGACATTTTGAAAACAGCAGTCAATCTCGAACCGCTCGTCGCCGATTTAGCCTCCACAGAAATCAGTCACGAAGCCGGGAAATATGTTTGCGAAGCCCTCTATTATGCAGTTTTAAAGCATATTTGCGATGCTCAGCTTGCAGCTAAATGTATTTTCGTCCACGTCCCAATTTTAACTTCCGAAAACACGGACAAGATTGTCGCCGATTTTTTATTAATTATGCGCCGCCTAACTACACGCAGAAACTAGAAACCCGGTTTCTTGAATTTCTCGTTACTCGTCGCAAAATCTCGTAGAAACCCGGTTTCTGAGGGCTGACGCGCAGGGACTAGAAACCGGGTTTCTGCGTATATTTCTCGTTACTTAGCGCAAAAACTCGTAGAAACCCGGTTTCTGAGATTGAGCGCCGGAACGAGAAACCGGGTTTCTACGAATATTTCTCGTTACTCATCGCCAAAACTCGTAGAAACCCGGTTTCTGAGGTTGAGCGCGAAACTGCCAACTGCCAAGTCTTTAGCCGCCGTAATTCCAGCCAGTGCTTTCTAGCAGCAACGGATTGCCTTCGCGGTGAACGCCAGCGCCGATAACTTCTCCCACATAAACCGTGTGATCCCCGTGTTCCACAGCACCGACAACATTGCACTCAATGTAACCCAGAGAGTCCGAGATAATCGGACAACCGGTTTCGGGGCCACCATAAAATTCTACATCCTCAAATTTATTGCCAACGCGGCGCTGCGGCTTAAAGAATTTCTGGGCTAACTCTTTTTGTCCTGCTTCTAGGAAACTCAGGGCAAACACACCGCTGGCTTCGATCATGGCGTGGGATTTGGAGTCTTGCTTGACGCAGTTGACGACTAAGGGAGGGGTAAAGGAAGATTGCATCACCCAGCTAGCGGTGAAACCGTTGACTTCCTCCCCGTCTTTGACACCGCAGATGTACAATCCGTGAGGAATTTTGCGCAGGATGGTCTTTTTAGCTTGTTCGTCTAGCACGGGCTTACCTGTCGATCGATAAATTCTACACCGCCCAGTTTACCTTTTGGAGCGCCCACAAACCCAACTGTCTAGGAGATAATACGGGCATAGGGCATAGGGCATAGGGTATAGGGCATAGGGCATAGGGCATAGTCGAACCAAAGTATGATAAGCTATTGTGCACTTAAATTGGATGTTGAAAAACAATCAAAGTCTTGTGGGCTGGGCGGGAGAGCCCGCTCTAAATATACAATTTAAATGCGCGACAGCTTAACTATTCAACTCAAAACTCAAAACTCAAAACTATTATGAAACCCCATACTTTTTAAACCAATCTTGCAGCTTTTTCCAAGCATCATTGGCTTCTTTTTCCCGATAAGTGGGGCGGTAGTCGGCGTTAAAACCGTGCGGCGCATCTGGATAAAGCACTATTTCGGAACCGCTGCTGCCAGTTTTGAGAACTTGCCGCATTTTCTCGACAGTATCCTGGGGAATTGAGTCGTCTTTGCCACCGTAAAGCCCCAATACTGGCACTTTCAAAGTTGCTGCAAGGTCGATCGGCTGTTTGGGAGTTAAAGCCGTAGAAGCGCCAACCAAACGCCCGTACCAAGCCGCGCCAGCTTTGACTTTCGGGTTGTGGGCCGCGTACAGCCACACAATTCTGCCTCCCCAGCAAAATCCTGTAATGCCCAACTTATTAATATTGCCTTTTCCTGACTTTTGCGCCCAATCTACGGCAGCATCTAGATCGGACATAACTTGAGCGTCGGGAACTTTCGAGACAACTTTACTAATAATTTCTTGAATGTCGGTGATTTTAGAAACATCGCCTTGACGGGAATACATTTCAGGGGCGATCGCCAAATAACCTAATTTAGCAAAACGGCGGCAAACATCTTGAATGTGTGCGTGAACTCCGAAGATTTCTTGAATTACTAAAATTACTGGAAAATTGCTACCGCTGGCTGGCATTGCCCTGTAGGCTGGAATTGAGCCGTCTTTCACGGGAATTTTTACCTCACCTGCAACTAAACCCGTTGTATTTGTGGTAATAGTTGCCGCAGAAATAGGATGAACTGCTAAGGCAAATCCGGCGGTTAATGCGGTGACAGTGATAAATTGTCTGCGAGTTAAATCTTTCATGGGGAAGAAGGAAGAAGGAAGAAGGAAGAGGGAATATCCGCTCATCGGGCGGGTTTTGTACGGAGATTGTGGGCGGTATATCTGATATTGCTTGCTCGCGCCCGTCCCTCGGAGATAAATTTTATCAGATTAAGATTGAATGATGAATTCTGAAGAATTAGCTATTTGCTATTTTTGATTTTTTCCTAAAAAGCCGATCGTGCTCTGGATGGTACAAGCGCGATCGCCCTTGGGCTTCTTTACCCAAAGCCGGACTAATTAAATACATCGTCGTTCTGATCAAATTATTTTCGCGGGTAGCAACCGCCATTTCCTCAAGAGGAACCAGCACAATTTTTTCATCCGGCCAGCCCAACCGATAACAAATCGCCACAGGCAAATCAGACGGGTAATGTTCCATCAACTTAGCTTGAGCCTGTTCGACGTGGCGGGCGCTCAAATACAGGCACAAACTCGCTTGATGGGCCGCTAAACTAGCCAATTCTTCGCGTTCGGGTACTTCGGTGCGGCCGCTAATTCGCGTCAAAATAATTGTCTGGACAACTCCGGGAACTGTCAACTCAATTTTAAGTTTAGCTGCGGCAATTTGGAAAGCGCTAATTCCCGGGATTACTTCAAAAGCAATTCCTGCTTCGGCCAAAGCTTGCATTTGTTCGCCGACGGCCCCGTAGAGACAGGGATCGCCCGAATGGAGACGGACGACGCTTGAACCGTCGCGCACTCGTTCCACCATCAAAGGTACAATCTCTTCGAGGGTTTTATCCGCAGTTTGGATAACTTCAGCATCCGCGCGCACCCCCTGCAAAATTTGCTCTGGGACTAGCGAATCAGCAAATAATATGACATCGGCTGCAGCAAGTAATTTTTGAGCCTTAACAGTCAACAAATCCGGGTCTCCCGGGCCTGCACCTACAATGTATACCCCTGGAATTAGGGCTTCAATCTCTGTCAAACTCATTGCCCATCGAAATATTTGCTAAATTTACCGGCGTTTCCGGATGCACCTATTTGGGTTGGAAGTAAGGGATGGTAGATGCACCCTGGTTTTGAACCCTAGAGACTAACCTCTCTGGGGTTTTTTATCGATCCTCTGGGGATTTGCCATCGACCTTTGCCCGATCGCCATTGGGGGAGACAACATCTGGCAAAGGTCGATCGAGCAAATAAAGCCAAGCCAACCCGCCCAACCCTAACACAATCCCAGTCAAGCTTACCATCTGTGCAGCCCGCAGCGGCCCGAACATCAAACTATCAGTTCGCAACCCTTCAATCCAGACTCTACCGGAACTGTAAGCTGCCACATAAACCAAAAACAAAGCACCAGTTTTCAAGCGAATTTTGCCCTGCAAATCGCGGAAAAACAAAGTCAGAAGCAACCCAAATACTGTCAAATTCCACAGGGATTCGTAGAGAAATGTGGGATGGAAGTATTCAAAATTAGCGTAGGCGGGCGGGCGGCTGTTTGGGGGAATATAGAGTTTCCAAGGCAAATCCGTAGGACTGCCAAAAGCTTCGGAGTTAAAGAAATTTCCCCAGCGTCCGATCGCCTGACCGAGAATTACCGAAGGCGCGATTAAATCTGCCAACTGCCAAAAAGAAACTCGCTGGATTTTCGCAAAAATTAAAGCTGCGATAGTTCCGCCCAAAATCGCGCCGTGAATGGCAATTCCGCCTTTCCAAATCGCAATAATATCTTCAGGTCTCTGGGCGTATTGCTGCCACTCGAAAGCCACGTAGTAAATTCTAGCGCAGGGAATAGCGCCCAGAACCAGCCAGATAGCCAAATCGCCCAGCAATTCCGGGTTAACGCGGCGTTTTTGGGCCAAGTATTGGGACAGACTCACGCCAATTAAGACGGCAGAAGCTATCAACAGCCCGTACCAGCGGATGGCTAGGGGGCCGAGTTGAAAGATAATCGGGCCGGGCGATGTAAATTGAAACGCTAAGGGCAGCGCAAGAATATTTAGCACCATAAAAGTTGCATTAATTGTGATGGAAAGCTGTCCAATTTGCATACCCTTTAACAAACTCCAGAGTTTATTTTAGGTGGCTGCGGTCATTTACACGCAATATTTGGGGAATTTTACCAAAAATTAACTGGCGTTGCGGATATTGGTGTCTGGAGTTTTCTTTGTGAGTCCACAATAAGATCCCCCCTAACCCCCCTTCGATCGGGGGGAGTAGGGGGCAACCGGATTATTCTCAAAGTCGACCCCTACTCCCCTTAAGAAGGGGGATGCGAGGGGGCTCGAGACTTCGCCTTTTTGAGGATTAACGGCAGCTTTGGTCGAGAAGTTTTAAGATAGAGGGTGGCTTTCAATTTTCGCTATGACCTATGTCTCCTACTTCCGTTTCTCAGGTGTACTCTTCTGGTAATTCCAGGGATGCGAATCAGTCTCGCAAGACTGCTGCTTTGGCTGTTGAGTCGGGTAAAATTCCGCCCTTGCTGGGGGCAAATTTAGCTGAGTTAACGGAGTGGGTGCAGCAGCAAGGACAACCGGCTTATCGCGGTAAACAGTTGTATCAGTGGATTTATGAGAAAGGGGCGCGATCGATCTCTGACATTTCTGTATTCTCGAAACAGTGGCGCGAGACTGTTGCTAAAATCCCGATCGGGCGATCGACCATTCATTATCGATCGGTAGCACCAGACGCCACCGTAAAGTATCTCCTAAAATTAGCAGACGGTCAAATCATTGAAACAGTCGGCATTCCCACCGAAAAACGGCTGACAGTGTGCGTCTCAGCGCAAGTTGGCTGCGCGATGGGCTGCGACTTTTGCGCCACCGGCAAAGGCGGTTTCAAGCGCAATTTAGAAGTAAACGAAATCGTCGATCAAGTCTTGACAGTACAGCAAGATTTCGGCCGCCGAGTCAGCCACATCGTATTTATGGGAATGGGCGAACCCCTGCTAAATTTCGATAATGTTGTAGCTGCTGTCAAGTGTTTGAATCAAGACGTAGGAATTGGACAGCGAAACATCACCATTTCCACAGTCGGAATTCGCAATCGCATCAGCCAACTAGCCGAACATCAACTGCAAGTTACCCTCGCCGTCAGCCTCCACGCTTCCAATCAAAGATTGCGCGAAGAGTTAATTCCTAGCGCCCGCCCTTATCCTTTGGGTGACTTAATCGCAGAATGCCGCGAGTACGTGCGATCGACCGGCCGCAGATTAAGCTTTGAATACGTGCTTTTAGCAAATGTAAATGATTTGCCGGAACACGCAGCCGAGTTAGCAACTCACTTGCGCGGTTTTCAGTGTCACGTCAATTTAATTCCCTACAATCCGATTCAAGAAGCTGAATATCAGCGACCGACTCCCAATCGAATCAACAATTTTGTTGCGGTTTTGAAGGAAAAGAAAATTGCAGTTAGCGTGCGGTATTCTCGCGGCTTAGAAGCAGATGCCGCCTGCGGACAATTGCGGGCATCCGAGGTTGAATAGTAGATTTTTCCTAGGTAAAATTGCCGTAGGGTGCGTCAGAATACGTGATTTTCTTAAAAATCGACAAGCTACAATCTGACGCACCCTACTACGAGCTGTATCGATCGGGAACAGTTGGTGTTGGAGTTTGTATAATTTGGGATGAACAATTAGGGTGGGAGAAATAATTGGCTATAATAAAATACGTCATTTTTGATCTAGATGATACACTTTGTGATTATCAGAAAGCAAAAAAAAACGCAATAAGTCTTGTTAATCGAGTTCTTGAATTATCTGGGATAGATGTTAACCAATTCTGGAATAGTTATAGCTTAATAGAACCTACATTGTTCCGACAATTTGTTAATGGAGTTATTTCAAGGGACGAGTATAGGTTGCGTCGCTATGCTGATGTTATACAAGGCGCTCACGAAAATCCTTTAGCGTTTTCTTCAGCACTAAATTATATTTACATGAAAGAGGCTAATCACGCAATAACATTATTTGATGATGTGATGCCCTTACTAAAAACTTTAGAAGAAAAAGAAATTAATACTGCTATTCTTACAAATGGACCTTCGGACGGGCAAAGGGATAAAATCAAGGCATTAAAGCTAGCTCAATATATTAAGAAAATCTATATTAGTGAAGAAATTGGCCTTGGCAAACCTAGCTGTAAAGTTTTTGAATTTGTTATGCATGATTTAAATATAGAACCATCACAAGTTTTAATGGTTGGTGACTCAATCGAAGATGATATTGAGGGAGCTGAGCAGTTGGGAATTAAAACAGTTTTAGTCGATAGAAAAGGCAAGTATTTTGACGATCAGGGTACAAAAATTTTTGATTTATCAAGTTTGAAAGAGATGCTTGAGTGCCAAAAGCATATTTAAAGAAAAACCAAAAATAAAACTAGGTAGATTAGGGAAAATTGCCGTAGGGTGCGGAGCGAGTGCGTGATTTTATCAAAAATCGACAACCTACAATCTGACGCACCTTACTAGCTAAAATTTGTCGTATGATGCGGAGCGAGTGCGTTATTTTCTCAATCATCAAAAAGCTACAATCTAACGCACCCTAATACTTTCTACAAGCGTTTAACAAGTATCCACCGCAACTCCAACGGCGGCGTTTCTTGCACCGGAAATAAATCGCGCCCGCTAGCCCAACTGACAAACCAAGGTGTCGGCGGCCATGCAGAATCAGGCAAATGTTTTTGTTCGTATTCAATCACCGATTCATCAGAAATAATTTCCAACGGCAAACCGTCGATTGCTGCTTGCAATTCTTGTCTGGTAATCAGATAAGACCAACACAATTCCGACATTTGTTTTGCCATCTCGTCCGGTTCGTACCCATCTACAGCTAAGAAAGCACTGAATAAGATAAACCCGCCGCTTAACACGGCATCGGACATTTTGCCGAGGAACAAACGGACTTGTTCGGGGTAGCGGAAATGAGAGAGAACTTCGGTAGCAATGGCTAATTTGTACCGATAAGTTTTCATCCTCAATAATGGGTCTAAAACGTCGCCTTGGGTGACATTTATCGGCAAGTTTTCAGCGGTGGCTGCTGCTGATAGTTTCTCGGCAAATATCGGTGTTAGCTCGATCGCATCCACGGAATGGCCTAACCGGGCTAAAGGCAGACTATTGCGCCCCGGGCCCGCACCGACATCTAAAATAGGTGCTTTACCCGGTTCCCCTAATTCGGCAGCAACGGCGATGACTTTGGCATCGGGAAAGCTGCCAAATAAAGGTTCGGGGCGAATATCCGGCCAGCTATGATATTTCTGGGCCATTGATTCGATTTGAATCTTGGTATTGAGAGTAATGCCGCCGGCTAAACCAGTTTGGGAATTGGCGGGAAAGTATGAGACTATGAGATTAGCGTGGGGAGAATTTTTGAATCCTTCTGTTAAGGCGTTGGCGATTAATGTTCGCAAGTTTTCTGTTTGCGCGGCGTCGAGATTTTGTCCCAGAAGTTGCAAGAAGTCTGAGAGTAATTTCAGATAGTCGTCTAGCATTGATGGCAAGCAAGGCAGGTAGAATTCTCCCTTGATGCCGATGTTCTTTTTGAGCCTTTCTTTGAGGATTAATTTCAGGCGATTGGAGTCTCTCAGCGGCGGGCCAGTTTCGGGCGAGTCGCTGACGGGTAATTCCGGGGAAGATGCGGCACGGGTGAGGTTTTTAGTCACAATGTTTTTGATGGGATTCGGCAATAAGGGCGATCGCGCCGAGCATAATTTTGTGCTCTTGCACCTGAATTCTAGCGTGCAGCGTTTCTGCGGTATCGTCAGGCAATACCGGCACCGCAGCCTGCATTAAAATCGGCCCGCTGTCTACTTCTAAACGCGCAATATGCACCGTACATCCGGTTATTTTAACCTTGGCGGCGAGTGCTTGTTCGACAGCGCGAATTCCCGGGAAACTCGGCAGCAAGCTGGGGTGAATGTTAATAACTTTGTCGGGAAAAGCATCGAGCAAAACTTTGGTGACGATGCGCATCCAACCTGCCATCACTACCCATTGTACATCATATTCTTGGAAAGTTTTAACAATTTTTGTATCTAATTCTTCGCGGCTTTTGCAATCGCGGTGATTGAGCAGAATCGAGGGTATGCCGTATTTTTCGGCTCGGGCTGCGGCTTTGGCTTCGGGATTGTTGTAAATTAATACTGGGATTTGAACATTAAGTTGTCCCTTGTGGGTGGCTTGGGCAATTACCTCGAAGTTGCTGCCGCTTCCCGATGCTAAAATTCCTAGTTTTAAGGGAGGATGAGCCGGAGCGATCGCCGGAAAGCCAATCTCAGGAGAAATTAGGCTGGCGCTGGAATTAGTAGATGCTTGATTAACTGTCATAAGTCATAAGTCATTGGTCATTGGTCATTGGTCATCAGTCCTGCCGTCATCAGTCATCAGTCCTGCCGTCACCAGTCATCAGGGAGAAGGTAGAAGACATACACAGAATGCTTTTTAGCGATCCGTACTTTACGTTTAATTAGGTGGAGCTACTTAAATGCCCTTAAAAATATTCAATCAGATTCTACAACAATATTACCAAAAAACTCTTCCCTGAGAATCGAATAAGTTTTCAGATCCCAATATCGGCCTTTGACAAATAGCTGCTGTCGCAAAATCCCTTCCAATTGCATCCCCACTTTTTCCATCACCCTCGCCGAAGCAATATTGTTAACTTCACATCGACCCACAATTCGATTTAGCAACATCTCCCGAAAGCCAAATTCAATAACTGCATTGACAGCCTCGCTCATGTATCCTTCGCGCCAATATCTCGCAGAAAGCGCGTAGCCAATCTCCGCGCGGCTGTGCGTCATGCTCCATTCCACAAATCCGCAAGTCCCGATAAATTTTTTCTCGGCTTTGTGGACGATTCCCCAATCTACAAGCTCTCGTTTTTTGTACATTCTTGTAAGTGACTTGAGAAAGTATTTAGTGTCTTCGATCGAGGTGTGAGTTGACCACATTGTGTATTCTGATACTTCGGGGTTGCAAGCATACTCAAACATATCCCTGGCATCGTTTAAAGTGATTTTTCGGAGCAGCAGCCTTTCAGTTTCTATAGTGGGTAAATTACCTAATATATCGAGAAGATTCATTTTGACATTGACCTATATTGTGATACCATTTAAAACTAAAAGCTAAAATTTACAAGCCAATGGTTCCGATGAAATCTGGGCGTTTTAACTGGTTGGACAATGAGTCGATCGCAGCTTGGACTTTTCTGGCCCCAGCTTTGCTATTTCTGGGTACTTTTTTGATTTGGCCGATCGCCTATTTATTTTACCTCAGCTTTACCAGCGGCAGCTTTACCCAGGCGGGAGTGCGTTTGATTGGCTTAAACAACTACTCGCGCCTCGTCACTAACCCGGATTTTTGGCAAGTTCTCCAAAACACGATCTATTTTACTACCGCTACAGTCATTCCCAGTTTAATAATTCCTTTGGGTTTGGCAGTTTTGCTAAATCGCTCGTTTG
Source organism: Microcoleus sp. ARI1-B5 (assembly GCF_036705795.1). NCBI lineage: Bacteria > Bacillati > Cyanobacteriota > Cyanophyceae > Oscillatoriales > Microcoleaceae > Microcoleus > Microcoleus sp. ARI1-B5. The sequence goes on from NZ_JAUBVK010000007.1 coordinate 89,307, forward strand.
CTTGGCGCGGAGCTCTCCGCACCGCTTATTTTATCCCTTCGATTACCTCTTTAGTTGCTGTTGGCTTGGGTTGGCGGTGGTTGTTTCAAACCGAAGGCCCGGTGAATGATATGTTAATGGCGATCGGCTTAAATCCAATTCCTTGGCTCAGCAGCACAGTTTGGGCAATGCCAGTAATAATTTTGCTCAGTGTTTGGAAACAATTAGGCTTTAATATGGTAGTATTTTTAGCAGGATTGCAAGCAATTCCGGTAAATCGTTACGAAGCGGCAGAATTAGATGGAGCTAATGGTTGGCAGCAATTTTGGCACATCACTTTACCCGGTTTGCGACCGACTTTAGTATTTGCTACCGTCACTACTGCTATTTTTACTCTGCGCAGTTTCGAGCAAGTTTATGTCATCACCGGCGGCGGCCCTTTGAACTCTACTAATTTGCTAGTTTATTATATTTACGAGCAAGCTTTTTCGCAATTTGATTTTGGCTATGCAGCCGCTGCGGCAACTTTCCTGATGGCTGTAGCTTTGATATTAGTTTATGTTCAGCTTCGAGTTTGGGGCGAAGATTCTTAATTAGGTTATGCGTAGTTTGACGCACTAATTATAGCGGTAAGGTGCGCCGCGGCGCACCCTACAGATAGAGGTTTTGCGCGGGAATTATGGCTGCTAGATCCCCCCTAGCCCCCCTTAAGAAGGGGGGGACTGGAGCGCTCTTGTCCCCCCCTTTTTAAGGGGGGTTAGGGGGGATCTAGAGGCTCATGTTAAGCGACAAAATATTGGTAACTTGTGAGGTTAATGCAAATAAAATGTGCAATTAACTAGATTACCAATTCCCAATGTTATATTCCATGTGATCTGCTGTTTGTTCGGCTTGTGCTGCACCCAAAAGCTTCCCGACAACATACAAAGACATATCAATTCCCGCAGCAATTCCCCCAGAAGTAATGATTTTGCCGTTATCCACAAATCGCTGATTTTCAACAACAGTTGTATTGGGAGCTAATTCTCTCAATAACTCCAATGCCCCATGGTGTGTAGTTGCCGCCAAACCTTCCAACAAGCCAGCTTTTGCCAAAAGCAGCGAACCCGTACAGACAGACAGCACTAATTCTGCTGTTTGCGAACAATCTTCGATCCAGTTAATAACTGCTGAATTATCGATTAACTTTCTCGTGCCTAGTCCTCCCGGTACAATTAAAATATCCGGTGGCGGACAATCGGAAATCGTACAGTCGGGATTTATGCTTAAACCGTTGCGGGCGCTGACAGCACCGGGATGTTCGGCTACGGTAGAGACTGCAAAAGGTCGTGAAGCGAAGCTATCCCCAAGGGAATCGCTCTTATTTAATTCTGATGTCACTGAAAACACTTCAAAAGGCCCGGCAAAGTCCAGTACCTCGACATCATCGAACATTAAAATAGCTACGTTCCTAGTTGGCATAAGACATACTTCTGATAGAGGTCAAAAATCTAGGCGATTTGTTATCGTAGAAGTGGTATAATTTAAATTATTAAAGCTATGCCGAAAAATATTCGCCATCGCGCCATAACAATCGGTCTTTTGTGTCTTGTTTGCGCGCTAGCAATTGCTGTGGAGCCAATTTTTACTCCCGCTCAATCGACCAGTCAATTAGAGTTTCGCATTACTCAATTAGAAAGTCAAATTTCCGAACTCAGGGGACAAATCTACAGCTTGCAGTCTCAAGGTTCGAGAGTGACGCGGCCTGTGTCTCCGAACCGTCCGAGTTCAAGCCGGACAAATCCTAGAATGCTTTCGGGAGACCCGATGTTTGACAATTTAGCAACTTTGGCAATTGAAACTAAGCAGGATGTGATCAAAATTCAAGAGCGCTTGTCTAAGTTAGAAGCGTCGAGAAATCGTTAGGGAAGTTCGGCAACGAGCAGTGTACGGGATGTAACGGATGTAACGGGGTCAGTTTGACAACGAAGTAGTGTACGGGATTTAACCTATAGAAGCAAGGAAGAAGGAAGAAGGAAGAAGGAAAGATTTTCTCACTCTCCTACTCCCACTCTCCCCCTCTCCCCCTCTCCCCCTCTCTGACTTTGAGGTGCCCAAAAGCAGGGTCTGCTAAAAGTCAAGTTGCAGAACTATTCAATGATATGGAAATAAAAGGCTGCAACCACAAAATTGATAGCTAACAGCAACAGAAACCAGCCTGCGCGAAAGGTGTAAGGGAATTTGCCCGTTTTCATCACGGAGTCGGATTTTAATTGGTTCTTTGCTATCTCTGCCATAATTCTTGCTCCTAATTCATAAGTCACTGTATTCACAAATAGCAGAGAGCGTCGCACATGACACAATCCTTTAGTGTTATTTTTTGTAACTAGGAGTTTATACCGAGTGGAAATTAATCTAAATTCAATGGCTCTCTCCGGCGTGGTAGGAACTGCGGACGAGAGGCCCCGATCGCACGCGCTCAAACCCCATCTCCCGGGCGATCGACCCGAAACGGTCAAATTCGGCTGGCGTCCAGTATTTGCGCACTGGGAGGTGTTCTAGAGATGGTCTCATGTATTGACCCAGGGTGAGCCGATCGCACTTGGCATCCCGCAAATCGGCCATCGCTTCAATTATCTCGGCTTCCGTTTCGCCGTGCCCCAACATCAAACCGGATTTGGTGGGAATAGTTGGATCGTATTGCTTGACAATGCGCAGAACCTCGATCGAGCGATCGTACTTGGCCCCCCTCCGCACCGGCCCTTGCAAGCGACGCACCGTCTCAATATTGTGGTTGTAACAAGCCGGTTTAGCCTCCACCACCGTGCGAATCCGCTCTCGCTGCAACTCATCAAGGCTGGAATTATACCCCTCAGAAGCCCTACCCATTCCCCCCCAAAAATCAGGCGTCAGTACCTCAACTTCAGTATCGGGGTTTAAGTGGCGCATTTGGGCGATCGTCAGCGCAAACCAACCCGCACCCCCATCCGGCAAATCGTCCCTCGCTACCGAAGTCAGCACCGCATAGCGCAAACCCAACAACTGCACAGCCTGGGCCACCTTCTGCGGTTCCAGGGGGTCGAGGGGCATCGGAGAATGACCTTTATCTACTTGACAAAAAGCACAAGCGCGGGTGCAAGTCGGCCCCATCAACAAAAAAGTCGCCGTTTTTTGGGCGTAGCACTCGCCCCGGTTGGGACATCTGCCCTCCTCGCAAATCGTGTGAATTTGCCGCTGTTTAATAATTTTTTGGACTTGGGAAAGTTCGCCAGCAGTGCCGAGCGGCCGTCGCAGCCAATCCGGCATTGCCTCGATTTCACCCCGCATTTGGGCGGCAGTTGCTTTGACAGTAGGAGTTTTAGGAGTTTGGGGCGACATAAAATTAAGTGGCGATCGAGTTAATATATTCGATCGTATCCGAAATCAAAGTCCCTGAACTTGTAGCAGTCTCACCCGAAATCAGAATCGCGCCGAGGTGCAGCAAAACTAAACTCGCCCAGAATTATGGGTAGAATTCTGTTAGGGATATACTGAAGGTTGCAAATCATCACTCATTCATTACTGAAGGAGTCAGTCGTGGCTGGTCAAAAAATCTTGGTAATCGATGACAGTAAAGTCATCCGCGTCCGAGTCCGAGAGATGTTGCCTCAGGGTAACTTTGAAGTTCTAGAAGCAAAAGACGGCGAAGAGGGACTCAAACTGATCCGTCAAGCCCGACCGAATCTAATTATGTTAGATTTCCTACTGCCCAAAGTCAGCGGTTGGGAAGTGTATCAAAAAGTGCAAGCCCATCCCGAGCTTTCTAAGATACCTTTGGTGATCATGTCGGGCCGCGAAGAAGAGGTGATGGAAAAAATTCCCAAACCCTTCGAGAAGCATTTTTTTGCATTCATCGCCAAGCCGTTTGAGAAGAAGCAGCTAACCGAGGCGATCAAATCGGCGATGGTACTGGCCAAAAAGAAGCCTGTGCCAGAAGCCCCAGCCGCCGCCGCTGCTGCACCCAGCTCCGGAGCGGGCGCTGCCGAAATTCAGGCGATGACTCAGAAAATGGCGAAAATGCAAGCGGAAATTGATGCACTCAAAAAACAAATGACTCAGGTGATTACGATCATCAAGCAGAAATTGAAATAATTCTGCTGTCTTTTGAAGGCACTTATGTAGCAGGCAAATTCCACACCGTGAAACTTTCTATTAAGTCTCAATGGATTGGCTTGTATCCGCATTTTTGGGCCAAGTTGGTTGAGCGCGTGCGATCGCCAACAGCCTGCAACTGGTTTCTCAAAATCCCCGTGAGAAAATTAATTAAAAGTTAAAAATCAAACAAGGGAGGAAATTAATTATTAATTTATATTAGGATTTTTAATTCCCGCTCGTTCCACGCTCAACTATCAACTCCTCAGTCTCATTTTTTTGGTTAATGACTAACGACTATTCCGATTTTTTGCCTCAACTGCGTGCCTCAACAGAGCAATTATTGAAAAGATTAGACTGCTTCGATCGAGCGCAGGTATTAGCGATCGGAGATTTGACCTTGGACGAGTTTCTTACCGGACAAGTAGAGCGAATTTCCCGCGAAGCACCTGTGCTGATTTTGCGCTACGAAAATACTCGGCAACTACCCGGAGGTGGCGCAAATGCTGTCTACAATTTAGCCAAACTGGGAGGCAAAGTAAAAGTTGCTGGTTTGGTGGGAAAAGACGACCAGGGAAAGGCTTTGTGCGGTATTTTTGAGGCGGCGGGAATTGATACGGCGGGCATTTTAATCGATTCGCAGCGTCCAACTGTCACCAAAACTCGAATTTCCGGGCACGCGCGGCAGTCGGTGACTCAGCAAATTGTCCGAGTCGATCGCAAATCGGACGAGTTGCCGGATTTAGACTTGCAGTTGCAATTAGCAGACTACATCCGGCAGCAAATTCCGACAGTAGATGCCGTGGTTTGTTCAGACTACGGCGATGGAGTTTTGACTCGTTTGGCGATCGAGTCGGCAGTAGTTCCCGGCAAAACAATTGTAGACGCTCAAACAAATTTGCAGCGATATTCTGGAGCGATGCTGTTTACTCCGAACTTACCGGAAGCCGAGCAAGCAGTGGGATATGCTATCAAAAACCCTGAAACTTTAATGCAAGCAGGACGCGATTTGTTGAACTTAACTCAAGCTCAAAAAATCCTGATTACTCGCGGCGAAGAAGGGATGAGTTTGTTTGAAAAAGTCAACGGCGAAGCTATTAAAAATTCACCACCTCCAACCTCGACTTGCGAACAGGGAGAATTTGCCATTCAAAGCTGGGACATTCCCCCTTTTAACAAGACTGATGTATTCGACGTAACCGGCGCTGGAGATACAGTCGTAGCAGCGATGACTTTAGCTTTGTGCGTCGGTGCATCGGGTTGGGAAGCGGCAGTTTTGGGCAATTTGGCGGCTAGTATTGTCGTGCGTCAATTCGGTACGGCGACGACGACTGCGGAGGAAATGAAAGAAGCTTTGAAAACGATGGTTTATGAATAGTCAGTCGATTTTAGATTTTAGATTTTAGATTTTAGATTTACTCCAGAGGCCGTTTTACAACTGTAATCTGGTAGATCATTTATCGCAGCCTTCTTCAGTTTTTGTCCCATCTGGCATTGTCACGCGACATAATTTATTTTTACGCATTTCGGCACCACTAATATCAGCACCCATTAAGTTAGCTCCACTCATATTAATATCTACCAACCGAGCTGATTTCAAGATAGCATTTGTTAAATTAGCATCAACCAGTTTTGACTTCACCAGATCCGCATTACTGAGGTTAGCGTTGCTTAAATTAGCTCTTTGCAAGTTTGCCTCCCTCAGAGAAGCATTCATCAAATTTGCTCCCATTAATTGAGCCATCACTAAATTAGCATCATTCATATTAGCGTCAGTTAACTTGGCATTATTCAAATTAGCTCTATAGAAAATAGCATGATACAAATTAGTATCGCTGAGATTAGCATCGCTCAAATTAGCGCTGCTGACGTTAGAAAAGAAAGTGTAAATTGTCCTCCCACTCTCAGCAGTATCAGGGCTTAAATCAGCATGGTTGAGGTCGGCACCTGCGAGATTCGCACCTTGAAGCCATACTCCCTTAAGATTAGCATTACTCAAGTTAGCTTTTTTGAGGTTAGCATAACCAAGTTTAGTTCGATTTGTTTTATTGCACTCCAAAATAGCTCCAGATAAATTGGCATTCTCGAAGTTAGCGCCAGTCATATCGTTGCCTTTGAGATTAGTATTAGTCAAGTCAGAACCGCTAAAGTTAATCCCGTGCATATTCGAGTCTCCTAAGTCGGCTGATTTGACGTTAGCGCTGCTAAGGTTAGCGTCTACGAGATAAGCTTTGTACAAATATACACCTTCCAAATTTGCTCCTTCCAAATTTGCTCCCTTCAGACTCGCGCCCTTTAATTGAGCATTACTTAAATCACAACCTTTGCATTGTTTGGTTTGTAACAATTGCTTGACGTGTTCGGGGTTAGCAGCGCGAGCCTGAGTAGCAAAAGCTATGGAAACCAGAAGCAGAGCGGTAGATGCTGACAGCCATTTCATAAATTTATAGCCCGAATGGAGTTGTTATACATTATAGAGTAACTTCCAGTTAAATATAGTAGAGTTAAGATTAGTATATCTATCCGAGCGATAAAATATGTAAGAAAACTTATTTAAGAGAAAAAACAGTCAAATATTGTGTGGTGCGTCGCCATGAGATTGTCTATCTTCTGTACATATTTTTGAGGGCGACGCACCCTACTCAGTATTACTTACTCTTTTTCAAAATTTGTCCCTTGTCATCAATCGTCAAACCAGTATTGGGAAAATCGCTATGAGTCAAACTGCGAATCAACCCCACAGTCCTAAAATCGTCATCAACAGACGGAATACCTTGGCTGCTAAGTTCGATCGGGATAATTTTACCAGAAACAAAATCACCTTTTGGAGTCATTTTTACATCCAAAATCAGAGATTGACCCAGTGCTCCTGCGGTGGACAAAGTGCGATAACCCATAAAATTGCCCAGCGAATACGCAATCAATTTCCCCTTATAAAGTTCCACAGCTCTGGTAACGTGCGGGCCGTGTCCCAAAATCAAATCCGCTCCCGCATCAATCATCGTGCGCGAAAACAAAACCATATTTCCCCGGTTTTCTCCGTAAAAGAACTCGTTTTTATTTCGCACATTCTGAGCTCCAGTTCCTTCAGCACCAGCATGAACTGAGATCACTACAATATCAGCCTTTTGTTTCGCTTTTTTGACAACTTCTGCCCCCGCTTGCAGTTCCAGCAAGGAATTGTGAACTTCGCCGTAGTTGCTGAAGCCGATAAAGGCAAAATTTACGCCCTTGACATTTTGATAGACAATTTGATCTCTTTTGCCAACAGACTTCATGCCGTTGCTGTCGATGTTTTTAATCGTGTCCTTAAATCCCTGCTCGTTAAAATCGTAAGAGTGATTGTTGGCAACATTCAAAATATCAAAACCAGCATCTTTGAAAATTTTGGCATAACTCGGAGGCGTCCGAAAGGCAAACAGCATTCCTCCGCCGCCTCCTTTGGAGCTGTAAGGATAATCGGTCATCGTGCTTTCAAAATTGCCAAATAAAATATCGGCTCCTTGGAGGTACGGTTTTACCGATTCAAATAAACGCTCTTTTTTTTCCGGCAGTTTGTTGTAGGGGAAATTGGTGCCGGGGATCATGTCGCCAACTGCTTTGATGCTGACCGTTGCGGGCAGATTGGCAGGTTTTATTACAGCTTGGGAGGGCGATTTTGGAGCGGGATTGGCTGCGGGTGCTGGAGAGGGGGTCGATCGTACTTTTTGTACCGCAGGCTTCTCTGTTCGAGGGTTAATCGTAGCGGTGGTTGAGGGTTTGTAAAGTTGAGAACCCAAAACAAAGCCGGATATCGGCACGAGAATCAGACTCAGGGTACCGATTGACAGCCAAGATTTTTTAGTTTTAGTGGCTGCTAAATCTGGCTGCGGTGATGGCTTTTTCTGGCGTTGGTTTGTGGGTTTTTGAGTTGGGATTTTACGGGGTTGGGGCGGGGATTGTTCTGGTGTTTCAATGGGCTCGGCTGTGACATTTGGAGTTTTTTCTATTTTTGGCAAAGCCACAGGCATTGGGGAAGCGGGTACGGCGGCAGCCGCAGGAATTGGGGCTGCGGGTACGCTCACGGGTGCGGGTACACTAACAGGTGCGGGTACGCTCGCGGGTGCGGGTACAGTCACGGGTGCGGCAGTCAAGCGTTGTTTTAATTCTACTGTCTGAGTCCAAGCGGGCAATTGCTGGCCGCCCCGGCGCCCGTAAACTGTTACGGAGTAAACGTTATTTGGTTGCAGCCGCTGCAATCCTTTGACTGCGACTCGGAGACAGGCTTCTTCTGCGGGCAATTGTTCTGCTTCCAGCAGCAGGTGCAGGGTGTCATTTTCCAGGCTGGCTTTAGCGGTGACGCCGAAGCTTTGGAGTGCTTGGCCGATCAGAAATGCGATCGCCCGGGCATCGCCTTCTTTTGCTAAATTTAAGATATCTTGTTGGCTCACAAATGCTTCTACTCTCACACGAAAAATTTAGCTCGATCTTATATCAGATTTGGGGAAATACGATGAAATGCCGATCGATTTAACTTAAGCAAGTAGGTACAAATAAACATACTGAAAATATTCGGTTTAGCAGCCAGAAATACACTCAAAAACCCGGTTTCTCGTTGCCGCGGCAAATCCGCCGCCTCCGACTACCCGTTAAGATTAAGACAAAAGCGATCGCTCTTGGCCGGAGCGTCCGCTTGTTAAACTCTTGGTCATGCCACCCTCAAGGTGAGAAATCGAGGGCGAGCAACAATCGCCCGCTACGCGAGCGCCGGCGCTGCAGCACGTAGAGGAGGCTCCGCTGGCTGAGGCTCTGCTGGCAATCAACTTTCAAAGATGCCCCTGCTTTACCCGCAGCCGCCGTTATTGACGCAATTGTGTGATTGAGATATTGAGATCCGGCTCTGTGGCACCTCTAACCAGGATTTTTCGCGAGAAGGCGTGATATTTGTGGGTTAGTTGGGCGTATAGCAGCTAGGATCGAGCTAACTCAAGGTTACACTAAAGCTCGTCATGCGGCGTTGCCTCTCCCCCGATTGAGTCTTATGGCGCACTACCGCTCCACTCTATGTTTATTCACCTGCATTGCCTGTCTGGGCGCTGCCTTCAGTCCCAGTGCCCAAGTTCGGCAACAGACTATCAATGCTTCCTACCGGGTTGTTGCTGCAGAAATTGCTCAGGCGAACTCTCCCCCGGACTTACGCCAGGACTCGAATCCTCAAAAACCCTCTCCGGCGCCGGATAATAACAAATCTAAGCCGTCCAAAACGCAAAAATCTAATTCCAAAATCCCGAAACCAATCTCCAATATAATCGTCATTTTGTCTCGCCAGCGGGGGTTGTTAATGTTGGGTTTGGCAGCAGTTGTCATCACGGCAGCGGCAGTATTTATCATGTTGAAATTGGTTAGCAGCGGCGAGTCAAATCATTCTAAGCGAAGACGGGCAAGAGGCGATCGCCACAACCGCTTAAACTCTCGATTCACCAATCCCGATGCTCGTACCAACTTGCGCGCAATTGGACAGCAAGAGGTTTCTTCTGGGGCACCAAAACCGCTACCACCAGTGCCATACCCTGTTGATTTCCCAAAGGGCTACAGTCTCGACAGCAGCGATCGACCTTTACCGTTTATCCGAGAATCGGGGGAACCAGAATCCGAGGATGCAGAAGTCGAGGGCGATCGAATTAATACCGACAGCGCGCCATTGGAAACTAACAGCAACGGCTACAGCAACACAGGTTTCAAGATTCCCGAAACAGCTAATCGAGCCAATTCGCTAGCGAGTTGGAACAAAGATATTTCCCTTCCCGAAACGGATGGCCGACCTAAATTTGATATTATTGAAGCACTGATTGAAGATTTGCAGCACTTAAATCCCGCCAAGAGGCGCAAAGCTATTTGGGAACTCGGCCAGCAGGGAGATTCGAGAGCAGTTGAGCCGTTGCTGGATTTGCTAGGAAATTCCGACTCGAAGCAGTACAGTTTAATTTTGGCAAGTCTCTCAGAAATTGGCATTCGCACGCTCAAACCGATGAATAATGCCTGGTCAATTTCGCTGCAAAATGAAAACCCCGAAGTGCGGAAAAATGCAATTCGCGACTTGACGCGGATTTACGAATTGGTGAATCAAATCAGTCATTTGTTGCACCGCGCGACGGACGATCCTGATGCAGAAGTTCAGGAAACTGCTCGCTGGGCAATCAATCAGTTAAATCGCATCCGTCCGCGTTCTGGGAGGGATGATTGAAAATTGGGAATTGGGAATTGGGCGAAGCGAAGCGGAGGGATGGGGAATTGGTCCTGGGGAATTGGAGACAGTTAACAGTTAACAGTTAACTGTTGACTGTTAACTGTTAACGAATAACACATAACACATAACCAATAACACATCACAAATAACACATAACAAATGACTGAATCTTTAAAACTATTATTTCTCTCAACTTCTGTCGGTCAACTCGGTTCCGGGTTGGGCGGCGGAGTCGAACTTACAGTGCTCAACATTGCAAAAGAATTGCACCGCCGAGGTAATAAAATAGCTGTTGTAGCTCCGGTAGGTTCGGTTTTAGAATCAATTCCAGTAATCGAAATAAGGGGGGATTTGCAAGTAACCGCCCAAACACAAGATTACCGCGATCCGATTGTGATGCCCGCCGATGGGGTGCTGGCAAATATGTGGGAATACGCCCGCCAAGTTCAGGATGAATGGGATGTGATTGTTAACTTTGCCTACGATTGGCTGCCGTTTTATTTGACGCCATTTTTTAGGACTCCGATCGCACATTTTATCAGTATGGGTTCACTTTCGCGATCGCTCGATCGCATCGCCGAACAAACCGCAGCCCAATTTCCCGGTACGATCGGAGTTTACACCGTTTCCCAAGCCGAAACCTTTGCCTTTGCAGCCGAGTGTCAGTTGTTGGGAAGCGGCATCGATTTATCGCTGTACGAATTTTGCAGCCAACCGGAACCAAAATTAGCTTGGCTAGGCCGCATCGCCCCGGAAAAAGCCTTAGAAGATGCTGTGGCGGCCGCAAAAATTACAGGCATTCCCCTGAAAATTATGGGCAAAATGCAGGATGAGGATTATTGGCAAAAAATTTGTGCAGATTACCCGGATGCTCCGGTAGAATATTTAGGGTTTCTGACAACAACCCAAATGCAAGAGCAAGTTCGCCAGTGCCGAGCATTGTTGATGACGCCGCGCTGGGTGGAAGCTTTCGGAAATGTCGCGATCGAGGCTTTAGCGTGCGGTGTGCCCGTGATTGCTTACGAGCGCGGGGGGCCTGCCGAAATTGTTAGAGACGGACTGACGGGCTTTTTAGTGGAACCTGACAGCGTAAATGGCTTGGTGGGTGCGATCGCCCGTTTAGACGAAATTGACCGCAGCGCTTGCCGGCGACAAGCAGAGGTAGAATACTCTTTGGGAGCTTTGGGCGATCGATTTGAGAACTGGTTCAAATCTATTCTAAAATTGAGTTAAATAAACTCTTAATCAACCACAACAAAAGACCAGAAAAAAAACTATGGCAACTGAACGTTTAGTGCTGTTATCGAGCAGAGAATTGGAAAAAATGCGTCAAGCCGGCCGCTTAGCAGCTCAGCTTCTGTTGCATCTCGAACCAATGATTAAACCGGGTGTCAGCACTCTAGCAATTAACGACGAAGCCGAACGCTGGACTTTAGCCCGGGGAGCAAAAAGCGCTCCGCTAGGTTACAAAGGATTTCCGAAATCTCTGTGTGCTAGCGTCAATGAAGTTGTCTGTCACGGCATCCCGAATGCCAAACAAATTCTCAGAGATGGCGACATTATTAATATAGATGTAACGCCTTTAGTAGACGGCTATCACGGCGATACTTCTAAGACTTTTTTTGTTGGGAAACCTTCACCGGTAGCGAAAAAGTTAGTTGAAGTAACCGAGGAATGCTTGAGAAGAGGAATTGCGGAAGTTAAACCGGGTGCTCGTACTGGAGATATCGGTGCAGCGATTCAAGAATATGCTGAAGCACAGGGTTTCTCTGTAGTGCGAAATTTTGCGGGACACGGCGTGCACCGCGTTTTTCACACCGAACCGGAAATTTTGCATTACGGGAAGCGGGGCACGGGAAAGAAGCTCAGACAAGGCATGGTTTTTACGATCGAGCCGATGATTAATGAGGGTACTTGGGATGTGGAAATTTTGGCCGACGGTTGGACTGCTATTACTAAGGATAAAAAGCTTTCGGCTCAATTTGAACATACTCTGGCTGTGACTGATTCTGGGGTGGAAATTCTGACTTTGCCGTAGGTATGATTAACAAACAATCTGAAAAACTCACTCCTAAATCAATAATCAACCATATCCCGTAGGGGCGGGTTTCACCGACAATATCTAACGATTATCAACAATCTAGATAAACCCGCCCCGCCACAACCGATAACCCAAATCAACCTGAAATTTGCATCGAATCAGAAAATGTAGGTTTGTATTTATGGGTGGGTGGGGGCGGGTTTTCGAGATGGTCTGTTTCAGTCAGAAATTGTCGGTAAAACCCGCCCCTACAGAATTACGCTCGATTCACGAAACACGATATAACTAATAACTAATGACTGACCTAAAATTTCTGCAACCAGGAGATTTGCTCAAAGTAATTGCCCCTAGTGGCACTTTGCGAGAATTAACTAACTTTGAAAAGGGTGTAGAAATTTGGAAATCCCGCGGCTATCGAATTGAATTAACACCCGGTTTTGACGATCGCACTGGCTACTTGGCCGGTTCTGACGAAAACCGCGTCCGACAGCTCGCAGATGCCCTCAGTGACCCGGATTGTCGCGGTATTCTGTGTGTTCGAGGCGGTTTCGGCAGCACTCGACTTTTGGAAAAAGGCAAGGTGGGAGATGGGGCAAATTCCGGGTTTCCCACTCCCGATTCCCATGGGCCGAAATGGTTGATCGGCTTTTCCGACATTACGGCTTTGCTGTGGAATGACGAAAAATTGGGGATTTGGGGCGTTCACGGGCCGCTGCTGACGACTTTGGGCGCGGAACCGCATTGGTCTGTCGATCGACTTTTTGACTGCGTAGAAGGTCGTCCGTTACAATCTTTGCAAGGTAAAGGTTGGGGTGGCGGACAAGCTTCGGGGCGGCTGTTTCCGGCGAATCTGACGGTGGCTACTCATTTGCTCTCCACCCCTTATCAACCGGATTTGACAGGTGCTATTCTCGCATTTGAGGATGTTTCCGAGGCTCCTTACAGGGTCGATCGTATGCTAACTCTGTGGCGGATGGCGGGGGCTTTTGCGGGGGTGCGGGGCATTGCTTTGGGGCGCTTCAGCCGCTGCGAGGTTGGCCCGGATATTCCTAGTTTTAGCATTGAAGAGGTTTTGCGCGATCGGCTCTTTGACTTGAATATTCCGATTGTCTCAGATTTGCCCTTCGGCCACGAGGGGGTTAACGCTGCTTTACCGATGGGAATTGAGGCGAGTCTCGACGCTGAATCGGGATTGCTGATTTGTGGGGATACATCGCAACTTTAGATGTGGCATCAACGTCTGTAAGTTTAACTTGAGATTTGGCAGTAGCTAAATAGCTGATCCCCCCTAACCCCCCTTAAAGAAGGGGGGAGTAGGGGGCAACCGGAAGCGCTCTTTCCTCAACCCCTACTCCCCTTCTTAAGGGGGATAAGAGGGGGGCTCGAAACTATGCTAAAAGCGAGATTGATTAAGGGTTTTCGGCTTAACTTGAGCTAATGGTTAACACGGTTGGCAGAAATTAGATTTAAAATAGAGAGTGTATGCAAATGTCGGCGCCAACAAGGCAAAAAGATTTTAAAACTTTTGAGAGGTTGATATGAAAGCACACAACTTGTTAAATAGTATTGCTGCCACTGTGCTAGTTGCCGGATTGGCACTTACCGCCATTCCGTCAAGTGCTGTTGCTGAATTCATACAAAATAACGATCGCATAGACGGAGTAATCCGCCGCACTTCCCCGATTTACCGTTTCCGAAATATGTGGACGCCCGGTGCTCCGACGGAAGAATTGCGCGGTCAAGAATATACTTTCAGTGCGCGGGAAGGCGATAACATTCAAGTGTTTTTAGATACGGATAGAAGTCGCGGTTTTACTCCCGTTATGGTACTATTTTACGGGAACAACAAACAAGTCGCTTTTACCCAAGACCGTTCTTTTAATTATCAAATTCCCCGCAGCGGCGATTACAAGCTTTTGGTGTTAGCGAAAGATGCTGCCAGGGGCGGTAGCTACACGGTGGAAGTTTCGGGAATTGATGGCGACAGACGGGCTAGCAATAGGTGGGATGACAGAAGCGACAGGGGCCGAGACAGCCGCAGCTACGATGGAGAACGGATTTTGCGAGATGATTTTGGCTTGAACCCGATCGACTGTCGCCTCAGACGTACTATGGTAAGAGTAAGGTTTGACGATGCCGGCAGGGACGGGACATATTGCGCTGTACCGACTAGGGCTGTTCCGGCGGGCGATTATTACTACAATTCGCGGACTAGAGATTTAGATTCGGCGAGGCTGGATGATGGTAGATTCGATCGCTCTAATGATAATAGCAGGTTCGATCGTCCCGATCAATGTCGCGTATCCGTGGGCGGAGTGTGTGTGACTAGGTAAGCCCGAAAAAATCATCTTTTCCCAAGAATTGTAGGGGCGGGTTCACCCTGATTTGTAACTGGAATCAACAATATTTATAAACCCGCCCCAACCCAACCAACCAACTCTGATTAGGAAATTGTTTTTGGAGTTTTGCGATGGGTGGGGGCGGGTTTTTGAGTTCGCCGATTTCATTGTAGATTTGGGTGAACCCGCCCCTACAATTATTGGTATTTTAGATGTAATTTTGTAGGCGTGAATCAGTTGCTGCTTACCAGCTAAAATTTATGAGGCAATTAATTTAGTTTCAAAAATAATGGATATTATTGATATTTAAGGGTTCCGTTTTCATTGTATTCAAGCTCATGATACTTGCCATCTAAACCTAAATCATATAAGCACCTCTGGTAGTTTTTGGGGCCCATATCAAAAGCATTAGTCTGATTCAATCTTGCCCATTCAGCTACTCTTAGCTGGCTAGTTACCCCTGAAGCATCAGCTACGGTTTTGACAATCCAATCAAGCATTTTTATTTACTCTTTAAATTGGTATTATTTAATTATATTCCTATTGATTTTTTGTGTCAAGTTTCCATTCAATTAGTTTCCAAGCGCGAGTGGGGAGATTTGCGAGGGTTCCCAAAATTACCCCTCAAAACTCCTTCAAGCCCGCAGAGTCAAGGGCTGAAACCCTTGCCCCGCAATGCTGGGAGGGTTATAACGAAACAGCGTCATTTCAACGATTTTCCCTAAGCCTCGCAAATAATCTGAGTTCGATCGCAATTCCAACCAGCAGAAACCGGGTTTTTCAGCTAATCTACGAGTAACAACGCATCATCTTCGCAAAAAACCCGGTTTCTGACCACCCGTCCATCCAGCACTAGATTCGAGTTCTAGCCACGATCTCAGTTTCTTTGGCGATCGCAAAATACACATTTGTACACATAAGTATTTAGTCAAAAAGGACGATCGCACAGTGGTAAGCTACCAAAGGCATTGAAATATCTAAGGTAGAGACAAGTTAAAATGTCGGCATTAAATGAAGTTCCCTTACTGTTGCGGGCAGCCCGCGGCGAAACCCTAGAACGCCCGCCCGTGTGGATGATGCGCCAAGCCGGTCGCTACATGAAAGCCTATCGAGATTTGCGAGAAAAGTATCCATCCTTTCGCGAACGTTCCGAAATACCCGAAGTTGCGATCGAAGTTTCCCTTCAGCCGTGGCGCGCGTTTCAACCCGACGGCGTAATTTTGTTTTCCGATATCGTCACCCCAATGCCCGGTTTGGGCATCGACATGGACATCGCCGAAGGTAAAGGCCCGATTATCCACGCACCCATCCGCACTCAGCAGCAAATCGACAACCTGCAACCGCTGAACCCGGAAGAAAGTTTGCCCTTTATCAAAACAATTCTCAAATCCCTGCGCGCCGAAGTCGGCAACAAATCCACCGTACTCGGTTTTGTCGGCGCGCCCTGGACTCTAGCAGCCTACGCCGTTGAGGGCAAAGGTTCTAAGGATTATGCCGTCATCAAAAACATGGCATTTTCCGATCCAACTTTACTGCATCAATTGCTCTCAAAATTCGCCGATGCGATCGCAGTTTACGTGCGCTATCAAATCGACTGCGGCGCGCAAGTAGTGCAAATGTTCGACTCCTGGGCCGGCCAACTGTCCCCGCAGGACTACGACACCTTCGCTCTACCTTACCAAAAACAAGTATTCGAGCAAGTCAAAAAAACCCATCCCGACACCCCGCTAATCCTATTAGTCACCGGTAGCGCGGGCCTCCTCGAACGCATGACAACATCCGGCGCCGATATCATCAGCGTCGATTGGACGGTTGATATGGCCGACGCGCGCAAGCGTTTGGGCCCCAACATGAACGTTCAGGGAAATCTCGATCCCGGCGTGTTGTTTGGTTCTCAACCGTTTATTCGCGATCGAATTCTTGATACAATTCGCAAAGCGGGCGATCGCGGACACATCCTCAATTTAGGACACGGCGTGTTACCGGGAACTCCCGAAGACAACGTGCGTTTCTTCTTTGAAACCGCAAAACAAGCCGACAAATTGCTCGCAGTTACCGCTTAAATTCGATTTGATTGCGATTAACTGGTTCCTTTCGCTCTGCCTGCGGAACCCATAGCTAGAGGCTCTGCCTCGCTCTTGAAAATGGAGGCTCTTCCTCCTGATATGCGTTACCAGGCTCCTGCCTGGTAACGAGTAAAACGAGTAAAACGAGTAAACAAGTAAACTCTCGTTTATAGCCAAAGCCAGATCCCCCTAAATCCCCCTTAAGAAGGGGGACTTTGAGAAAACTCTTGTCCCCCGCTTAAGAAAGGGAACTTTGATCGGACTCTTGTCCCCCCCTTATTAAGGGGGGCTAGGGGGGATCAGACCTCAGCATCAACTCAAAAAACCCTCATCTCTCCCATCTTCCCCTGCGGCAAAATGAACCCCAAAAAAATTTTTGTAACGGGTGCAAGTGGCTGTATCGGTCACTACATGACCGAAACTTTAATTCAAGAGACAAACCACGAACTCTACCTATTAGTTCGCAACCCCGATAAGCTAAAATTTGACTGGAAAGCGCGATCGGGCATCAATATCATACAAGGCGACATGAGAGATATCGAGCAATTTGCCGAACTGCTGCAAACAATAGACGTAGCAATTTTAGCAGCCACAGCTTGGGGAGGAACCCAAGAAGTTTTTGATGTCAACGTCACCAAAACCCTCCGCCTCATTCAACTACTTTCGCCCCAGACTTGCCAACAAATAATTTACTTTTCAACAGCCAGCATTCTCGGTAGAGACAACAATTTGCTCGCCGAAGCCGGGGAACTGGGGACAGATTATATCCGCTCGAAATACGATTGCATGACGCAATTATCGACCTTGACAAATGTGCCTCCAATTACCGCACTTTACCCGACCTTAGTATTGGGAGGAGACGCCGAAAAACCCGTTTCTCACCTCTCATCCGGCCTGCCGCTTGTCGCCAAATGGATAGGTTTGATTCGCTGGCTGAAGGCAGACGGAAGTTTTCACTTCATCCACGGCGCAGATATTGCTACAGTAGTTAATTATTTAGTTGAACATCCGCCGATTTCTGAGGAACCGCGACATTTTGTACTAGGAACTCCGGCGATTACCGCGAACGAAGTTGTCGAACAAGCTTGCAAGTATTTGCAGAAAAAGATATTTTTTCGGATTACTTTATCACCTTGGCTGGCCGATTTCTTTATTTGGCTGTTCCGAATTCAGGTGGCTGCTTGGGATAGATTTTGCATCAGCTACCGCCATTTTACCTATCAAAATCTGGTCAATCCCGAAAGCATCGGAATGCCGAGTTACTGCGGCACAGTTGCTGATATGTTAAGGACTAGCGGGATTCCCGGCAAAGATTCCCAGTAGCGCGGGCACTGCGCACCAAACGAGTAATTTACTGTTTCAAATTCTTTTTTGCCTGATTCCTACACTTTTCAAATCGGACGATCGCCAATCAAGGGTCAAATACGATAAGATATCAGCATTTGCCAACTTTAACAGGGAACTGCAAGCTAAAAATGGCGCTCATTGTGTTTATATTAGGGGGTGTCGCCCCTCGCCAGATATGCGATCGCGCGCAAGATCGTAATTTTAGCCTTAACATTAAGTCTTGAGAGTCGATCGAACTCTCACGCCCCTAAGCCCGATCGCAAGTTGTTTACTGATGTGAGGTTTAACATAATATGCGAGTTCTTCTAGTTTACCCCCTGTTCCCGAAAACATTTTGGTCTTACGAGAAAATCCTAGAATTAGTCGATCGCAAAGTGCTGCTTCCACCGCTGGGTTTGGTCACAGTAGCAGCTATTCTACCCCAAGAATGGGAATTTAAGTTAGTCGATCGCAACATCAGACAAATCACAGAAGCAGAATGGGAATGGGCAGAGCTCGTTATTCTCTCCGCCATGATTGTCCAAAAAGAAGATTTGCTAGACATCATCCGCGAAGCAAAACGGCGCGGTAAATCCGTAGCTTGCGGCGGCCCTTACCCGACTTCCGTACCCGAAGAACCCCAAGCAGCGGGCATAGATTACCTGATTCTCGACGAAGGCGAAATCACCCTACCGATGTTTGTCGAAGCAATAGGGCGCGGCGAAAAAAGCGGAATTTATCGATCGGACGGCGTAAAACCCGATGTTACCACAACCCCAGTTCCCCGCTTCGACTTGCTCGAATTAGACGCCTACGACTCAATGTCGATTCAATTTTCGCGAGGCTGTCCCTTCCAGTGCGAATTCTGCGACATCATCGTCCTCTACGGCCGCAAACCGCGCACCAAAGAACCCAAACAATTAATAGCAGAACTAGACTGTCTCTACAACCTAGGTTGGCGGCGCGGCGTGTTCATGGTAGACGACAACTTCATCGGCAACAAACGCAGCGTCAAACTGTTGCTAAAAGAGTTAGAAGTTTGGCAAATAGAACACAAATTCCCCTTCAACTTCAACACAGAAGCATCCATCGACTTAGCCCAAGACCAAGAATTGATGGATATGATGGTGAAATGTCATTTCAATGCAGTATTCCTAGGAATTGAAACCCCCGACGAAGAAAGCCTGCAAATGACCAAAAAATTCCAAAACACGCGCAATTCCCTCATCGAATCAGTAGAATTAATTGCCAAATCCGGTTTGCGAGTCATGGCCGGATTCATCATCGGATTCGACGGCGAAAAACCCGGTGCAGGCCAGCGCATCGTCAACTTCGCCGAAGCAGCAGCAATTCCCAGTACAACCTTTGGAATGCTGCAAGCTTTGCCGCACACTGCATTATCGCACCGACTAGCAAAAGAAGGCAGATTGCGCGACAAATCCGGCAATTTGAATCAGACTACATTAATGAACTTCATTCCCACGCGGCCGCTAGAAGACATCGCCAGGGAATATGTCCAAGCATTTTCTGATGTGTACGATGCTGAGAAATACTTAGACCGCACCTACCGCCACTTCTTGATGTTAGGTGCACCTACAGCAAATATACCATCAAGAGTCCCCAGTTGGATCGACTTGCGAGCGCTGCTAACTGTAGTGTGGCGCCAAGGAGTCAAGCGTTCAACTCGGTGGAAGTTCTGGCATCATTTGTTCAGCATTCTCAAGCGCAATCCCGCAGTTTGGGATCACTATTTAACAGTGTGCGCCCACAACGAGCATTTCCTCGAATACCGCCAAATTGTGCGGGATGAAATCGAAGCTCAATTAGCCGAGTTTTTGGCTGACGAAGCTCAACAGGCCCAGCAAAAAGCGCTTATAGCTTCCCTTGCAGAAAAACAAGTACAAGTAGTTTAAGATTTACACTCATCTGGAGGCGTAATCAGAAACCGGGTTTTTTACGAATATCTTTCGTCGGAGTCGAGAGATTAGCTAAAAACCCGGTTTCTTTGCATGCAATGTGAGTCCGAAACCGGGTTTTTTACGAATATGTTTCGTCGCAGTCGATAGATTAGGTAAAAACCCGGTTTCTTTGCGTGCTATCAGTGCATTAATCTCGTTTCCAGGCTCTGCCTGGAAATGTGATATCTTGCGACTCTACCGCCTCTTGAGCCACAGTATTTGTAGGGTGTGTCGCCATGAAAAGTCCCTAAATGCGATCGACAATTTCTTTCTCGACGCACCTTACAGAATAGTTCAGAAAACAAGTGTGGGGTTTCTTTCCTCAGCTCTTGAAAAGAACAGGTGCGGATCTATTAGATTGTTGCTCTTTCTTGAAGATTGTTGATGTATCCCCACCCTACGGCTGTAATGTATGATATCATAGAATCCCAAACTTATTGACTCAAATTATATGACCACAATAACTACAGTAACAACAGCCTCCCAACTAGCAGATTACTACATTTGGTTTGCCAATGACGTAGGCTCCTACCTCAGCAACCACAAGCTCCAAAAACTTTTGTACTACGCCCAAGCATGGTATCTAGCCTTTGAAGATACACCGCTTTTTGAGGAGGATTTTGAAGCCTGGGTGCACGGGCCGACTATCCCGGCTTTATTTTATGAATACAAAGAACAATTTGGGTTTAAGCCAATTCTCAAAGAAGTCGAAAAACCCGAGTTTCCGGAAGAAGTACAAGAATTTTTGGACGAATTATCCGATGAGTATTTTTTTTGCGATGCTTACGAGCTGGAATTGATGGTACGACGCGAAGACCCTTGGATTAAGGCTAGAGGTAACTTGCCAAAAGATGAACCTTCTCATGCTATTATTACGAAAGAATTAATGAAAGAATTTTACAAAACCCGTGTCATCGAAGAAACCTAAAAAGGCAGATATACGCCGCCAGCCATCCTTATCTAGTATCAAGCGTCAAGATGTAAAAATACCCGAAGGAGTGAGTTTTTCTTTCAGGTACTATCAGGATGACAAAGATAAATTTTCACTAGCAGGCCGAGATTCGAGATATCTAGCGTCTCTCTTGAGAAGGCTGCGGGATTTATCACAATTGAATTCTCAAGAAATCATCAATAATCAGAGTAAAAGCCTGCGCTGTCATGGCATAGCATGGCAAGATACAACTGAACCTAATGGTTTCGGAATTCCCAATGAAGATGAGCTAGTCAATATTCCCTACCAGTTTCAAATATCTGCTAATGAATACGGTAGGGTGCATGGATTTTTTAGTGAAAATATTTTTTATATTGTTTGGCTAGACCCCGACCACAATCTTTATAGTTGAAACCTCGTAATTTTTTGCAGTCGATCGATGTTATATCATATAATAAAAAACTTATTTAGCTAACTCACTGTAGTGTGCGTCAGGGAATTTTTTTTAGTCCCGCTAGGGTGCGGATCCATCAAAAATCCCAAAAGCAGATCGTACATCTGATATATCCGCACCACACAATAGTCAGGTGCGCCGCCTCACAAATCCCCCATTCTCATCAAAAATCTGACATATCCGCACCCTACTTCATAGCTTTTTCAACAGCAGATGTAGGCGCTTCGCCTTCGGGAAGGGTACGCAGAGCAACGCAGGTGAATGCGAGATGATGGGCGGTAAATACTACTATTGGCCGCCCGAGTTACTTCGACAGATAGATACGATCGCGCCCGCAAATATGAAAATCTAATTACAAGCTCAAAAATATCAAAATATCGATCGCCCTCAACCCCCCATGCTAGGAACAAATCAACTCAGAACAGCCGCTCTGTTAGGACTGCTAAGCGGCCTGCTCGTTTTAGGAAGTTATTACTTAATCGGCAACGAGCAAGGACTTTACATCGGTTTAGCGCTAGCCGCCTTCTCAAGTTTTAGCTCTTGGTACTATTCGGACACGGCCGCTTTAATGGCTTACCGCGCTCAGCCGATCGCCCGCAGCGAAGCTCCCGAACTCTACGACATTGTAGCATCGCTGAGCGAAAAAGCCGAAATTCCGGTACCGAAAATATTTGTAGTTCCCACCCAATCTCCCAACGCTTTCGCCACAGGAAGAGACCCGGAACACGCGACAATAGCAGTTACTCAAGGAATCATCACTCTACTTTCTCGCGAAGAATTAGAAGGCGTTTTAGCCCACGAACTAACCCACATCCGCAACCGCGACACCCTCACCCAAGCCGTTGCAGGAACAATCGCCGGTGCAATTACATTTGTCGGGCGAATACTGACTTTTGGAGCGCTTTACGGGCCGGTGACGCGGGACAGCAGACAAGGCCCAAATCCCTTTGGTTTGCTGTTTTTAATCATTTTAGCACCGCTATCAGCAACCGTAATTCAATTGGCGATTTCTCGGACGAGGGAATTTGCAGCCGATAGCGGTGCGGTGGAAATTACCAATAACCCGATCGGTTTAGCAAACGCGCTGCAAAAGTTGGAAAAAATCGGCAGGGAAATTCCGATGCACGGCAATCCGGCGATGTCGCCGCTGTTGATTGTGAATCCTTTTTCGACTCAAGGTTTGCAGTCACTTTTCCGCACTCACCCGCCTACCGAAGAGCGAATTCAGCGGCTTTTGACGCTCGCGCAGCAGCAGCAAGGTACTCCAGTTATGGCCTACGTGCCCGGAATTTAAGCGATCGAAAATGCAGAAACAATATTGAGAAACCCGGTGGTTTGAAGCAACCGGGTTTCTGTTTGTTTATAATGATAGCTGTGGTACGATGGAAAGACGAATAAAAGGAATTATCGCGATAGATGTAATGAGGTAGGAACCATGATTAAAGATGAATTACAGTATGAAGTCAGTCAAGAATGGGTATAAAAGTTTAAAAAATCTATTGCAGCGATGGAGCGGGATGAGGAAGCGAAAAGAAAAGACTTTCTCAAATGGGATGCAGGTAGAGGTGCGATACAATGCCATAAATAAAAATAAAAACCTCAGCAACAAAAACTGAGGTTTCTCAATTGTTATAGGTATCTTGGAGAACAGTAGGCAAGCTTGACGTTGTATTCAAAATCGCCAAATATCGACTGGTATTTCTCCATTGTGGTAAGCCCTGTGGCACTCTGGGCAAAGTGTCATCATATTCTTCAAATCCGCCGGACCACCATCACTGTAAGCAATAACATGGTGTCCATTTGCGATCTGCGGGACTTTACCGCAAATTTCACATTCGTTACCATCCCTCTGTTTGACAGCCTTCTGTGCCTTCAAGTGTTCCTTGGATCGTTTGTGACTTGCCACGTTACTTACCCTCGATTTCCTTGTTGGATGAACCCTTAAATGTTTCTGGGCTTGCCCCCAGAATTGAGATATCGCTATTTGGAGCAACTGACTTGACTGTCTTAACTATCCCATTAGCAACATCGGCGTAGTTCTCATCAGATAAACCGTTAACTGTTATTTTAAGAGACTTCTTACCCATTACTCACCTCATTAAGCAGTTATAGACAATAATTCTTGACCACTAGCATCGGTTGCCCATGCTTCAACTTCATCATCTCCATGAGTGATGGTAATCTCTGGTGCTTTAGACAGTTTAGGCTGTCCATTTTGATCGCGGAATACGGAGTAAACAAAAACTTCCTCGTTTTGTTTCCGCACAACTATGTGAATCTCTTCGCCAATGTGTGAGACATTCAAAACTTGGTCGCCTTCCTTGAGAATTTTGACGATTAGCCTGTTCTTCATCCTACTGACCTTTTAGTAAATTTTTAAGTTAATCCATGTGCCTAAAGTTCCCAAGGGAGTAAAGTGGCTCTCGCTCTATACTAGCACTTAACTTTTCTTTTTCCGCTTGCAAAAAGTTTGGTAATTATCGGGACTTTTGCAGTTGATGACCCTAGCGAAAATCGGGAAATGTGGGTAAATGTTGGGAAATGTGAGTAAATGTTGGGTACAATACAACCAACCTTGACATCTATCCGAATGTATGAACCTTAAAGAAGTGCTAAAACTCGCAGAAGATTTGGTATTTGCTAGAACAGGTAAGCACCTCAATGACTTGCAAGAGACGATTCTGCGCGGAACATGGGAAGATGAAGGCTACAAAGAAATTGCCAAGGCGGTTAATAGATCAGAGGATCGTGTTAGAGAGGTAGGAATGGAATTATGGCAGATACTTTCAGAAGAGTTGGGAGAAGATGTTAATAAAAAGAATTTTCGCTCGGCCATTAAGAGGTTCCAAGTCTCTAATTCTTCAAACTTTGCACAAGGTGACGTTGTAGCCATCGGTAATTTTAACATTTGTGGAGAAGCTAGACACCCGCCCGATCTAACAAACTCACACCCACCAAATCAGGAAACAGCTAACCCACAACAAACCAAAACTCTACATCAAGATTTAAGCGAGATGCCGGAATTGGGTGATTTCTACTCGCGCACTTCCGAACTCCACACCCTCACCACCTGGATTCTACAACAAAACAGCCGCCTCATAGCCCTCACAGGCATCAGCGGCATCGGCAAAACATCCTTAGCAGTGCAACTCGTACAGCAAATAAAAGATGAATTTGAATGCGTCATTTGGTGCAGCATCGACGCATCCTACACCCCTGATGAATTTGAACATAAACTAATACAACTTTTCTCGCAATCAGAAAAGCTAGATTCACCCGCAACAAACCAGAAACGCTTACCACTAATTAAGTATTTACAAAACCATCGCTGTTTAGTAGTCTTGGATGACGTTCACAACCTTTTCTGTAGTGGGGAATTGGCAGGAAAATATAAACCAGAGTACGAAGAATCTCGCTCTTTATTCAAACAAATAGAAAAAATCTCCCATCAAAGCTGCTTTATGTTAATCGGTTGGGAACAACCGAGAGAAGTGACTCAAGTTAAAAGCCAAAATAAACCCATCCGTACCTTACAACTCGCGGGTTTAGATATCGCACCCGGACGGGAAATTCTCAGAGAGTACGGGTTAGAAGAAAGCGACAACACTGAAACACTCATTCACCGCTACCAAGGTAATCCCCTATGGTTAAAAAGCGTGGCGAATCTGATTGAAGAGTTGGGAATCGGCGTGACTGAGTTATTACTAGATGATACCATATTGTTACCGGAAGATTTGAAAGATGTTTTACAGCAGCAGTTCGATCGCACTTCCGAACAAGAAAAACAAGTTATGTCATTGTTGGCTAGGGAAAACCAGCCAGTCAACCTAGCAAAATTGCTAGAAAAAGGACAAATATCATCATCTGATTTACTCAACGCGCTCCAATCTTTATCGCGGCGCTGCTTGATAGAAAAAGAAGGAAGTTTTTATAGTTTGTCACCTGTACTGAAGCAGTATATCAAAGGGTTGTAACTGAGATGTTGCACCAATATCAATAAAAACGCGGTTTCTATGCCCAATGCGTAAGTCGTATAAAATAGATATAAAATATAAATTGATGCTGCTAGCAATGGAGTCATCCCATGACCGCAACAATTCCTACTCAAACCTTGCCAGAAATCATCTACCCAGACAGCGACGGAAAACCCATGTCTGACAATACCAAACAGTTCCAATTGATCGTAAAAATTCAAGGCGGAATAGATGCTTTATTCAAAGACAACGAAAATGTCTTTGTAGCAGGTGATTTGCTGTGGTATCCCGTCGAAGGAGATAACAAAACTCGCCAAGCACCTGATACTATGGTAGTCTTTGGCAGACCCAAAGGCGACAGAGGTTCCTACCAGCAGTGGCTGGAAGATAACATTGCGCCGCAAGTTGTCTTTGAAATCATCTCCCCCGGCAACCGCATGACAGCAATGTTTAAGCTGTTTAAGTTTTACGAGAATTATGGAGTCGAAGAATATTATGTCTACGATCCAGAGGATAATGAGTTAATGGGTTGGCTGCGAAGTGACGGAGAACTCAACTATATTGAATCAATGGAAGGTTGGGTAAGTCCGCGCATGGAAATCCGTTTTGAAACTACATCTGGAGACTTGGAAATTTATCGTCCCGACGGACTGAAGTTTTTATCTTATGTGGAGTTGTCAAGACAAATGGAACAAGAAAGACAGGAGAAAGAGTTAGCACAGCAAAAAGCCGATCGCCTTTCTGAAAAACTGCGAGAAATGGGGATAAATCCTGAGCAAATTTGAAACTGAATTATCTCTAAAACGGTTTAATTTAACAGGAGTTACGCACTCCGATCGAGAAACCGGGTTTTTTCAGAATCGGTCGCCTACAGCGCGTCTTCTCAGCAAAAACCCGGTTTCTGCGCTGCCACTCCGACAAAGAAACCGGGTTTTTTCCGAACCTCTCACCTATCGCGAGTCTTCTCAGTAAAAACCCGGTTTCTGGACTCTGATGCGTAAGTCCTATTAAACCATTTTAAACAACCGCCGCAACCTTATCTACAGGCTTTACTTGAGTCAGGAAGTCGTGCAGTTTCTCACCTTCAATCACCTCAGTTTCCAAAAGTTGCGAGGTAATTGTTTCTAACAACTCTCGATTTTCCTTGAGAATATTTAAGGCTTGCTGGTGCGCCGTTTCGACAATTTCTTTGACTTCTTGGTCGATCGCCTCAGCAGTTTGGGCACTGACAGCGCGGCGGGCATTTCCCATACCGTCGTTGAGGAACATCGCCTGCTGGCCTCGATCGTAAGCTAGAGGCCCCAAAACCTTGCTCATACCGTAAGTTGTGACCATTCTTTCAGCTAAATCTGTGGCCCTTTGCAAGTCATTCGAGGCGCCGGTGGTGATGCTACCAAACACCACTTCCTCAGCCGATCGCCCACCCAACAGTGTAGCAATCTGACCGCGCAACTCCGACTCATCCAACAAGAAACGGTCTTCAGTCGGAACCTGTAACGTGTAACCCAATGCAGCCATACCGCGCGGGACGATCGAGATTTTCGCAACTTCGCCGCCGCCAGTCATCGCAGCCCCAACCATCGCGTGCCCGACTTCGTGGTAAGCCACAATCTTTTTCTCCTTCTCGTTGAGCACCCGGCTCTTCTTTTCCAAGCCAGCCACAACGCGCTCAAACGCCTCAAAAAAGTCTTCCTGCGCTATGGCGAGGCGCTTGTTGCGCGCAGCCAGCAAGGCAGCTTCATTGACCAAATTTGCCAAATCTGCGCCCGAAAAACCGGGGGTACGAGTGGCGATCGCCTTCAAGTCAATATCCGGGCCCAACTTGACTTTTTGAGAGTGAATGTTCAAAATTGCTTCGCGGCCAGATAAATCCGGGCGATCGACTAAAACTTGGCGATCGAAACGGCCCGGGCGCAACAAAGCAGCATCCAAACTTTCCGGGCGGTTAGTTGCAGCCAGGACAATTACCGTAGTATTACCCACAGCAAAACCGTCCATTTCAGTTAACAGTTGATTGAGAGTTTGTTCGCGTTCGTCATTCCCGCCGTACATACCGTTGCTGCTGCGAGATTTGCCGATCGCATCCAATTCATCTATGAAAATAATACAAGGAGCCTGTTTTTTTGCCTGCTCGAATAAATCTCTGACTCTCGCAGAACCGACACCCACAAACAGTTCCACAAACTCCGAACCGGAGATGCTAAAAAACGGCACGCCAGCTTCACCAGCCACAGCCTTTGCTAACAAAGTTTTGCCAGTTCCCGGAGGCCCGACTAACAGCACGCCCTTCGGAATGCGCGCGCCAATTGCGGTAAATTTGTCGGGAGTTTTCAGGAATTCCACAACTTCGACTAATTCAGTTTTAGCCTCTTCTACTCCGGCCACGTCAGCAAAAGTAATCTTAGCCGATTCGCCTTCTACGTAGACCTTAGCTTTGCTTTTGCCGATCGAGAGCGCACCCTGAGGCCCGCCACCGCCCCGGTTCATGAAAAATTGAAAAATCGCCACAAAAATCAGCGGCGGAACCACCCAGCTTAAAACACTGCCGATCCAGCCATTTTTAGCTGGGGGAGTTGCCGCAAATTCAACGCCTTTTTCTTCCAAAAGTTTAGGAAGTTCCAGGTCAAAAATCGGCGTAGTTGACAGCACTTGACCGGGTTTGTCCGCTTCGCCTTTAAGTTGGTAGCGAATTTCATTTTGGCCTACCGAAGCTCGCACTACATCTTGTTCTTGAACTTGGTGGACGAACAAGCTGTAAGGAACTTGCGGAATTTGCGGCCCGAACAAATTGGGCAAAAAGATATTTGCCAGCAGAAATAAGCTTGATAGCAATAACAAGACATTGCTAATTTGCCTAAAACGAGGCGGTTGGGGCTGGTCTTTAATTGCCATTGATAACTGTCATCCTTTAATTTTAAGCAGTTTAATTCATTTATTTTCTCATCAAATGCGGACGCGGTGTCAAGCGGATTTCCTCACTCGATCGGTTCGGTTAACTGGGCTGCACCTATTTGGTATTATTAAAAACGAAAGCAAGAAGACGCGAAGATGCGAAGGAAGAGAAGAGAAGAGCGTTATATTTATGAATAGTTGGTTGAGAGCTACTTAATGGTTATTATTTCCGAATCGTTTCAAGATTCTCTCGCTTTTTTCTGACTTCGCGTTCTTTGCGTCTTCTTGCTGTCGTTATATTATGCAGCTTCCGGGTTTAACTGAATCATTTCCCAAGTAGTATAAGTGCCGATCGCACCCCAAATCGCGTAAGGTAAGAGTAACAAAGCCGCAGTTTGAGAAATCGGCAAAACAGCCAGCAGCAGCACAACTCCCAAAATCTCGCCAACGCCCCCCAAAATTGTCCCTACTTTCAGACTTTTCGCTCTGAGAGTCGCGGGAATATAAGCAACTGTGACAATTTCTAAAAGCAAGTACAAAGCCATCAGCAGCCAAGTTGTGAGACTTCCCGGATCGCGTTCCCACACGAGGGTAGCGCTACCGGCCCCCATCGCAAAAATCACAGTCCAAATTAACGGAATCGCAGGCTCAAAAAACATCCAGTTTGGTCTTTGAAGTTTGACCGCCCAGTTAATATCGCGGAGTTTGAAAAATAGAGTGCCGAAGGCGACTGAGAAAGTCACGCCGCCGATAATCATCCAAGATTGCATCATGGTTCTTAACTTTCAAATTGGTCGATCGCTCATTAAGTCGATCGTGCCAACTCACACCCGAACTTCCATCCGCCTTTAGCAATAATTTTTGTAAATCCAGACGCAACAATAGCTAACCGCCCGAGACATTCTTAGCAAACTCTTCGCGTCCAGAAACTAAATTAGCTGGAACACCGTTAGGGAAATTTTGCGCGATTAAAGCTTGCAACTTTTCTACTCGGTTTTCAGGGTTCGGGTGAGAACTCAAAAACTCCGGCGGCGCTTCGCCATTCCTAGCAGAACCGAGAATTTGCATCACCTCAACAATACCTCTAGGATCGTAACCCGCTTCGGTCATAAACCGAAAACCGAGGCGATCGCTCTCAAGTTCATCTGCTCTACCGTACCGCAAACTAACAACTTGATTGACAGCTTGAGCAATTAATGCTGCTTGTTGTCCGCCACCGCGATCGTCGCTAGCAGCCACCCCAACCGCCGTTACCAAAGACCTGCCCAACTGCTGTTTTGCAAGGTGTTCCGCAGCGTGGCGCCCCACAACGTGACCGCTTTCGTGCCCCAGTACAGCGGCCAACTGAGCCTCGGAATTCAGCCGCCGCAGCAGTCCGGCGGTAATGAAAACTTGTCCGCCCGGGAGAGCAAAAGCATTGACAGTTTGGGGATCTCGCAGCAGGTGGAATTGAAACGGATAACCCGCTTTTTTCGCCTCCGAACCGTTGACAACTCGTTCTCCTACTCGATCGACATATTGCTGAATACTCTGGCTGGGATAAAGCCCGCCGTATTGAGCCGCCATTTTGTCTCGCGCCTCCAATCCCAAAACCACCTCTTGGCGCGGAGAAAGCTGCACCCGCTGTTTCTCTCCAGTTACAGGATTTTGTACGTTGCTGGTAAAATAGGTGATTGCCCCAAAAAATGCCATTAATAAGCCGATCGCGAATCGGAATAAAAATCTATTCACAGGCGTTTACCTAAAAAGTTTAGCCTGTACGCTACCAGACAGACAGCTACCTCCACATCTATCTGAAGTATCAATAATCGAAAGTTGTTAGAGATTTTTTTGGATGATTTGCAAACAAGGCTTTTTTGACGAACCGCGAAGACGCGAAGGACACGAAGGAAGAGAAGAAGAGAAGAACGTTATAGTTGTGAATGGTTCGTTAATAGTTACTTAATGATTATTAGTTCAGCATCGCTTGAAGATGATCTCGCTCTTCTCTTCCCTCTTCCTTCTTCCCTCTTCCTTCTTCCTTCTTCCTTCGCAATATGTTTCAAGCTACCCGCCGCCGCCTTGCTATTTGGTACACTGCTGTTACTGCTGTATTGTTACTTGTATTCGCCACGGGTTTCTATTTCTACGTTCGCAATACTTTAATCGATCGCATCGATGACACTCTCAATCACGTTGTGGAAATAGTCGAGCGAACTCTCGTGATCGAACCGCTAGCTTCCCCGAGTAGGGGAGATCAAACTAAGTTGCAAGTTAATATTCAAGCGAGTTTTCGAGACAGCAGCGATGCTGTAGAAGACGACCACATTGATTTAGAATGGTTCAGTCCTACGGGGGAGTTGCTGTGGTCTACTTTGTCGGAACCGCTGAATGTTCCGATTCACGCTAACCGCACGGGCGAAACGGTTTGGGTAATTAACAATAAGTTGCAGTCGGATCAAAACTATTCTCTCAGACAAGTTACGCAGCGTGTGGAAATCGGCCGCCAAGTTTTGGGATATTTGCGAGTCAGCCATCCTTGGTTTGAAGTGACAAAACCGATCCGACAATTAATTTTTGATTTGATTTTGGGTGCGGGTTTAACTTTAATTTGCGTGGCGGCTATTGGCTGGTTGCTTTCGGGATTGGCGATCGCACCTGTGCGGGAATCTTACGGGCGTCTCAAACAGTTTACGGCCGATGCTTCCCACGAACTCAGAAATCCGATCGCCACTATTCAAACTAACGTCCAAGTAGCTTTGGCGGAACCGGATATCGAACCGCAGCAACACCAACAGCTACAGGTTATCGAACGCCTGACGCGCCGTTTGGGGCGGTTGGTTGACGATTTGCTGTTTTTAGCCAGACAAGACAGCGGAATCGTCCAGCAGCAGTGGGTGGATGTTCCTCTGGATGCTTTGTTGATGGAGGTAATTGAAGAACAACTGGCGATCGCGACTACCCAAAATCTGTCTCTTTCCCTCGAAATTGTCGATTCGCCCGACGCTGAGGATAACTTTACAGTCTTAGGCGACTGGGATCAACTAGCGCGACTGTTTACCAATCTCGTCAGCAACGCCGTGCAGTACACGCCCTCTGGCGGCGAAATTGAAGTAGAATTGCAGCTTGCAGCTAAAAACAAAAGAAATTCGCCGATGTTAAATCCTGCACTGCAAATCAAAGTAACAGACACCGGCATCGGCATTTCCGCAGAAGCGCTACCGCATTTGTTCGATCGATTCTACCGCGCCGATCCCGCCCGCACCCACCGCAGCGCCGCCGGTTCCGGTTTGGGATTAGCTATCGCCAAAGCCATTGTCGAAAATCACCGCGGCCAAATCCGCATTGACAGCCAAGTCGATCGGGGAACTGCTGTTACCGTCACCCTCCCCGCCCACAAATCAGCAGAAATCCGCCTCTAAACCTCTCTTCCTCTGTGTCCTCTGCGCCCTCTGCGGTTCATCCAAAAAATCTATCCCTCAAACCCCGATCATTTCTACCTCTGGCCCAAACTCAGCTATTAAAATTCAATTCGGGCATAGATTAACATAAACTTTGTTGGAAATCTCGATCGAACTTGTGAGGAGTTATTTATGTTTCGCCACAATCTACCGTTGAAAAAAATCAGCTTGCTAGCAGCCACCTGCGGGTGTGTACTCGTCAGTCTGGCGACACTTTCCCAAGCAGGCGGCCCGCCGCCCCAACAAGGAAAACCCGTTTCCCAACCGAGTCCCGCAGCCACTCCGGGAACAGGAAAGCCCGTGGGCGAACCGAGTCCCGCTGTGAGTCCCAGCCCCAACGGGATGCCCTCTCCATCAGCAGACGCGCCTCCCCGCTTCCCGATGCCGAGTGCGCGAGTTACGCCGACAGAGGGCATGGTAGTAATTAAACTGGTGAATACCACCAATGCCCTCATCAATTATCAAGTCGTAGGCGTTACTCAACCGCGTACTCTGGGCGAACAATCGGAAATTTTGCTCACAAACATCAAAGTGCCAATCACCCTCACTTACCAGCGCCCAGACGGCGGATTGATGCTGGTTCGGCCGCAAGCCACGGCGATGCCGGGAATGTTGCAAGTCAGTTTTGGCGCGACAACTGACTTGGGCGCTGATACAAAATCGCTGGAAATTCAAGAAGACGGGAGAGTATTTTTGAATTAGTCATTGGTCATTAGTCATTGGTCATTAGTCCTGCCGTCATTAGTCATTAGTCATTGGTTATTACTCTTAAAGATATCCAATGTCCAATGTCTAATGTCTGACTTTCTACCAAATGAAATAGAGAAATAGAGGACACGGCAGTGCCGTTTCCCTACAGATGAAATAGAAAAATAACTGGTTCCTAGGCT
The DNA here is from genome assembly GCF_036705795.1 of Microcoleus sp. ARI1-B5. NCBI lineage: Bacteria > Bacillati > Cyanobacteriota > Cyanophyceae > Oscillatoriales > Microcoleaceae > Microcoleus > Microcoleus sp. ARI1-B5. The sequence goes on from NZ_JAUBVK010000007.1 coordinate 121,933, forward strand.
CTGCCTGGGAACCGATATCACTCTTGCTCTGCCTCGCCGGGAAAGAGGAGGCTCTTCAAGAGTGATCTGCGTTCCCCGGCTCTGCGTGGGAACGAGTAATTACATATTATCAATCATCAAGAATCATCCCGATCGAACGGCAAATCCTGATTGACTAAATCAATTTCCTCCTGTTCCCTTTCATTAATTTGACCGATATAAGACTTAAGAATTTGCGCCAGACGGTTGTTGTAAAATCTGTGCAGACTGTAGTTGGGCATCGCAGGAAAACCGCGCCGTTTTTTGTGCCGCCCGCCCGCACCAGGATCGAAAGTTTGGATGCCGCGATCGATCGCCCATTCGATCGGCGTATAATAACAAGCATCGAAGTGCAAGCAGTCGATTTCCTGCAAACTGCCCCAATAACGCCCGTAAAGTCGATCGCCCTTATACAAACAAAACGACATACCCACAGGCTGTCTGTCATCTTCCTTGTCGTAGGCGGCTACAAACAAAACGCGATCGCGGTAATTGTGGTGCAACTGTTCAAAAAACCGCTTAGTCAGATACTTGCTGCCCCACCAACCAAATTTATCGCAAGTATTCTCATAAAAAGCATACATTTGACCAAACATCGGTTGGGGAATTTCATCGCCCGTCAGCGTTTTTACCAACAATCCCGCTTTGTCAACGGCTTTTCGTTCGCGTTTGATATTGCGGCGCTGGTTGGCATTAAATGCGCCTAAATAACCGTCAAAATTTTGATAGCCTTGATTTTGCCAAATATAGCTGTGGTGCAGCCAAGTGCTGAAACCGTGTTTTTCCATGCGCTGCCGCCATGCCGGATCGACATACAGGAAATTGCAGCCGGAGATATTGTGGCGATCGCAAAAATGGTCGATCGCGCTTACCATTACTCCCGTTAACTCATCCTCATCTTCCCCCGGCGCAATCAAAAACCGATAGCCTTCAGCGGGAGTAAACGGCGTCATTCCCATCAACTTCGGATAATATTTTACACCCAAACGCTGAGCTAAATCGGCCCACTGATTGTCAAACACAAATTCGCCGTAGCTGTGGCTTTTGACATAAAGCGGGGCGCAAGCAATCAACTGTTTGTCTCGCCACACAGTCAAGTGATGCGGCAGCCAGCCGGTTTTACCTGTCGCACTACCGGAGGTTTCGAGATTGTTAAGCCAATCCCATTCCAGAAATGGAGTTTTTAGCGGCATCGCCAAGGCATCCCACGAGGCTTGCGGGATTTCGCCTATTTTGCTAATCCAGGCTACAGAATATTGAGTTTTTGGCTGTTCCAGCATAGGGAGATTTGTGCGTAGAGCGATCGAACTTCATTTAAGTTAATACAATTATTCGATCGCTGGGAAAGCTGAGTGGCAATTGTTGTCAACTGAATCTTGAAACCTGACAAATCTCGCTTTTGTCCGAAACCTGATCCCCCTCGCATCCCCCTTAAGAAGGGGAGTAGGGGTCGACTTTGATCGGAAGGGGGACTTTGAGTACCTCTTGTCCCCCCCTTAAGAAGGGGGGCTAGGGGGGATCGGAGGCCTTAATCGTCAAACCCTAGTCTGGGAGTACGTTTGAGCTTCAGTTAGTTCGATCGACCTTATAATGCAAAAACACCTCTTGTCCCACCTGTTTTACCGCCAAAAGCTCCAATTTCGGAGCAAAATCCGCCAAAAAACCTTTCCCCTCAACAGGAGTGGGTGCATCCGCGCCGCCCAAAATTAACGGGCACACCGTCAGCCAAAGTTCGTCTACCAAGCCCGCAGCCAGCACAGACGCTATTAGTTTCCCCCCGCCCAGAATCGCCAACCGTTTGATACCCAAGCTGGCTAGCTGTTGAAACGCATCAATCCAATCAATCTCTCCACCTGCGGTTTTAGCATAGATTGTGCGATCGAACTTAGAAGGAAGAAGGAATGAGGAAGAAAGAAGAGGCGAATTAGTTGGAGTTTGACTCTCCCCCTCTCCCCCTCTCCCCCTCTCCCCATCTTCCCCTTCCGCAGTCAGCAGCCATCGAGGCACCGGTTGCTGGAAAAATCGCAAGTTTGGGTCAAATTTGGGCGATGGCGAACACACGATTTGCACGGGTTGTGGGGGCTTCCCTGCGAGTTCCCGCTGTTTGAGCAATTCCGGCGAAATTACTCGCATCGTCGTTCCATAAGCCTGTAAAGTGCCGTTGCCGAACAAAACGCCGTCGCTTGCTGCGACTTGTTGTTCGAGGTGGGCTTTGTCGTTGGCAGAACCGAATCTCGCGGGCGATCGTACTGCATCCGCAATTTTACCGTCAGCGCTGATCGCGAGTATTACTGTTGCGTAAGGTCGATCGATTTTATCTGTCATTAATTTATCAGTCCTGGACGCACCGGTGCTCAGAAACCGGGTTTTTTAGCAAATTCTTTCGTTGTCGCCCACAAATTAGGTAAAAAACCCGGTTTCTTTGGGAAAAATGCGTGAGTCCTGTTTATCAAATTTTCAACATCATAACGGCAAAAGAGGACAGGGCGGTGCCGTTTCCCTATCCCAAAAGAGCGATCGGCCGTTTGCCCAAAAGTGCGCGCGTAGCTATCCCGTAGGGAATCGCCCGTTTCCACTAAAACCTTTTGTATCTGTCGTCGATCGCTGAGGCCAGATCCCCCTAAATCCCCCTTAAGAAGGGGGACTTTGAGCGCTTCTTGTCCCCCCCTTTCTTAAGGGGGGCTAGGGGGGATCTGGCCTCAGCGGTAAACAGCAATCTATGAGTACGTTTGACCTTAAATTGACACTGGGCACTGCCCTGTCCTAATTTTCGGTAACTCCCTTTCCCAACAACTCCTGAAACCGAACATCGCCGCGAATCCCATCAAAATCGCTATCAGTTTTTGCCAATTCTCGACATCTTTCCGGTTTCAACTCAATCGCGCGCTGCAAATTTTCCAGCGCTAACTCAATCTGATTCTGCAATGCCCAATAGCAAGCTTTATTATAATAAGCACCTGTACAATTTGGATCTATTTGTAAAGCTTTATCGCAATTAGCCATTGCCTCCTCATGACGACCTAATTTTAATAAACAATAAGCTCGATGAGCCAAGATGTCAGCATCATCAGGCTGCAATTCTAAAGCGCGATCGTGGCTGGAGATTGCCTCCTCAGCGCGTCCGTTTTTTTGCAGGACGACACCGCGGGAATACCATAAATAGGCTTTATTTTGTTCGATTTTAATCGCTAAATCAAGACAGCAAATCGCTTGCTCGTAGCGTTCTGAATTGAATAGGGTCTTGGCTTTTTCCCACCAAAAATCCCAGTCATAGGGCTGAATGTTAATTGCAAAATCCCAGCTTTCTCGGGCTGCTTCTTGATTGTCGCACTTCATTTGTGCAAAGCCTTGGCAAAACCAAAAATTGCGGTCTTTGCCTGCTATTTTTTTTGCTTGGTCGAGACTGGCAACAGCTTCTGCATAACGCTCTAATTCATACAAAATCTGACATCGTTCTAGCAAACAAACGATCGGCGCATCCGGCCTCATTTCTGCAACTTCAGTTAATTTTGCTAGGGCGGCTTCATACTGCCCTTGTTTTGCCAACGCTAAACCACTGTAAAACAAAGAAACGGGATTATTTAGCCCAGCAGCATCGCCCAAATCCCCCATTCCCTCCAAACGCAGGAAATGCACCCGGCCCGACGCTTCGCCGGCTACAACTGTCACTCCATCAGGCGCAAAAGCACAGCCAGAAAACGCACCTTCTCCGCTGAAACTAGCAACCTCTTTACCTGTGAGCAAATCCCAGACTTTCAGGGTTCTATCATCGGAAGCGGAAATCGCTGTTTTTCCGTCGGGTGCGATCGCCACTGCTAGTACCCCGTTACTATGACCCGTGAGAGTTTTCAGTTCCCGGCCTGTCTCGGTGTCCCAGATTTTCATGGTTTTATCATATGAAGCCGAAATCGCTATTTTACCGTCGGGTGCGATCGCCACTGCCTTTACCCAGAAACTATGATTCGTGAGAGTTTTCAGTTTCCGGCCTGTTTCGGTGTCCCAGATTTTCAGGGTTTCATCCTCGGAAGCCGAAATCGCTATTTTACCGTCCGGCGCGATCGCAACAGCATTTACCCACTTACTATGACCCGTGAGAGTTTTCATTTCCCGGCCTGTCTCGGTGTCCCAGATTTTCAGCGTTTTATCATATGAAGCCGAAATCGCTGTTTTACCGTCGGGTGCGATCGCCACTGCTGTTACATTGGAACTATGACCCGTGAGAGTTTTCAGTTCCCGGCCTGTCTCGGTGTCCCAGATTTTCAGCGTTTTATCCCTTGATGCGGAAATCGCTGTTTTGCCGTTGGGTGCGATCGCCACGGCATTTACCCCGGAACTATGACCCGTGAGAGTTTGTAGTTCCCGGCCTGTCTCGGTGTCCCAGATTTTCAGGGTTTCATCGTTGGAAGCGGAAATCACTGTTTTTCCGTCGGGTGCGATCGTCACTGCTGTTACATACTCACTATGACCGGTGAAAGTTTTCAGTTCCCGGCCTGTCTCGGTGTCCCAGATTTTCAGAGTATTATTCTCGGAAGCGGAAATCACTGTTTTTCCGTCGGCTGCGAGCGCCACTGCTGTTCCATACTCACTAGGACCGGTGAAAGTTTTCAGTTCCCGGCCTGTCTCGGTGTCCCAGATTTTCATGGTTTTATCACATGAAGCCGAAATCGCTGTTTTTCCGTCGGCTGCGATCGCCACTGCAAATACCGATTCACTATGACCCGTGAGAGTTTTCAGTTCCCGGCCTGTCTCGGTGTCCCAGATTTTCATGGTTTTATCACATGAAGCCGAAATCGCTATTTTACCGTCCGGCGCGAGCGCCACTGCATTTACCCTGTCACTATGACCCGTGAGAGTTTTCAGCTCCCGGCCTGTCTCGGTGTCCCAGATTTTCAGCGTTTTATCCCTTGATGCGGAAATCGCGGTTTTTCCATCCGGTGCGATCGCCACTGCCCATACCGACTTACTATGACCGGTCAAAGTTTTCAGTTCCCGGCCTGTCTCGGTGTCCCAGATTTTCAGGGTGTTATCCCATGAAGCGGAAATCGCGGTTTTGCCGTCCGGTGCGATCGCCACTGCAAATACCAAGGAAGTATGAGCGACAAGCGTCCGCAGCGCACCCTCATTTGCCCTTTCTAGATTAGGCTTCAAAGGCCACAGGCAGGAACTATTTCTCGACTGCTTAGCTTGTTTCACGACCCCCTGAATTTCAGGTGTTTCAAAATCCACCAACCGACTCCACAAATGTACTGCAAGCTGAGTTTTATCTTTCTCCACAACGTGCGCCGACTTCCGAATTGCCGCTTGAATCAATCTCAGAGTTTGACTTTGCTCTTCCGACAGCAACACATCAGAATTTTTCGCCAAATCGTAATCATCAATTAGCGCTTGTACCCCCAACAATTCCAGTTTCGCCTCAATGAAATCGAAATCAGTTAACAACTGATGCAAACGTTGCCCTTTACTTCTCTCTGCTAGCGAACTCGGCAGAGTTTCCAGCGTATAACTCTGCTTTTCCGCCGAGATTCTTGCCAACCCATCTTTTAACTTACCCATCGCCGTACAAATCTCCCCACATATCATCTTCCAAATCGTCGTCTATATCTGACAGAGACACTCCAGCTTTTTTGACCGCCTCCTGACTGTGGAGAAATCTTTGAAAACTAGCATGATAAATACTGTATTTCGGGGGATTCTCGCTGCTGCGCCGCACAAATCCCTCCCACCCATCCAACACATCCTGCACATCTAATTCATCTTCCTTAGCAAAATTTGCCAACAACTCGCAGGATACAGGCTTGCGAGTTCTGCTCAACACATAAATGACTTTGAGCTTGCGACGGCGCGACTCTTTATCTTTTACATCCATCCGATCCAGATGCTTGTAATAATATTTCTCCAAACCCGCAGGCAAATCGTTCAAATTCACATCCCGATACGTGCCGCTGTTAATCTCCTTCAACACGTAGCGCAAATACATAAAATTGTTCTTGCTTCTTTCAGCAAGCACCCTCACAAACTGTTCCAGACTTAAATTTTGAGGCTTAATCCAATTCTCAATCCCCGCCGAATTTTTAGCGAAGTTGTGAATATAAGCCTTGACATCTTCCACACTTTCTGCGCTGTGCTGCATCAAATCAAACAAAAGGTAATTGTCATTTTCCGGCATAGGCAGCAATTCCGGCCGCTTCGAGACAATAAAGTAAACGTTATCGGGCAAATCATTAGGCAAATAAAGGACATTGCTACCGCTAGTTTGCTCCTTCAAATCAACTTCATCCAGCGCATCCACCACAAAAATCAACTTTTTGCTGCCCAACTTAGCGCTAACTTCCCCCAGCAACCTGCCTAGAAAGTTGCCGTTTTCCAGGGCATTTTCCGGCAGACGCGGGTACTTATCCTTAAGATTAAAACCTTCAATTAACTGAATGCAAGCATTTTCCAAAAAAGTTTTAGCGCTGACAATCCCGTCCGGTTGCGAGTTGAAATGAGTAACGCAGCGTCGCTTCAGCAGCACCACACAGGCTGCCATAATCGCGCTTTTCCCAACTCCCGGTTCCGCCTCCAAAACAAAATAGCCTTTCCGATTTGTCCTCAGAAACTCGTTAATTGCTTCAAACACAAATTTCCGACCGGTAAAGTCTTTAATTCTGTCCTGAATAATCGTTTCGGATTTGAGGGAAATCGGCAAACTCGGCGCAGCAGCATCGATATATCTTTCCAGCAATGCCCGAATCTGCGCCAAATCAGATCGGATGCCAATCTCCATCGATCCCAATTTCGCCATCACTTGACAAATCTGCTGCCCAGTTGCCACCGCCTCCAACTTGCCCAGAATCTCCCCATTTTGCAGCCCCAAATCCTTGAGTTGGGCCAAAGCAATTTGGTGCAGATTCAACAGCATCGCCGCAAACTTTTCTCCTCCCTTGGCTGCATCTTGTTTCAGCACTTCCCGGTACGCCTTCGGAAATGTTTCGTAGAGTCTTTGCGCCACAAATTCCACGATTTCTGCATCAAAAGATTTCCCCTCACTGGCCGCGAATTCCCCGATGAATCTTGCCCAATCTTCCGGTGTCAATCCCGTAACTCGATCGAACTCCGCAGCATCCGCCGAAAAAATCAGAGTCAGTTGGTCTTCCGAAATATTTAAACCCCTTGACAAATCAGCCGTTTGTGTGTTAATGTTCAGCCAATATTCAGGAGTCTTCTCGGCTAATTTATCTAAATCCCTGGCAGACGAATTTTTACTAAGGGCTAGTGCGATAAACTGAGGTGACTTAGCAACATCTTTCAAAATATAGCCGATCGCCTCACCCGCCGCCTTAATCAAATCGTGATTGTCGAGAATATTCGGATTTTTTGCCAACTTTTCGGCCATCCGATTCCCCAAATCGTTAGCCGCAATATTCCCCGCTATACCGCCGGCGATCGTTGCTAAAATCGAAATGCCCCCAACGGTTGGATTGGCCATTATACCCAATGCTGCAGTCACTCCCGGATTGGCGATCGCGCTGGCAATCATTGGCGCAACACCCATCACCGCACTGCATCCAATTACCCTAACTTTAGTATTAGCTAAATCAACTAACGACATACTTTAAATATTCCCCGCACTTTGCAATAGTTTAGCGCGGTCATATAATTAAATACAACCGTAATTAATATCAGCTATTCAGTCGTCTTTAGACGACTTTAGCTATGAGACAGGGGTTTTCAACCGACAGTCGGCCCCCGCAACCGACAGTCGGCCCCCGCAACCAACTGTCGGCCCCGGCAACCAACTGTCGGCCCCGGCAACCGACAGTCGGCCCCGGCAACGGTTTGTAAAGTTTTTTTTCAACTCGATCGCACAGCTTGTATATAACGGATAATGTCTGTTTATTTATTTTTGTCCCCAGCGATCGCCCCCAAAAAACTTTACTTTTCTTTACAAACCCGAACCCAAAAACGGCGACCAAAACAATAATTCCGTTACAGACTTTAAATGCGCCGCGCGATCGACTAAAGTAAAAAAAATGGCTTTATCCGTTTATTCATCGCAAAGGAAACAAAGCTCATGGTTCAACGCGGTTCGACAGTCCGGATTCTCCGCAAAGAATCCTACTGGTATCAACAAGTGGGCACCGTAGCAACGGTAGACCAAAGCGGCATTAAATACCCAGTTATCGTTCGCTTTAACAACGTAAATTATGCAGGCGTCAACACCAACAACTACGCCCAAAGCGAATTAGTGGAAGTGGCAGCACCCACAGCAAAAACGAAAGCAGGGACTCCAGTAGCTTCCGGCGGCAAACAAACCACGCTCGACGAGAGGACTCGGAAAACCGGCCAGGGTACCCCCTCGCAGCAGCCGAAAACTGCTACGGACAGCAAACCGGGCGCCGAAATCCCCGGCACCGTCGAAGGTTCGCCTCAGGGTCAGGGAACAGAACAGCGCTAATTGTGCCAGAACTGCCAGAAGTTGAAACTATTTGCCGGGGTTTGAATCAAGCAACCCTCGATCGAGAAATTTTGGGCGGGGACGTGCTGTTAAACAGCTCGATCGCCCGCTCAATCTCCGCGACCGATTTTTTGACAAAACTCAAAGGAAAGTCGATCGCATCTTGGTACAGGCGCGGCAAATACCTCCTGGCAGAACTATCGCAATTGAGAGGGGGAGAATTTCTCACTCAAACTTCCCATTCTTCTCCTTTCCCTTCTTCCTTGTCCCTTGGGCCTTCCAAAGCCGGCTGGTTGGGCGTGCACCTGCGGATGACCGGACAATTGCTGTGGGTAAACCAATCCGAACCGCTGCAAAAACACGCGCGAGTCCGGCTGTTCTTTGAGGGAAACCGAGAACTGCGGTTTGTAGACCAGCGCACCTTCGGTCAAATGTGGTACGTGCCCGCAGAAACAGAAGTGGACAGCACAGTCATCGGTCTGAAACTCCTAGGCCCCGAACCGTTTTCCGACGAATTTACAACAGAATATTTGGCCCGCAAGCTGCACCGGCGGGCGCGACCAATTAAAACAGCTTTGCTAGACCAGTCACTGGTAGCGGGTTTGGGCAATATTTATGCAGACGAAACTTTGTTCTTGTCGGGAGTGATGCCGACAACTCTGTGCGCGGATTTGACAAGAGAGCAAATCGATCGCATCCATTCAGCTATTATTCAAGTTCTACAGCAGGCGATCGCCTCCGGCGGCACCACATTCAGCAATTTTCTCAACGTCCAAGGCGTAAACGGCAACTACGGCGGCGTCGCTTGGGTGTACAATAGGGCCGGTCAACCCTGCCGCACTTGCTCCACAACTATCGAACGGATAAAATTAGCAGGGCGATCGACTCATTTTTGCCCCGCCTGTCAGAAATAAGTCGATCGGCAACGGATTGTTTAACAGATTTAACTAATTTACCAAGTCTCAGGTTCCCACTCTTGAGTCGGCGGAGGCAGACTTCGCTTGTGTAGTCCTGGTTTCAACCGCCGACTCTATCAACCGCCGACTCTTTTAACTGGTATTAAAGCCAAATCGGCATTAAAATTTATATACTTTTATAAACTCAATAGAGCAAGTCATGGCAATCAAAAAAGGTAGCATAGTCCGCGCTGTACGCGAAAAATTGGAAAACAGTCTAGAAGCCCAAGCCAGCGATCGGCGCTTTTCCTCCTATATATTTGAAACCAAGGGCGAAGTGATGGATGTTCGCGGCGACTACGCCTTCGTCAAATTTGGCAAAGTCCCCACCCCGAATATTTGGCTGCGCGTAGACCAACTCGAAGATTTTAAGTAATATCAGATCGGCACGAAAAAACAATAATATCTTGTAGAGGGGCGAGTTTTGGAGGTTCTGGAATTTGATTTGAAATTCGGGTGAACCCGCCCCTTCTATCTTGCATATTGGCGAATCTGTAGGGGCGGGTTCACCCTCATCTCTAATTCACATCCAGAGTATTTATAAACCCGCCCCAACCCAACCTACAAACTCTGACTAGGGGTGGTTTTTTGGATATCTGCGATGGGAGAGGGGCGGGTTTTTGGATCTCTGAGATTTGATTGGGAATTAGGGTGAACCCGCCCCTACCAATCTTGACATTGGCGAATCAGATTGGGGTGGGTAAAACATGGATCTTTACTAGCACGCAGTTGATTATTGCAAAACCCGCCCGAACCGCAGGCCAGTTTATTTGCACATACCTACTTAATCGAATGAATTATCCATCAACCCGCGTCTCAATTATTGGTGCAGGCAAAGTCGGCAGTACCTTAGCCCAGCGAATTGCCGAGAAAAATCTGGCAGATGTAGTATTGCTAGATATCGTCGAAGGTTGGCCGCAGGGTGTTGCTTTGGACTTGATGCAAGCAAGGGGAGTCGAACGCCACGATCGCAAAATCATCGGTACAAACGATTATACAGATACAGCTAACTCAAATATCATCGTCATTGCCGCCGGCATCCCCCGCAAACCAGGTATCAATCGCGAAGATTTAATTAAAATCAATGCTCGAATTGTCACAGAAGCCGCCAAACAGGCGATCGCCCATTCCCCCCAAGCAATCTTAATCGCCATCACAAATCCCCTAGACATTATGACATATTTAGCGTGGGAAGCTGTGGATTTGCCAAAACACCGAGTTATGGGGATGGGCGGCATTCTCGACTCCGCCCGCTTTCAAACTTTTATTGCAATGGAATTGGGCGTTTCCATTGCTGAAGTCTGTGCAACAGTCATCGGTTCCCACGGCGATTTGATGGTTCCTTTGCCGCGCTATTCCACTGTTAACGGCATTCCTATCGATCGACTTATGGATGCTGGGGCGATCGATCGCATCGTACAGCGGACTCGCCACGGCGGCGCAGAAGTTGTCTCATTGATGAAGACTTCTAGTGCTTATTTTGCACCCGCATCTTCTGCCTGTTTGATGGTAGAATCAATTTTACTCAATCAGTCGCGACTCTTGCCTTGCTGCGTTTATTTGGACGGCGAATACGGCGTGCAAGATATCTTTTTAGGTGTTCCCTGCAGCTTGGGATATCAGGGAGTAGAACAGGTAGTGGAACTAGAACTCAGCGATACGGAAACAGTCGCCTTGATCGAATCCGGCAAAGTGGTTTCCCAAAATATTGAGGAAGCAAAGAGGATACTGAAGAATGCTGCGGCCAGCAAGAAGTAATCGCGAGTCTACAGAAAGTATAAGGGTTTTGAACCCATACAAAAATCTATCCCCTCAATATTTCGGGTTAGACAATTTCATCAATAGGACTTGCGCCGTCTCGACTCAAGAAACCAGGTTGATTTTTCTCACCGCTCTTGCTTCCCTCACTTAATTATGTTAAGAAACTGGGTTTCTGTCTCAGCCAGAATTATACCTAAACGCCTTGACTTTAAGCCAAAATGTGATATACTTAACTAGGAAATATTTATAAAAAATGCAATAATTCCTAACAAACGCAATCAAAAGGAAAAAAGTCCTAGATAGCCCGCTTTGTTGGTTTAATTTAACCAGCTCCTACAACGAAAGCCAACTGTTTGACAGAAAAGTCAGCTTGAATTAGGTGGATTTGAATAAGTTTAAAAAATAACAGCCATAACCTAAAAGAATGACAAGGGTCGAAAAATTATCTCAAAGATTGGAGGGCTCCCAACACAGTAGAAAATCGAAGTTAGAATAGATAAATCGAGAATTAGCGAAAACTAGAGAAAAGGCGATCGGCTGAATTTAAACAAATTTTAATAGAGGCGCTCCCAACAGGATAGTCGATCGCAAAACTAAGGCAAACATCGAGGGAGTTGGCGATAATCATAAAAAGGTGAGAATTGCAACAGCAGGCGAGCGAAAAAAAATGTCAAAATTAGTCAGGACTCCGGGCGCGCTAGGACCATGAAACCGGGTTTCTCGTTTCCACTATCTGAGCTTCCGTGACTTAATTACGTTAAGAAACCGGGTTTATGCTTAAGTTTGGTGAGTAAAATTCTCAATAATTGACAATTTATGCAGTAGCCAATCACCGATCGCCCGCTTTATCAGTAAATATACGGAGTTAAGATGCTCGCTCGACCTCCGAATCTAGAAAAAATACGGAAATGTAGCGCGAGTAGCTGGTAATTGCTAGGAGAAGGAGGAGAATTTGTCCTTTGCCTTTTTGATTTACAGCAACCGCGCCCCTGATGCGTTAGGACGTTCTCACATTGCTGAAACCCTTGCGTTCGATTGCTTCTTCCTTCCTTCTTCCTTCTTCCGACTTCCTTCTTCCTTCGGTCAAGTGTCAACTGTCAACTCTCAACTGTCAACTGTCAACTTTCAACTTTCAACTGTCAACTCTCAACTGTCAACTCTCAACTCTCAACTGTCAACTGTCAACTGTCAACTGCTATACCAGGCTCAACTTGCAGAGCGCTATGGGGATGCTATATACCTCGATACCAAACCGCAAAATAACTAAACAAATAACATTATGTTTCATGAATATTTGTATCAAGAAGTAACCGACTTGCGCCAAAAGCTAGCTCACCTAGAAAGAGAAATGCAGTCTCAAACCTGGTTCAAAAAGCTGCAAGCGCTGATGGGAGTGATTGGCAAAATTCGCCAATCCTTAGACTTAGAAACAATATTCAAAATCACAGCCACCGAAGTCCGGCAACTCCTAAATGCCGATCGAGTCGCCGTCTACCGCTTCCTCCCCGAATCCGAGTGGAACGAGGGCGAAGTAGTATCCGAAGACGTACTTCCCCAATACAGCCCATCTTTGGGAACAAAAGTCCGCGACTACTGCTTCGGCGAACAATTTGCCGCCAACTATGCCAAAGGTTACGTTCAATCTGTCAGCGACATCTACAAAGCCCGGTTGAGCCCCTGTCACCTCAAAATCCTCAAGCGATTTCAAATCAGAGCAAACTTAGTCGTACCTCTGCTGCAAGGGCAACATTTGTGGGGATTGCTGTGCATTCACTCCTGCGGCCAACCCCGCGATTGGCAGGAAGACGAAATCGAATTTGCCAAACAAGTAGGAGAACACCTAGCAGTCGCAATTTATCAAGCCGAATTGCACTCGCAAACCCAAAGACAATTAGCAGAAATCGCATCGGCGCAGCAGAAACTCCGCGACAGCGAGCAAAAATATCACCAAATTCTCGATTCGATCGCCGACATGGTATTAGTCAAAGGCCCGGAATCGAAAATCGTCTGGGCAAATCAAGCATTCCGCGACTATTACGGCATGACTGAAGAGGAACTTCAAGGCATCCTAGACGCACCTTTCAACAATCCTGACTATACCCTCCAGTACATCCAAGATGACGCCTTCGTATTTAAAACCGGACAAACTCTGCAAATTCCCGAAGAACCCGTCGTGCGACACGATGGAGAAGTGCGGCTGTTCAGCACAGTCAAAACACCCATCCGCAGCGAAGAGGGTCAAGTAACAATGACCGTCGGCGTCTCCCGGGACATGACGGAACGCAAACAAGCAGAAGAAGCCGTCAAAGCCAGCGAAACCAAATACCGCAGTCTGGTAGAAACCTCCCAAGACATGATTTGGTCGGTCGATGCGATCGGGCGCTACACCTTCGTCAACCCAGCAGTGAAGTACATCTACGGTTACGAACCAGAAGAAATGATCGGTAGGGCCTTCTCTGACTTTGTGACACCAGAACAAAGCCAGAAAGATTTAGAAGTTTTCGCCCGCCTGCTTGCGGGAGAATCAGTTTTCCAGTACGAAACGACCCAAATCGCCTCTGACGGCAGCATGAAACATTTGATGTTCAATGCGATCGCCCTGTACGACGAAACCGGCAACATCATCGGTACCACTGGTACAGCCACCGACATTACCGATCGCAAACGGGCAGAAGAAGCATTGCAGCGGGCCAATGCAGAACTAGAAACCAGAGTAGAAGAACGCACCGCCGAACTGCGCCAGACTTTTGCCGCCCTCACGGCCAGCGAAGCCAAGTTTCGGACGATCGCGGCCACCATCCCCGGTGCTCTGTTTCAATTTTGCAGCCGCGATGGAGTGTGGAGAGTTGACTACGTGAGCGAGCGCATCGCAGATATCACCGGCATCACAGCAGCAGAAATGATGGGAGACTTCACCTCCTTCATTTCCCGCGTCCACCCCGAAGACAAGGATGGCTACATCGCTTCGGTGAACCAGGTCGTAGAAAACCTCTCTCCCTGGCACTACGAAGGGCGAGTAGTCAAGCCCGACGGTGAGATTCGCTGGTGGCAGGGCGACTCCGTGCCCACCCGCAGCGATAACGGCGAAATCGTATTTTGCGGCGTATTGTTCGACATTACCGATCGCAAAATTGGCGAAACAGCCATCCGCGAAAGCCAGCGGCAGCTAAAAGAAGCCCAGAGACTCGCCCGCGTCGGCAATTGGGAACTCGACGCAGCCACCGAAACCGTCACTTGGTCGGAAGAACTCTTCCGCATCTTCGGGATCGAACCGGCCGCCTTTGCACCCAGCCTAGCCGAACAAGTCGCTCTGATCCATCCAGAAGATTTGGAAATGTGGCAGACTCAAGTACAGCGGGGACTCGACGCGGGCATCCCCTTTGATTTTGACCTCCGCCTTTACCGTCCCGACGGCACGCTGCGGCACCTCAACGCCTTAGGCCGCGCCGAAACCGATGCCAGCGGCAAGGTACTCAAGTTGTTCGGCACGGCGCTCGACATTACCGATCGCAAAGCCGCTGAAGCAGCGCTGCGGCAAGCAGCAGCCGAGTTGGAAGACAGAGTGAGCGATCGCACGGCCGAACTTTCCCAAGCAGTCGCCCAGTTAGAACAAGAAATCGGCGAGCGCTTCCTTGCAGAAGCAGCGCTGCAAGTTTCCGAGCAAAACCTGCGAACCATATTTAACAATGTCTACGACGCTATCTTCATTCACGATTTAGAAGGCAACATTCTCGATGTCAACAATCGAATGTTAGAAATGTACGGAGTGAGCCAGGAACAAGCAACAATATTATCCATTAAAAACGACTATTCAAGCGGTGACAATCCCATAGAACAATGCGGAGAACTTTGGGAAAGAGTATTAGCCGGTGAAACAGGCCGCGTGGAATGGAAAGCGAGGCGTCCCAACGACGGTTCAACCTTTGATGCAGAAATTGCCCTGTCCAGAATTCATCTCAACGGCAATCTCAGCGTCATTGCCAACGTGCGAGATATTAGCGATCGCAAAAAAGCAGAAGCAGAACTGCAACGCGCTCAACAGTTTATGGAATCAGTGCTCAAAACCATACCCGTAGGAGTAGTGGCCAAGGAAGCCCAAGAATTGCGGTATGTACTCTGGAACCCAGTAGCCGAAGAGTTGCTCGGTTTCCGTGCAGCAGAAGTTATCGGCAAAAATGATTGCGACTTGTTCCCGACAGAACAAGCTGATGCTTTTACTGCCAAAGACAGGGAAGTGCTCAACAGCGGGCAAATTGTAGAAATCGCCGAAGAAGAGGTTCAAACCAGCCAAGGAGAATCGCGGATATTTCACACCAAGAAAACATCCATACTCGATGCTGACGGCACTCCGCAATATCTTTTAGCTGTCACCGAAGATATTACCGATCGCAAGCTAGCAGAAATTGCCTTGAGGCGATCGTCAGCCCAACTCAAGCAGCAAGCCGATCGAGAAAGATTGCTCAACAGTCTCACCGCTCAAATCCGCAATTCCCTCGACTTCGACAGCATCCTTACAGCCGCCGTTAAGGAAATTCGCGCTTTCCTGAAGATCGATCGCTGCAATTTTGCCTGGTATCGCGAAGACGGCCAGGAGCCTTTCTGGGAAATTATTAAAGAATCTCGCCGCGCCCAACTTCCCGATTTAAGAGGTCGCTATCCGGCTTCCGACTTCGGCCCAGTGGCAGAAAAACTCTTGCATATGGAAATGGTGCGAGTGGATGATGTCGAAACAGTTGCAGATCCTGCTTGGAAACAAACCATTCGAGCGATCGGCTACCAATCTGTATTAGCCATCCCCATGCAGGCACTTTCCGGGGTAATGAGCGCAATTACCTGCTGCAACAGCAATTCTGTGCGGCCCTGGAGCGACAGCGAAGTTGAATTGTTGCAAGCGATCGCAGTTCAATTGGCGATCGCCCTCAACCAAGCCGATCTTTACGCCCAAACTCGCAATAAAGCTCGCGAATTAGAGCAAACCTTGCAGCAATTAACCAGCGCTCAATCGCAGTTAATTCAAAGCGAAAAAATGTCATCTCTCGGTCAACTCGTGGCAGGAGTCGCCCACGAAATCAACAACCCAGTCAACTTTATTTACGGCAATCTCAGCCACGCCAACGAATATACTCAAGACTTGCTGCACCTGATCGAACTTTACCAAAACCACTATCCCGAACCCGTCCCGGAAATTCAAGAGGAAGTAGAAGCGATTGAACTCGAATTTCTGATGGATGACTTGCCGAAACTGTTGACCTCAATGAAAGTCGGTGCAGACAGAATTCAGCTAATCGTGGCATCTCTCCGCACCTTCTCCCGCATGGACGAAGCAGAAATGAAAGCAGTCAACATTCACGAGGGAATAGATAGCACTCTGATGATTTTGCAGCACCGGCTCAAAGCCAAACACAATCATCGAGAAATTGAGGTGATTAAAGAATACAGTCAATTGCCGTTAGTAGAATGTTATGCGGGACAGCTCAATCAAGTATTTATGAATATCTTGAGCAATGCTTTGGATGCTTTGGAAGAAAGAGACTCGCGGCTTTCTGCCGACCAAATGCGGCAAAATCCTAGTATCATCTCCATCAAAACTGAAATGCCAAAACCCGATCGAGTCCTGGTTCGGATTGCTGACAACGGGCCGGGAATGACAGAGACTGTCCGCAATCAACTTTTTAACCCATTTTTTACCACTAAGCCTGTGGGAAAAGGCACTGGGATGGGCTTGTCAATTAGCTATCAAATTGTTACAGACAGACACAACGGCTCGCTGCAATGCACTTCATCGCCGGGAAATGGTGCAGAATTTGCGATCGAGATTCCGCTCAAAGCTAATTGCTATAGCAGTTGACAGTTGACCTGGGACAGTTGACAGTTACCAGAAAGAATTGGTTTAAAGCCTCTTCCCAATCGGGAGAAATTAAAAGAAGACTATTCATTACTCCAATCCTCTTCCTTCCAGGTAGAGGTCGCCCCGCATGCGGTCAACTGTCAACTATCAACTGTCCCAGGTCAACTGAAATAGTACGAGAATCAAACCGTTTATGCTAAGTAGCTGGACATAAACAAATATAATAATGTCCGAAGAGAGGAACGAAGCACTTCGCTTGCGTTTTGGGATTACTTCGTTTTCTCGAAGGACAGGAAATATATATGTCCATCTACTTAAAAGGCTACTAGGATCTATTCATGACATTATTTATTGTTGTCCATTTCTTCGGACATGATATAATACTAAATCCGAGTTACCCACCCCTTTTATGATTCGGCGGTTAAAAGCGCTTCTCGACAGACTTGCGCCCGCCGACGCGGGCTAAGAAATAAAGGGGATATTGAGCCAGGATTTGGTATAATTGGTCATCGAAGTCACAAACTGGCGATTTGTGATGCGGCGACTGAAGGAAGCCTATGCACTTTCACTATCTAGCATCTTCATCTGATGTTCGTCGTAGCGCGTGCCAGCGATCGCAGATGGAGAAATCACCGCTTCAATCTGAGTCAAATCCTCAGAGGATAAGTTTATCTCAAGGGCTGCCAAAGATTCCGACAATTGAGTGCGTTTGCGAGCACCCATTACTGGTACAATGTTTGTACTTTTGGCAAGTACCCAAGCAATAGCAATTTGGGTCGGGCTAACTTTTTTCTCCGCAGCAATTTGCTTGAGTTGTTCAACTAAACGCTGGTTCTGAACCAGGTTTTCACCGCTGAATCGGGGCAAGAAGGCACGGAAGTCATTGGGTGCGGTGGGGATGGAACCACTCAGCAATCCCCGCGAGAGCACGCCATAGGCTGTCACTCCAATGCCGAGTTCTTCAAGCACCGGAAAGATTTCAGTTTCAGGGCCGCGGCTAATCAGGGAATATTCGATTTGAAGGTCACTGATGGGGTGCACCGCGTGAGCGCGGCGAATTGTTTCTGCACCCACCTCCGACAGCCCGATATGGCGGACGTAGCCTGCTTTGACGAGATCGGCGATCGCGCCAATGGTATCCTCGATCGGCACATTGGGATCGAGTCGCGCCAGACGGTAGATGTCGATATGCTCGACTCCAAGCCGATTCAGGCTATAGGCTGCAAAGTTTTTCACAGATGCGGGTCGCCCATCTACACCAGTCCAGCCGCCATCAGGCGATCGCAAAGCACCGAATTTGACAGAGATCGTAGCGCGATCGCGGCGGTCTTTGAGCGCCCGACCAATCAGCATCTCGTTGTGTCCGCATCCATAAAAGTCACCTGTATCCAATAACGTGATACCGCGATCGATCGCAGCATGGATCGTAGCAATGCTTTCAACATCGTCTGATGAACCATATAGCCCAGACATCCCCATACATCCGAGGGCTAACGGGAAAATAGTTGGACCTGTGGAGCCGAGTTGACGGGGTTGGATGGTATTTTTAGCAGTCATTGTTTTATGGTTTTTTGGTTGAGTGTTTTGCGTTTACTGATATCCAATGCTTCACAATCAGTAAGGGCTAGCCGTGGGGCGGACAATTATCTCGCTGACATCGACATCATCGGGTTGTTCGATCGCAAATACAATCGATCGCGCGATCGCATCCGCCGGAATACAGATTCTTCGGAATTCTTTCATCCCAATTCTGGCATTTTCATCACTGATGCTATCGGCTAATTCCGATTCCGTAACTCCCGGAGAAATCACAGTCACCCGCAGATCGCCGCCGACTTCTTGTCTCAATCCTTCGGAGATTGCTCCCACAGCAAATTTAGTAGCACAGTAAACCGCAGCAGTAGGAGACACCGCGTGTCCGCCGATCGAGGAAATATTGATAATCTGCCCCGATTTTTGCGCTTTCATCACCGGCAGGACTGCCGCGATGCCGTAGAGAACGCCTTTGATGTTAACATCGATCGTGCGATCCCATTCCTCAACCTTCAGTCGATCGAGCGTAGAGAGTGGCATCACGCCAGCATTGTTAATCAAGACATCCACGCGACCAAACTTATGCTGGGTAAATTCAACAATTTCTTTCAATTGACTTTGTTTTGTCACATCAAGCGCCTGGTATTCAGCAGTTCCACCCGCAGCGCGAATGTCTGTGGTAATTGCGTTTAGGCGATCGGTGCGACGTGCGCCCAAAACCACTTTTGCACCTTGATGGGCCAACATCCGAGCAGTGGCTTCACCAATGCCACTGCTGGCTCCTGTAATAATAATCACCTTTCCATTGACATTCGACATTGAAAACTCCTTTGATGGTTTCATTCGGATGTGTTCATCCTATGAGTAAAAGCAAGCATTTCCAATGCACAGACCTCGCGCTTTATTGCCTAATCCTCCAAAACACACTCTATAATGCTCAGAAGAAAGCGATTAAATTAGTCAAAAAAACAGCATGGCGATTGAAATACTCAACCACGATGCGTTAGCGAAGCCCTCGAAGAGGATCGGCAATCAGTGTAAAGAACTCACAGCATTGCTAACCCGAAACACCAACGGCAAGGGAGACGGTTTTCATAAAACAGATATAGACAAGCTGGAATTTATGCGGGGATCTTCTGTCTGTGCCGCACCACCCGTTCTCAGTGAACCTGTTCTTGGCATAGTCGTTCAGGGCAAGAAAAAAGCATTGTTGGGTGAGGAAACCTATCTTTATGGTGCGGCTCAATATATTGTGCTCTCGGTTGATTTGCCCCTGTGCGGATTTGTGGTAGAGGCAACTTCAGACAAGCCGTATTTGGGATTTAAGCTGAATCTAGATCCGCGCCAACTCTGCGATATTATTGCCCAAACCAGTCCCAGCGTGCGTCAGAAAGAAGACTCGGTTAGAGGCTTGTTCGTCAGCAACGCCGATGCACCGTTACTCGATTGTGCGATCCGACTGACAAGACTGTTGGATACGCCCCAGGATATTTCTATCTTGGCACCGATGATTATCCGCGAAATTTATTATCGCCTGTTAATAGGTGAACAAGGCGAAGCTGTCCGCCAGATTGCGACATCCGGCAGCAATATGCAGCGCATTGCTGAGGTGATACAACTCATCAAAGCCGATTTTACACAGCCGATACGGGTTGAGGCTCTAGCCGATCGGGTTAATATGTCTCCTTCGTCTTTCCATCACCATTTCAAGCAAGTGACATCTATGAGTCCAATTCAATATCAAAAGCAATTAAGACTATTAGAAGCGCGCCGCCTGATGCTTGCCGAAAACTCCAATGCAGCCCGTGCTGCCTATGATGTGGGTTATGAAAGCCCGTCACAGTTCAGCCGTGAATACAGGCGGTTATTCGGTGCGCCTCCGTCTCGCGATATTGCTCGGATCAAAAGTAGTTAAGAAGCTTGATGGTGCAGCGAAAGTCTTTAATAAGATTTCTATTTTCAAGGGTGTCTTTAGCACTATTTAACCAGACTTGATATTACCGAGATTTATCAGCATTTTTGTCATCGTTAAACTGTCGAAAGGTTTAGAAAACCAATATCCCTGAGCTAATTCGCAGTCGAGTTCCCGAAGCTGGGCTAATTGTTCGGCTGTCTCAACACCTTCGGCGATCGCATTTAATCCCAAATTGTGAGCCAAAGTTACGATCGCCCGCACAATCTGCAAAGGCTGACCCCCGCTGTCGCCGTTTTCCACAGCCCCCAAGCGGCTCACAAAAGAGCGATCGATCTTCAGCGTATCCAGCGGAAAGCGGTGCAAGTAACTCAGAGACGAATAGCCCGTACCAAAATCGTCGATCGACAATCGAATATTTCTACCTTTTAATTGGGCGAGCACAATATTGGCTTTCTTCACATTTTCCACGATCGCGCTTTCAGTAATCTCCAATTTTAAACAGCTCGGATCGCAGCCTGTTTCTGCCAAAATTTCCTCGATTTGTTCGATTAAATTCGGCAAACCTAACTGTTTCGGAGAAAGATTGACGCTCATTGTTAATTGTGAAGGGTCAATAATTGGGAATTGGAAATTGGTAACTGGTAATTGGGCATTGGGCATTGGGCATTGGGCATTGGGAATCGGGAATTGGGAATTGGGAATTGGGAAGTGGGAATTTGTTACCTGTTCCTTCTTCCTTGTTCCCTGTTCCTCCTTCCTTATATCTGTTAAATCCGTTAAATCCGTTAAATCCGTTACAAAATCCGCTGCCGAACTTCCTTCTTCCTTCATCAACATTTCTTGCCAAATGCGCAATTGCCGGCAAGCTTCCCGCAGCACCCAGGCTCCCAGAGGCACGATCAAACCTGTTTCCTCAGCTACAGGAATAAAAGCAGACGGCGGCACTAGACCCCGAACCGGGTGGTGCCAGCGCACCAAAGCCTCAAAACCCTCGATCGCACCGCTGGCGATCGAAACAATCGGTTGGTAGTGCACAATAAAGTGCGAACATTCATCCTTACTCGAACCTAATTCCTGCTTGCCAAAAATAGCCAACCGCAGGTCAGTTTCTAACTGCAACAGCGACAGAGTTTGGTCGTGCATCGCCAAATTAAACACCTCGTGGCGGGCCTTGCCCAAAGCTTTAGCGCGGTACATAGCAATGTCAGCATCGCGCAGGAATTCTTCCGGGTGAGCGATCGCGTTCGATTCGTCGCTGTCGGCTGCTGCGACTTCGCCTCCACTGAAAACAATGCCAATGCTAGCAGTGGTAAATACTTCGTGCCCTTCGAGATTAAACGGTAAAGTCAGTTCTGTTTGTATCCTGTTAGCTGCTTGGGTGGCGTCGCTGAGGCTCTGAATGTGGTCTAGCAGGATGGTGAATTCGTCTCCCCCCAGCCGGGCGACGGTATCAGAAGCCCGCACGCAGGTTAGCAGCCGATCCGCGAGGGCGACTAGCAGTTTGTCTCCTAGAACGTGTCCTAAAGAATCATTAACTACTTTGAAGCGGTCTAAATCTAGGAAAAGTAAACCAAATTTGTAATCGGGGGATTGATTGGATCGGCGGATGGCTTGTCCTAGTCTGTCGATGAACAAAACGCGGTTGGGCAAACCCGTCAGCGCGTCGTGAAAAGCGCCGTGCAGCAGTTGCCGTTCTACTCGCTTGCGCTCAGTCACGTCTCTGATAATAATCTGGGCGGCGGCCGAGCCTTGATAAGTAGCGGGGATGCCGGCAACTTCAACGTCGATTATTTGTCCGTCGAGCCGCATCAGTTTTTCTTCGGCAAGCTCGATCGGCTTATTTTCTTTCTCGACTTGCCGAATGCGCTCTCTGGCTGTTTCCACATAGTTTGGATGGACGAAATGCAATACCGGAAAGCCGATTAGCGCCTCGGGAGAGCTCGCGCCGAGCAGTTTAGCGCCTGCTGCATTGATGTAGGCGATTTTCCCTTGACTGTGAACCGCGATCGCTTCGGGAGATAGTTCTACTAAACGGCGATAGCGTTCTTCACTTTCTTGGAGAGATACTATCAACTCGCAGCGCTCTTTTTCGACTTGCTGGCGTTCGACTTCCATTTGGTGAACCGCCAGAATTTTACCAATGCTTTGAGCCATCAATTCTATGATTTCTATTTCCTGGTACTCAAAATCTTTTTTCTTGATTTCTCGCGAACTAAAACTCAACGTTCCGTAAATTTTATCGTTAACGAATATCGGCGTTCCGATGTAAGATTCCGACTTGCATTTTTGATAAGCAGGACGGTCGCGCATCTCAATTTTTGCTCCCATATGAGAACACGCAACAGTTTTTTGAAGTTCGATCGCCGCAGCGCAGTAAGTATCGCTGAGCTTCAGTTCTAAGCCGGGCACGAAAAAATCTAAATCTGTTTTTGCCGCCCGCACAATATAATTTTCCCCCTCAACTTCAGCCATGATACCGATAGAAAGTCCAAACATCAAACAGCCTGCTGTTAGATAATCGTCCACCAGTTCTTCAAAGTTTTGATAATGATAAGTTGTAATCCGGTGCAAGTGTTTGAGATTAGCGCTAAAAGCTGCTAAAGCTTGAGACTTTAAAAATAATTCTTCTTCCCAGCGCTGGCGGTCGGTGATGTCTGTTTGCACTCCAATAAAGTGGGTTAAGTGTCGCCGCGAGTTGTACACCGGAGCGATCGACAGTTCGTGCCAAAAAGCCGTCCCGTCTTTCCGAAAATTGTGCAAGATAACTTGAGATTCTCTGCCTTCTTCAATCGCAATTCGCAATTGTTTGGCAGCGGCGGTGTCCGTGTCGCCCCCCAGCAAAAATCGGCAATTTTTCCCAATTAACTCGTCTCTGCTATAACCGGTGATCCGCTCAAAACTGGGATTGACATAAATAATCGGATTATCTGCAACGGTGGCGTCGGTGATTGCAATGCCGTTGCTGCAACTTTCGATCGCCCGTTCCATTATTTGCAAGCGCTCTTGCGATCGAATGCGCTCGATCGCCGCAGCTAACAGGTTGGCGATCGCTTCTACAAAATAAACGTCATCTTGACTGAAAACCCGCCCTTGGTTGGTGTGAACCCCCAAAACGCCCCAGGCCTGCGAGGAAGAAGTGTTCGCTGGTTCTGCTTGTCCCCAGTTCCTTTTCTCGGGCCCCCGATTGCCGGGAACGATGACAGTCACGCCGCTGACAGCCCGGTGGTTGTGCAGCAGCGGCAACTCGCTAAAGCGCGTTTCCACCCGCAAATCTTCGACGATCGTCGCTTGGCCCACTAGCAATGTGTAACCTGCTTGCGATCGGGCAGAAGCGGTAACAGTGGCCCTGCCGACGAGCCCGGGCTGCCAGCCAACCCCGGAGCGCAGCAGAAAAGCATGGCCTGAGGGCAACAGTTCTAACAACTGACAATAATCAACGTCCAGCGTTTGAGCAATTAAAACCGCAGCTTTGTCCATCAGTGCGGACAAATCTGTTTCGGCCAGGGCCTGCTGCCCCAAGTAAGCGACGGCCGCTTGCTGGCGGGCCCGCAAGTGGATTGACGCGAGCAATTCCTGTTCCTTCTTGCAGGCTCGCTTGCGCTCGGTAATGTCGCAGAACACCGACAGCACAGCTTTTTCCGACAGCAATGTCAAATACCGCATCGATACAGTTGCCCAAAACAGCGTGCCGTCAGCTTTTTTGAGGCGGACTTCTGTCTCGCGGACCTGTCCGTTACGGGCGAGAACATCCAGCAGTTCCTGGCGGTCTGC
Source organism: Microcoleus sp. ARI1-B5 (assembly GCF_036705795.1). NCBI lineage: Bacteria > Bacillati > Cyanobacteriota > Cyanophyceae > Oscillatoriales > Microcoleaceae > Microcoleus > Microcoleus sp. ARI1-B5. Next base: position 146,172 of record NZ_JAUBVK010000007.1, read on the forward strand.
GGGATTGTTGTAGAGCATGGAGGCTTTTTGGCGGTCGATCGATTGGAATGCTTTGATCTCGAAAGCCTGATGACATAAATCGTTGCTATAAAGAATTGTGCCGTCAGCCAGACTGCTGACGATCAGGGGCATCGGCATCGAATTGGCGATCGTCAGCAGCAATTCTTTGGTTCCTTGCAGTTCTTCGTACAAGTCTGGCTTGGAGGCACAGCCCTGATAGTGTTCACAGTTTTCAGGGATAAAACTTTCCATTTTTTAATTGATCCATTGAGCGGATAACTTTTTTAAAGTTGTGGTAACTGGCGATTTCAGACGATTTCAGATGCAGAGGACGATCGACAGTACCCCCACAACATTAATCTTAACCAGAACAATGCAACTAAACGCCCCAAAACTGCTCGGCTGGAGTTTGAGCTGCACTCCAGATGGAGAACACATCTGTCTTTAGTATGAATATCTACAGTTTCTCAAGTTGCGTTAAGTTTTCATGTATGGCGGGGCACTTTGCCCAAGAAGAGAGCACCAGCCCCTAATCTAAAAAGTAATGTCACTTGCTTGCCAACCACCGAACACTATCCGAGGAGAAAAGACAAATGCTTGAATCTTACCGCCGTAACGCTGCCGAACGCGCCGCATTGGGAATTCCACCGCTGCCGCTAGACGCCCAGCAAACCTCAGAACTTTGCGAATTGCTGAAAAATCCGCCACCGGGGGAAGAAGAAGCCTTAATCGAATTATTGCGCGATCGCGTGCCCCCCGGCGTAGACAGCGCCGCCTACGTCAAAGCAGGTTTTTTAACCGGCATCGCCAAAGGCGAAATCCACAGCCCCCTAATTGCTCCCAAATGGGCAGTTTACCTGCTGGGGACAATGATGGGCGGTTACAACGTCCAATCATTAATCGATTTGCTCAATCCTACTGCCGAAGTCGCCATTCCCGCCACCGCAGCCCGCGCATTGAGCAAAACGCTGTTAGTATTCGACGCCTTCCACGACATTCTCGCCCTGTCGGATACCAATCCCTACGCCAAGCAAGTAGTCGATTCTTGGGCTGATGCCGAGTGGTTTACCGGCCGCCCCGAACTGCCGCAGGCCATTACCGTTACAGTCTTCAAAGTGCCCGGAGAAACCAATACCGACGATTTGTCTCCCGCACCTCAGGCTACCACGCGGCCGGACATTCCTTTGCACGCTTTGGCGATGCTCGAAAGCAAGATGCCCGGAGCCTTAGAAACGATCGCCCAATTGAAGCAAAAAGGCCATCCCGTCGCCTACGTCGGCGATGTTGTCGGTACCGGTTCCTCGCGGAAATCGGCGATTAACTCCGTGCTGTGGCACATCGGCAACGATATTCCGTTTGTGCCCAACAAGCGCAGCGGCGGATATATTCTCGGAAGCGCGATCGCCCCGATTTTCTTCAATACCGCTGAAGATTCCGGCGCATTGCCGATCGAATGCGATGTCGCCAAAATGGAAACCGGCATGGTAATCACCATCCATCCCTACAAAGGCGAAATCACCAACGAAGCCGGAGAAATCATCTCCACCTTCACCCTCAAACCCGACACAATATTAGACGAAGTTCGCGCCGGCGGCCGAATTCCGCTATTAATCGGACGCACCTTAACCGACAAAATCCGCGCCGCTTTAGGACTAGAACCAAGCACAATTTTCACCCGCCCAACTATTCCCGCAGATACCGGAAAAGGCTTCACCTTAGCCCAAAAAATGGTAGGGAAAGCTTGCGGTTTGTCCGGCGTCCGTCCCGGTACATCTTGCGAACCAGTCATGACTACAGTCGGCTCCCAAGATACCACCGGCCCGATGACACGCGACGAATTGAAAGAACTTGCTTGTTTGGGATTTAGCGCCGATTTGGTAATTCAAAGTTTCTGCCACACCGCCGCTTATCCGAAACCAGTCGATGTCAAAACTCACCACGAATTGCCCGATTTTATGGCACAGCGGGGCGGCATAGCTTTGCGTCCCGGAGACGGCATCATTCACTCTTGGCTGAACCGGATGTTATTGCCGGATACAGTGGGAACCGGCGGCGATTCTCACACTCGTTTTCCTTTAGGAATTTCCTTTCCTGCGGGTTCGGGATTAGTAGCTTTTGCTGCTGCTTTGGGCGTCATGCCTTTGGATATGCCGGAATCGGTCTTAGTCCGGTTCAAAGGCGAATTGCAGCCGGGAGTAACGCTGCGGGATGTTGTGAATGCAATTCCCTATGTGGCAATTCAAAAAGGTTTGCTAACAGTCTCGAAACAGAATAAGAAGAATGTCTTTTCTGGGCGGATTATGGAGATTGAAGGTTTGCCGGATTTGAAGGTCGAGCAGGCTTTTGAATTGACCGATGCCTCGGCCGAGCGTTCTTGCGCCGGATGCACGATTAAATTGAGCGTGGAGACTGTTTCTGAGTACATTCGTTCTAACGTCGCGCTGCTGAAAAACATGGTGGCGCGGGGCTATGAAGATGCGCGGACGATGATGCGCCGGGTGGCGAAGATGGAGGAATGGCTGGCGAATCCGGTGCTGCTAGAAGCTGATGCTGATGCGGAGTACGTTGAAATCATCGAAATCGATCTCAACGAGATTACTGAACCGATTGTGGCTGCGCCGAATGACCCGGATAATGTCAAGCTGTTGAGTGAGGTTGCGGGCGATCGGGTTGACGAAGTATTTGTCGGTTCTTGCATGACAAATATCGGTCACTACCGCGCCACTGCGAAGGTGTTGGAAGGTGCGGGAGAAGTGAAAACTCGCCTGTGGATTTGTCCGCCAACTCGCATGGACGAACAGCAACTGAAAGAAGAAGGTTATTACAGCATTTTTGGAGCCGCTGGAGCGCGCACAGAAATGCCGGGATGCAGTCTTTGTATGGGAAATCAAGCGCGGGTTAAAGATGCGACGACGGTGTTTTCAACTTCGACTCGCAACTTTAACAACCGCATGGGCAAAGACGCACAAGTTTATCTCGGTTCAGCCGAATTAGCCGCTGTTTGTTCGCTGTTGGGGAGCATTCCCACAGTCGAAGAATACCAGGAGATTGTCGCGAAGAAAATCAATCCTTTTGCTGACGATTTGTATCGGTATTTGAATTTCGATCGGATTGCTGGTTTTGAGGATGAAGGGCGAGTGATTGCTTTGGAAGATATGCCTCGGATTGAGGATATTTTGGGAATTCCCGATGGTGTGTTGAGCAATTAATTCAGTTGACAGTTGACAGTTGACAGTTGACAGTTGACAGTTGACAGTTGACCGCTTGAGGGCGATCTCTACCTTGAAGTCCGAGGATTGGAGTAATGAATAGTCGGATTTTAATTTCTCCCGCTCAAGCCGGCTTTAAACCAATTCTTTTTGGTAATATGAGCGAAGCTTAGTGAGATGGTTATTTTGAACCGCAGATAAACGCTGATGTACGCAGATGAATTAATTTTATCTGCGTACATCTGTGTTCATCCGCTGACATCTGCGGTTCAAAAAAATCCCCGAATTTGGATGAATCATCCCCCGCCTTTTGTTTACAATATGAGTAGGGGCGGGTTCACCAACAATCTCTGGCTTCACATTCAGGATATCGATAAACCCGCCCCGGGCCGCACTTCAAATATCCGAGAAAGGAGAAAAGTGATTATGTCTGAACAAGCTTTGATCGGTGAAAGTCCAGCGACAGCAACTTCAGCGCCCGAACCTCGCATTGGCAATGAAATGGTAGAATTTCTCAGTGTAATTCAGCAAACTCCGAGAGAATATTGGCCGAATTTGCTTAAAATGATGCGGTTATTTCTGGAAACTGTGACGGTTAAGCCCGGATTATCGGAACCCGCCGAGACACCTGAAAACGTAGATTTTACTAAACTGTCTAAGGAGGAAAGGATCAAAAGAAATCAACCTGCGATCGAATTATTGCGATCGTGGCGAGAAGAAGAAGATGATGATGATAAGGATGAACAACCAGAAACTATCGATCCTGTACAGCAGCACGAAGCTCTGAGCAAGCTGCTACAGTCTTGGGTAGACGATGGAGATGAACAGGAACAAACAGAAACTGCTGAAGTTCTCCGCAAGGCACTAGAAGAAAACCCGGTGCATATATAGTCCATGAGCAAAATAGTTTTGTTAGATTCTGGGCCTTTAGGAATTGTTACAAATCCCAAAGCCGCCTCTCCTTTATATCAAGAGGGTAAGCTCTGGCTGCAATCTTTGCCACTTAAAGGTTATATTGTAATGCTTCGTGAAATTGCTGACTATGAGGTAAGGCGCGAATTAATTCGTGCAGGTAAGGCGGCAGGTATTAGACGACTTGATGAACTTAAATCGCAAATCCCCTACCGTCCTTTGACTACGGAGGTAATGCTTCTAGCTGCTCAGTTGTGGGCGGATGCACGAAAGAGAGGAAGGCCGACAGCAGAACCCAATGCACTTGACGGCGATGTGATTCTGGCTGCTCAAGCAATATTGGAGGCAAATGCAGGGAATGAGGTGGTAATTGCTACAACAAATGTGGGGCATTTGTCTCAGTTTGTGGATGCTCGTGAATGGCGATTAATCTCGTAAAGTTCAAGTTGTGACGAGTAACAAATTTCAACATAGACTATTTTGCTAAACTAAAGAGTAAGTGATACTAAGGAGATGATTATGTCTGAACAAGTAAAAGAAAGCGAACTCCCGCCAGCTAGCTCTGTTTCATCCCCGGAAGCATCCGCAGCTATTTCTGTAGCGGAGAAAGAAAGCGAATCTCCTCCTGCTAGCTCTGTTTCAGGGCCCAAAGCGTCTATGGAATGGCTCGTTTTAGAGATTGATAAAATTCCTCAAGCATATTGGCCGAATTTACTAGAGATTATTCGCCTGTTTCGCGAAAGTGTGATGATTAAAGCCGAACCAGTAGATGCTTGGGAAAAAGTTAAGCACGATCTGAAAAACCCCGATCCAGTTGTGGATGCAGCAAGGCAGAAAGCTTTGAGCGAAACGCTGAGGTTATGGCGAGAAGAGGGAGACGAACAGGAGCAAAAAGAAACCTGGGAAATTCTCAGTAAGGCTTTAGATGAAGGTGGTGTTTCTATCTAATAAACTAGATCTATGAGCAGAATAGTTTTACTGGATTCAGGCCCTCTCGGAATGGTAACAAATCCCAGATCCACGCCCCTAACTTTAGAGTGCCAACTTTGGCTGGACTCTTTACCGTTGAGGGGCTACAAACCTGTACTGCCTGAACTTGCTGACTATGAGGTGCGACGCGAGTTAATTCGTGCTGGTAAGGTGGCCGGTATCCGACAGCTTGATTTACTCAAAACTCTCATTCAATACCTTCCTATTTCTACAGACGCAATGCTTCTCGCGGCTCAGTTGTGGGCGGATGCACGACTGAGGGGAAGGCCAACTGCAGATCCCAATTCACTTGACGGTGATGTGATTCTGGCGGCTCAAGCAATATTGCAAGCAAATGAGGGGAATGAGGTTGTAATTGCGACAACAAATATGGGGCATTTGGATCAGTTTGTGGATGCTCGCGAGTGGCGATTAATTTCATAAAGCTGGATTAGGAGAGAAAAACTTAAGCCAAAGCCCGTTAGCGAAGCCCTCGAAGAGGATCGCACTTACGTTCTGATATACTTTCAACTACAGATATTTTTACAGACACCGTTAGCGAGATCAACAGCATGGTGGAAACAGTGGACACAATCGAAAAAACGGACGATCGCACGCAAACCCGGTTTTGGGGTAAAGTTACAGTCATAGACGCGGGTGATCGTTACAAGATCAATCGCATCGAAGTCAAACCCGGACACCACATCAGCACCCAAATGCACTATCACCGCAGCGAGCACTGGGTTGTCGTCTCCGGAACCGCTAAAGTTATCTGCGACGATAAAGAGACGATTCTCATGCAGAAACAGTCAACCTATGTTCCCATGAACACGGCTCACCGCGTGGAAAACCCAGGTGTTATTCCCCTGGTGATGATTGAAATCCAAAATGGCGAATATCTCGGAGATGATGACATTATCCGTTTCGCGCAAGACGCTGACGACGAAGATTGATATCGAGTCCGGTTAAATAATTCTAATTAGGTTCGTAGTGAGGACTTCAGTCCTCTCTCATCCCAAACTTAACGGAAAAGTAAAATTACCAGAAAGAATTGGTTTAAAGCCCCAAGCCCCGGGAGAAATTAAAAGAAGACGATTCATTAATCTCATCCTCTTCCTTCTAGGTAGAGGTAGCCCTCAAGCGGTCAACTGTCAACCTGGAAAGCTGTCAAGCGGTCAACTGTCAAGCGGTCAACTGTCAACTGAATGAAGGCAATTAAAATTATAGGGGCAATTAAGAAATTGCCCCTAGATAATTATATTAAGCTTGTTAAACACGAGAGTCTGATATAGCAATTGGCGATCGTCCTACGGCAAAGCAGCGTTTTTCAAATCTACGTTTGCCATATTAGCATCCTTTAGATTAGCACCAGTCAAGTCCGAACCGTTCAAATTAGCACCAGTCAAATTTGCACCGGTCAAATTTGCATCCCGCAAGTTAACCCCCAGCACATCTATTCCCGACAAACTGCCACCCCGGAGGCTGACATTCGCTAGATTCGATACAGACTGGCGAGCATTTCTCAGGTTCGCACCTGCCAAATTAGCACTTTCTAAATTAGCGCCCACTAAATTAGCGCTGGTGAGGTTGGTATTTTTCAAACTGGCAATCACTAAACCAGCCAGACTCAAGTTAGCGCGAGTCAAATCAGCACCCTCCAAATTTGCACCGTGCATTTTAGCCCCAATTAGGCTCGCACCTTGCAATTTAGCTTGTGTCAGATTTACTTCGTTCAATTTGGCTTCGTTGAGGTTAGCGCCGTTCAAATTTGCACCGCTCAAATTCGCACCGCTCAAATTCGCACCGCTAAGATTTATACCAGAAAGCTGCGCTCCTGTCAAGTCACATTTGCTGCAATTTTTAGTTTCTAATAGTTGCTTGACTTGTGATACGTTTTCTGCTTTGACTCCAGAAGCAAAACCGATCGCAATTAGCAGCCCTGTTGTTGTTAAAATTCCAAATTTCATATACTCACCCTCAGCGATATCTCTCTCTCTAATAATATCCAACATTTTTGGAGAGAGGGGGGTGATCGGTCTCTTCGATAAACTGTGACAATCATCACCCTGTTGTGCACAAAAGATGATAAAATTATGGACGTTTCAACTCACCAAATTTCTTGTAAACAATTATTGCTTTTTCAGGAACCAAAAGGGGAAGGATTGCGTCGGTTCTAGACGGACGCCGGTGATGTTATTCAGAGCAAAAGTATAGTCCTTATCCTGCCAAAGAGGGATGAAAGGTACATCTTGACCTAGTATGTCCTGAATTTCGGCAAACAAAGCTTTGCGGATTTGAGGGTTTGCTTCTTTTCGCTGCTTGGCGATCAGTTGATTTACCCGATCGCTATAATAAAACGAACCCTGACCCTGACTTGCACCCTTTTCGCACCCGCTGGCCGCCGAACCTGTGGCACAATCTAAAAACGGCTGAATGTAATTGTCAGCGTCGAAAAAGTCGGCGTACCAATCGACTAGCACCGCAGGATAAATCCCCTTCTCTATATTTTGAAACAAAGTCGGAGATTCGACGCTGTTAACTTCTACCTGCATGATCCCGTCCATTTTGAGTTGGGCTAAAGCTTTGATCGTGCTCGCCACTAAAGCCCGTTTTGTGGAACCAGTAGGATGCCAAATTTGCAGAATAAACGGATTCGCGACCGAATATCCCGCTTTTGTTAACAATTCCTTAGCTTTTGCCATGTTCGCGTCGCCGTACATTTCTTTAAAAACGGGTTTGTTAACGTCGAAGGTTGTGGGAATCAGAGTGTAAAGCGGCTGCGCTTGTCCCCGCAGTACGCGATCGTTAATCAGCGGCCGATCCATCGCCGCCGCGATCGCCTGTCTCACCTCTAACTTGTCCAGCGGTTGAGACTTGAGATTCAGCGTCATATAACTAACTGTACTGCTCTCCCCCGCAATTTCCTGCCATTTCCCTTTTTTCGCTCCCTCATCCAAGCTGCGAACTTGGTCTGCATCGAGGGATAAATAAGCTACATCGATCGCACCTGTCCGAAAAGTATTAAACAAATTTGACGAACTAGAAAGCAGCAAAAGGTCAATTCCTTTATTAACTGGTTTTTCCCCCCAATACTTGTCAAATGTCTCAAACTTCAGAGAATCGCTGCCGTACTTCGCCAGTTTGTAGCGTCCAGTTCCCACAAACGTATCCGGTTTAAATTTACCGTCTCCAATCTCGTAAGCTTTCGGAGAAACCGCACAAATACCGCCAAATGTCAACAGGGAAGGAAAAGCAGCAAAAGGCTTTTTGAGTTGAAAAGTTAATTCGTATTCGCCCGTCGCTTTCACCGATTCTACTGCATCGCTCAACAAGAAAGCCGGACGGCCGCCATTTTTGATAAACCGCTGCAAGGAAAATTCCATCGCTGCGGCGTTAAACGGTGTGTCGTCGTGAAAAATAACGCCTTGACGCAAGGGAATTGTATATGTCAATCCGTCTTTGCTAACTTTTGGCATTGCTGTCGCTAAGTGGGGGATTAATTCAGTAGTTCCCGACTTGTAAGTGTAGAGAGTGTCGCCCAAATTTTGCAGCACTTGCCCTGATAGAGTTTCGTAAGCGTCGGCGGGGTCGATCGTCCGCAATTTCAAGGTTGTGCCAATAGTGACGCGATCGTTGTTGCCATTGTTGGCCGAATTTGGCGATCGAGAGGCCCCCTGTCCGCAGCTTGCAGTTAACAAGCAGCACAGGCAGAACAGAGCTATAACTTTAATTACTGAAGGTTTTATAGATATTCTCGGCTGCCGCTTGTTGATTCCCATCGTCTTTTCTTAACGCTCCAAATTAGTTATTATATTATCAGAACTTACAGGCTTTTAGACTATAAACCCGGTTTCTTGGTAAATCCTCTGTCGCGAAACCTCTAAAGCTGACTAATGTCAACGGTCACAGGTCAACTGTCAACTGACTCTAAATTCCCTTGAGGAGCGAGCGCCAATCCCGACAGCGTTTCAGGTAAATGCGAGCTACCCTATCGCTCGGATTTGTCCGCAAACACTCTTCAAACAATTTTCCCGCTTCTCGGAACTCCTGGCGATCGCACAGTGACATCGCTTCATTATATACGGGCAAATTTGCTAGCTTAGCCGATCGCATGGACGGCGGATCGGCATCAAATACCTCATAGACTATGACATATTGAGATTTTCCTTTTACCTGTACTTTATCCACAACCCGAATAGCATAATCATCGGGATTTCGCAACCGTTCCAAAGTCTGCTGAGAAATTAACAGAGGAACGCCGTATTCTTTGGTCAATCCTTCAATCCGAGATGCCAAATTAACAGCATCACTAATCACAGTGCTGTCCATTCGGCTTTTGCCACCAACTGTCCCCAGCATCAAAGAACCAGAATTGATGCCAATGCCAATTTGAATTGGGATGTAGCCAACTCTTAGACGATATTCATTGTAATCAGTCAGAATATTTAGCATCGCAATACCCGCTTTCACTGCATCATCTGCACAGTCGCTAAACAAAGCCATAATTGCATCGCCGATGTATTTGTCAATAAATCCGTGATTCCTAGTAATAGCCGGCTCCATCCGCGACAGGTAAGCATTGATAAAACTAAAATTTTCTTGCGGCGTCATAGTTTCCGAAAGCGTCGTGAAGTCGCGGATATCCGCAAACAGCACCGACATTTCCTCCTGCACTTGGTCGCCTAAATTGACATCGATAATACTTTCAGATCCCAATAAATTTAGAAATTGATGCGGCACAAATCGCCCGTAAGAATCTGTTAATTCTGATTCGGCATCCAGGGATTTTTCCAAATTTTGATTGACTTCAAATAGTTGCTTAATAAATTTTTGGCGGTCGGCTTCAGCTTGTTTGCGTTCCGTGACATCTTGAAAAACTGCGATCGCAAAAGCAACTTTCCCACCGTCAAAAATTGGCGTCCCCCAAGTCTCAAGGGGAATTTTCTTGTCGGGTTTATGAATTTCCAGATCGTCAGCACTCGAACTTTCTCCCGTCAAAGCTCGGACGAGAGGCAAATTCTCGGAAGGGTAAATAATATCAGTTCCCGCGATATAAAATTGATAACTTTTTGACAAATCCTCAACAGAATTTAACGGCAAAACCCCTTTGCCGAGTAACTGCTCTCCGGCGTGATTGACGTAGTAAGGTCTACCTTGAGAATCGAGCACGGCCACGCCTACCGGAATCGCTTCCAGAAATTTAACCAGCTTGGCTTCCCCTTCCCGCACCGCCTCCAATGCCCGATAGCGCAACTCACTTTCCACCGTATCGGAATGTTCCGCAGTATTTTCCAGCAAAATTTCCAGATCCGCTTTTTCCTCCTTCAAGTCTTCCACTTGCTGGCGCAATCTTTCTATCTCTAAAAGTAGCTGTTCTCTAGATGGTTGTTCTTCCAGCATAACCCGAGAATTTGCGCCTCGACTAACAGAAAATTGGTCAACAGCCCATACCCTAAAACTCATCATGTGTCTATACTAATTCCAACTGCAAACCAGGCATCAGGCGCTGAAAATTTTTCAAAGATTTACCTTGCCAAGCTATACGTTGAGAGCCTTGTACCGCCATTTGCACCCGGGCTTTTTTGCGCACCTCAATAATAAACTTCGACAGCATATTGATGCCTGAACTGTTCAAAAATTCTAACTGCTGCAAATTAAGGGTTATTTTCGCCAGTTCCATATCGGCAACCTCGCCCAGCAACTGCACTATCGGCGCGTAGTCTTCAGGCCCGCTCAGCCTTAGAGAGCCAACAAAACTCACTGTTGCCGTTGATGGATCGTAACAGATCCGGTAATCTTCTGTCTTAATTTCCATTGCAGCCCAAAAAAGTCCCTTATATATTATCGATCGCCGCGCCCGGCTTATACTCTTAATTGCACCATAGTTGTCACCGTAATTACTTCCGGGTCTTTTTGCACGGTCTGGAACTTCCAGCCTATTTTAGCGCTATAATCGCTCAGCATCGTCAGCAAACCCAATCCAGAATCGGTACAGCTTTCGTCAGCAGCATTTTTTTCCAACTGTTGAATGTACAGCTCGCTAGGGTCTCCCGCCAGCAACTGGTGAATGTAAGCCTGAAACTTGCCCACAGCTTGCTCCGGGATGGTGTTAGCAACTGAGAAAATCAGTCCGTCGCTCTTTAATTCCAGTTTAATGTCGATCGGGAACTCCGAGGTTTCATCATTAAACTTCATTGCATTCTCTAATAACTCGTTAGCAATGTAGCTAACAGCGCTTTTAATTTCAGCTTGTCTGTCAATTGTCGAGGGGTCGTCTTCGTTTCCCGGAAAAAAAGTCGTCAAGTAGTCAGCCAGAAAATCCGCCGACAAACCGTTGTTTCGCCACCGCTGCTTGAGGGGAATCGAACTCGGGGAAAATCCAATTATTAAGTATTCGTGGCTGGGAGTGGACTCTATGAAATCGCCGAAGGTTTGAATCATCTTATTTGTTGTTTGTTAGTTGTTATTTGTTGATTGACTGTTGACTGTTGACTGTTGACTGTTGACTGTTGTTATTGGTTATTAGTTATTGGTTATTAGTTATTGGCGAGTTGCTACCAATGCCCAACGACCTGGGAAGGCCCATGACCTGGGAAGGCCTGCGCGAGCCCATCCCTCCGCTTCGCCCTGGGAAGCCCAATTCCCAATTCCCTATTTTTGTTTTAGCACCAGCAATGTGATGTCATCAAAAACTTTTTGTTCGCCGATATGCGATCGCACGTCCTTAATTACAGCGTGCCTAATTTCAGCGGCCGTTCGCTGCCAATTAATCTGTATTACCTCAATTAACCTCTCTAAACCGTAAAGCACTTTATCCATATTTTCTGCTTCGGTAATCCCGTCAGTATACAGCACCACCACATCTCCTGAATGCAACTGCACAATAGTTTCAGCAACAAAATCAGCAATATCTGCATCCAGCCCGATCGGGAAACCCAAATCGATCGTATCAAACCGCTCGACAGAACCGTTACACCGCACGACAATCATTTCTTCGTGCTGGCCGCTCAACTTCAGCATTCCCTCCTGATAGTCTAGCAAAGCAAGGCTGGCGTTTTTCTCGCATTTCATCCGCTGCACGTTATCGTAAATTGCACTGTTAATAGCGCTTAAAAATTTCACCGGATCTGGTTCGTCGTAGGCGAGCAAAGTTCGCACTGCCGTTTGAACCATAATCATTAAAACCCCGCTCTCCAATCCGTGTCCCGTCACGTCGCCAATACCAATTTTAACTCTACCTTCGTGCTGGAGTACGTCGTAATAGTCGCCGCCTACTTCATCAGCAGCTTCCATAAATCCGGCAATATCTAAGCCGATAACTTCCTTCAGTTCTCGGTCTTTCGGCAGCAGCATTTGCTGAATCTTGCGAGTAACCTCTAGTTCGGCACTCATCCGCATATTTTCTGCTTTTAGGCGATCGTTGAGAACAGTAATTTCTTGATTTGCCATAACTAAGGCATCGGCAATATTGTTAAACGCACCCACAACTTGCCCTAGTTCATCTCTGTTATCCAAAATAATTTTGTGGTCTAGATTGCCACCAGCCATCTTTTTTGACGCTTCCTCAAGCACAAATACAGTTTGCATAACGGCTCTGTAGAAAGAGACAAATAAATAAATAACTAACGCTAAAATTATTAAAACAAAAATAGCAATTAGGCGCTTTTTAAGCGCAAAACTCTTAATTCGTTTTTGCAGGAGAAAGTCTAATTCATTGACACTCTCGTCCCACAGTTCAAAACTCGAATTCAGAACTCGATCGCTCGCATCGAGATAGGCATAATATTCCACTAAGGCTGTGGGATAAATCAGTTTATCTATTTGCCCAGTTAGCTGCTCTACTACCGAGTTAAATTTTGTCAAATGCTCGCTTAATTTCGGGATCAGATTCCCGTGAGGATTATTGTTAAATCCTACCTCCATATTGATTGCTAAATCCTGATTAATTTCTCTCAATTTGCCCGCCAAGGTAATCAGTTTCGCTCTTTCTTCAGGTGTGGCATCGGAACGCGCGCTACTTTTTTGAGAAATTAGCCTAATCTCTGACAAGATTTTTTGCATTTCGGGAAGCTTCAGCAAAGTAGCATCCATCAAATAATAGGTATCTAAATCGGGGTCTAATATTAGATTGGAAGTATCGCCGACGCGAGCGCTCAATCTATTAATGTCAGATGCTAATTTTTGATAGACAACATCGTAAGTTTCTATACTCCACTGGCTGCGGCGAAGTTTAAAATTTTGCCAAGTTTGATAAATGTTATTAAACTTTTCTGTAGAAACTAAAATTTGTCCTGACTGGCGATCGATATTGGCCAGAGATTCAAAGTTCGCGTCTATCTTAGCTTCTAAATTAGCCCGAGGATCTGGATTGCTTAAATTGGGATTTAAACCCTGATAATTTAACTGTTGAAGTTTCGGTATGTGTTCCCTCAACTGTCGCAGCGGCCGCAGGTATTCATTACCGTAGATTTCTTTTTGGGCAAAATCAACCCTGCTGTTAATTTCGGAAATCAGCAAGTACATGACCAAAGTTAAGGGCATCGCAAATAGAAAACCGATCGAGGTGAATTTTTGAGGATAGCTCAGGCGATTCATTAAATGGATTCCGAGGGATTTTCTGTTCATAATTGATACATTTCAACAATATTTTACTAAAAAAGTAGCGATCGCTACTAAAGTATTTTTGGAATTGCTCTTGAAAACCTGAATGCTATAATTTATCAGCGATAGCTTGCTTAATTTATAATACGTTCCCGTCCTGTTGCAACAGATTGTGCAGCAGCCATTCGATCTCACTGGCTCAGCTCGCCTCCCGCAGTCTAAAACACCTTCTTCTGTTTTGGCACGATGAATAGTCATTTATACTGAGATGCTCCGCCAGAATCAGCTTTTTTTCAGAAGATTTACGCAGGCATAAATTTTTATCAATACTCCGACACTAAGACTAAAAATTAAGTAATAACTGGATAGTGCAAGTTTCCGGAAACACAAGTGCCCGCAGCGAGTATAAAATACTTGTGCCGCACTAGCAATCAAGTCGGTTCTGCACAAAGGAACAAACAGCACCAGCAGCAGTGTCTAAATAAGTATCTGCATTTGAGCGATCCAGAGCGATCGCGCCAGAGTGTAAAGTGAGGAAGAGAGCGTATGATGAAACCAATCTCCGAAAATAACTCTCAAAACAATCAAAACCGAGCCGAAAAGCAGCCCAATCCTTTAATCTTGGCTTTGGTGCTGACAGGAATTCTCGCCTGGGAAATGTATCCGGCGCTAATACACACCGCTGCGGCTAACGCGGGCGCCCTCAAACATTCCCTCGCTCAGTTGGAAAGCCAAGAACAGCAAACGGCGGTGTCCAAAAAAATTAGCTATTCTGGATTGGCACTAAATAGTCTAACTTCCGAACCTGGAAATTTGGCCGAGGGTACGCGCCAAAATCCCCCGAACCAATTGCCCGCAACCGTAGCAGCAGCAGTTCGCCAAGACTTGTCGCGCCAAACTGGGATTGCTGCTGACAAGTTGAAAGTCACTGAATCGAGCCGGCAAAGTTGGCCGAATACTTGTTTGGGAATCGCGAAATCTGATGAAATTTGCGGCCAAATGATTGTTGAAGGTTGGCGGGTTGTGGTTTCTGACGGCCGTCAAACTTGGGTTTACCGCACCAATGCTAGGGGGAATGTGTGGCGCTTGGAAAAGAAAGGATGAGGAGGGCGGGCGGTTGAAACCGCCGTCTTATCTTATCTTGGGAGTTGTTTTCTTTCAATGATGCCGCCGCCCAACAGCACGTCTGAGTCATACCAAACAGCGGCTTGTCCGGGGGTAATGCTCAACTGCGGTTCGTCAAAAATCACCTTGACTCTTGTACCGCTGGCTTTTTCCTCTGCTTCGGATGGTTCGACAGGAATAATTGTAGCGGGGACGGGTTGCGATCGATAGCGAATCTGCACGGAAGCCCGAATCGGAGCCGCCGGTTCCGCCACAGAAACCCAATTTACTTTCTGCACCGTACACTCAGATTCTACCGCCAACTGGCGATCGCCCACAATTACCCGATTTCCAGCAGCATCGAGTTCAATCACATACAGCGGTTCCGGTGCAGCAATCCCGAGTCCCTTCCGCTGGCCGATGGTGTAGTGGTGCACGCCGTCGTGCTGTCCGAGCACCCGCCCTGCTTTGTCCACAATGTCACCCTTTTGCGGCGCGATGTACTTGTCCAGAAAAGCCCGCATCGAACCGTTACTTTCCACCAAGCACAAATCCTGACTTTCCGGCTTATCAGCAGTGCTCAAGCCAAATTCCGCCGCAATTCTGCGAGTTTCTGTCTTGGTAATTTCCCCCAAGGGAAACTCCGTACCCGCCAGCAAATCCTGTGTTAAATCGTACAAGAAATAAGACTGATCTTTCGCAGGGTCGATCGCCCGCAGCAACTGATAGCGACCTGTAGCAGTATCATAAGTAATGCGAGCGTAGTGCCCCGTAGCAATCTTTTCAATACCCAGTTCTTCGCGAGCATACTCGAGCATCGGCCCGAACTTCACAGTTTTATTGCACTGCGAACAAGGCAGAGGCGTAACTCCTGCACTGTAGCCGTCCACCAAATAATCGACAATACTTGCCTGAAAGACCTCGCGGCTGTCAACAATGTGGTGGGGAACGCCCAAATTTTCGCAAATTTTAGCAGCATCGACCATTCCCTCAGAGCAGCACTGACCTTTGCCCTTCATCAACCACAGCGTTAAACCCACCACTTCATAGCCTTGATGGTGTAAAATTGCGGCTGCTGCGGAACTATCGACCCCGCCGGAGAGGCCTACGACAATCTTGTTCATGATTCGGAGAAATTGCTATTTTACTGTTACTTCGTTCGATCGAGCTAATTGATTATACCACAAAAATACTACAATTTGCTACTGCTGCTGTTAGCTGAAATTTTAGCACTAATAAGTAAATCCACCTAATTAAGCCTCAAATCCAGATCGCTCCAAGGCTTGCTGTGTATCTTTTCTTCCGACTTCCTTCTTCCTTCTTCCTTCTTCCTTCTACTTATGACTATTCAAAAATTTGTTGTCACCGCCGCCCAAATGCGGCAAATAGAAACCAGAATCTTTGCCGCTGGAATGCCCGTAGCAGCTTTAATGGAAAAAGTCGCCGGACTGATTGCCAAACGCATTCAGGAGCTTTTGAAGGCAGAGGGAGGTTCGGCAACGGATTCTATAACGGATGTAACGGATTTAACAGATAGAAGGAAAAGGGGATTCGGGAAAGATATTGTTAATTTTCACTTGGCAGTTATCGGAGTGTTGGTTGGGCCGGGACATAACGGCGGCGATGCTTTAGTTGTGGCCCGCGAATTGCACTTTCAAGGATTCCCAGTAGTTATTTACTGCCCGTTTTCTCAACTTAAAGAACTTACAAAAAGTCACGCTGATTATGCGCGTTCTTTAAATATTCCATTTGTTGACAAAGTTGAATCGCTGAACAACTGCGATTGGCTGATTGATGGTTTATTTGGGTTTGGCTTGGAACGAGAAATTATTAACTCCACAGCCGCCGCGATTAATGAAATCAATAATTTAAATATACCCATTTTTAGTATAGACATTCCCTCGGGAATTCATACAGATAGCGGAGCAGTTTTGGGGACGGCAATCCGGGCAAAACATACATTGTGTTTGGGTTTGTGGAAAATGGCATTTCTGCAAGACAGAGCGTTAGAATATATCGGTACGTCAGAATTAATTGATTTTGATATTCCCGTCGCAGATATTGCAGCGGTATTGGGCGAGCCGCCAGCAATACAACGCATTACAAAAGCATCGGTCATTCAGCATTTGCCTTTGCCCCGCTCGCCAATTTCGCACAAATACACTAACGGTAACTTACTAATTATTGCAGGTTCGGGCCGCTACAGCGGAGCGGCAATTTTGTCAGCATTGGGAGCAAGAGCCAGCGGAGTCGGAATGCTGTCAATTGCTGTTCCTGAGTCGATTAAACCGATGTTGAGCAGTCATTTGCCAGAGGCTTTAGTTATAGGATGTCCCGAAACTCAAAGCGGTGCAATTAGGGAGTTGCCGGTAGCAGTTGATTTGAGCGCCTACGATGCGATCGCCGCAGGGCCAGGTCTGACATTGGAAGCGGCAATAGCTGTAGAATCTGTACTGGAGAGCGATCGACCTTTAGTTCTCGATGCCGACGGTTTAAATATCCTCGCTCAACTCGGCACAGTCCCGATTTTGTCCGAACGCTGTGCACTGACAATTATCACCCCTCATCCGGGCGAATTCAAGCGTTTGTTTCCCGAATTAGCCGGCGCAACGGGCGATCGAATTGCCGCAACTCAAGCAGCGGCGCAGCTTTGCGGTGCAACGGTATTGCTCAAAGGAGCCAGAGTTTGCATAAGTTGGAAGGATGAGGGCGATTCCCTACGGGATAGCTACGCTTCACGTACCATCACCTATCTCAATCCCGAAAGCACCCCAGCCCTCGCCAGAGGCGGCAGCGGCGACGTTCTCACAGGCTTGTTAGGGGGACTGTTAGCAAGTGCGATCGCCCGCAAATCCCCCCCCGAATCAGTTGCAGCAACAGCAGCGTGGTGGCACGCTCGAGCCGGAATCGCGGCAGCCAAAGAACGGACGGAATTAGGAGTAGATGCCTTTACTTTGACACAGTATTTAATTCCTACATTGCGAGAATTTTGAGTGCGATCGTCCCCCTCGCTGTCATGCTTACCCATTGGTTCGATCGTGAGGACTTCAGTCCTCTGATTTTTATCAGGACTTGCATTCCGAACGATCGAACCCATTTGTTTGGTTTGATCGTGAGGACTTCAGTCCTCTAATTTTTATCAGCACTTGCATTCCGAACGATCGAACCCATTTGTGTGGTTTGTCACTTTTTCGAGTGACACTGAAATGAGTGACACTCGAAAAAGTGACTGTGAAGCCATCAATCGCACCAGTTATACCTGAAATATCAAAGACCACAACTTAAATATTGACAGGAATCACATTATGTACACCGAAGAAAGAAGCACGAACAATGAAACAATGGCGATCGCCGCCGCCGATACTACAGCTCAATCAAATCTTGCAGTTGGTCTGACAACTGGACTCAACAAACCCACGTTACAAATGGGTTCAACAGGTCAAGCTGTCAAAGAACTAGAAACTCTCCTAGCTCATTGGGGATATTATTTCGGCCCGATTGACGGTATCTTCGGCGTCCAAGTTCAAAAAGCAGTCAAAGGCTATCAACACCGCGTCTTCTTAATTGAAGATGGGATTGTCGGTTCTATAACTTGGCAAGCACTGTACTCTGGTGCACCTGTGAATATGCCGACTCTGATGAATGGCAGTTCTGGTAATGCAGTGAAAATTGTTCAGAATGTCCTGAAATTGAATGGATACTATTTCGGTTTTATTGACGGATATTTTGGGACGATGACAGATGTAGCAGTGCGCTATTTCCAACTCAGCAAGGGTTTACCGCAAGATGGAATTGTCGGCTATAAAACTTGGCACGCCCTCAGCAAGTTACCCCACTAAGTTGGGTTCTGCCCCCCACAAGCACCTTACCAGTTGGTTCGATCGTTCGGACTTCAGTCCTCATAAAAATCTGAGGACTGGTATTCCGAACGATCGAACACATGACGGCTAACTCAAATGAGTGACACTCGAAAAAGTGACTGTGCAGTCAGAAATCCCACCAGTTATACCTGAAATATCAAACACCACAACTTAAACCTGAAGAGGAATCACATTATGTACACCGAAGAAAGAAGCACGAACAATGAAACTGTCGCTATCGCCACTGCTACTGCTGCTGAATCAACTGTTGCAGTTGCTCAAACCACTGGACTGAACAAACCCACTTTACAAATGGGTTCAACAGGTCAAGCTGTCAAGGAACTACAACAGCTTCTATATCATTGGGGATATTATTCTGGCGCGATGGACGGTATCTTCGCCGTCCAAGTTCAAAAAGCAGTCAAAGGCTATCAACACCGCGTCTTTTTAACTGAAGATGGGATTGTCGCTTCTATAACTTGGCAAGCACTGTACTCTGGTGCACCTGTGAATATGCCCATCTTGATGAATGGCAGTTCTGGTAATGCAGTGAAAATTGTTCAGAATGTCTTGAAAATCAATGGATACTATTTCGGTATGATTGACGGCTTTTTTGGGACGATGACAGATGTAGCAGTGCGCCAGTTCCAACTCAGCAAGAATTTACCGCAAGATGGAATTGTCGGCGCTAAAACTTGGTACGGGCTCAGCAAGTTACCGCACTAAGTTGGGTTCGGTGCGCAGTGCGCACCCTACATAATTAGTTTAAGTTGTTTAAATGCTGCGCACGGGAAGGGCGATCGCAAATTCGGTTCCCCTTCCCGGCGAGGAAAAACATTCTAAACTTCCCCGGTGTTTTTTTGTGACTATATCGTGGCAAATTGGCAGTCCCAATCCGGTTCCTTTGCCTTCAGCTTTAGTTGTGAAGAATGGCGTAAACAATTTTTCTTTGATGTGTTTTGACATTCCAATTCCATTGTCAGATATCCTAATTTTTACTGTACGATTTATTTGTTTTCCGCTGCTATTGTCCGCTGAGGTAGAAATTGTAATCACATTAGGATTGCTCTCAATCTGTTTGTAGGTTTTACCCAAATTAGATTCTTCCAGAGCATCGATCGCATTAGCTATCAAATTCATAAATACCTGATTCAGTTGCCCAGGATAGCATTCTATGTTAGGCAATTCCCCGTAGTTTTTGATGACTTTAATCGCCGGTCGATCGCCCGACGCTTTCAGTCGGTGCGACAAAATCATTAATGTGGTATCAATTCCTTCGTGAATATTTGCGGATTTTTTCTCAATCCCGTCGCTACGCGAGTAATTTCGCAAAGATTGCATGATGTCGCGGATGCGCTCTGTTCCCAATCTCATCGAGTCAATCATCTTCGGCAAATCTTCTACTAAATAGTCTAATTCAATCGCTTCTATTTCATCTAAAACTTGTTGTCCCGGCTCGGGAAAGTTGTCTTGATAAACCTGGACTAAACTTATCAAATCGCTAATATAGTCTTTGGCATGATGCAAGTTACCAGAAATAAAGCTCACGGGATTGTTCACTTCGTGAGCAACTCCAGCAACCAGTTGTCCGAGTTGCGAGATTTTTTCTGTTTGAACTAATTGTGCCTGAGTTTGTTGCAGTTGAACGAGTATTGCTTCTAAATCTTCAGCTTTTTGTCTCAATTGAACTTGCGATGTTTGCAGAGCTTTTTCGGCGCGCTTGCGATCGCTAATATCGCGATTAATTACCAGGGCGTGGGGTTTGCCGCCGTACTCAAAGAAGTTCGATTTGATCTCAATATCGCACAGCGTACCGTCTTTTCTCTGTATGACAGCTTGACAGTTAAATTCTTGGCGTTTTATGACAGTTTGTTGGAATTCGGCGAATAAATGCAGATACTCGGGGAGAATATAATCTGGCGGATTTAAATGCACAAACTCCTCCTGAGAATAGCCAAAAATTTGACAGAGTGCGGGGTTAGCTGCGATGACTTTACCGCTATCCAAATCTATCAGCGAAAGTCCGTCTGCTACCGTCTCAAATATGCTGCGGTACTGCTGTTCTTTTTGGAGGACTTCGCCTTGGAACTGTTGCAGGCTTTCGAGAGATTCAGCCAACTGGCGGGATTTGTGTTGTTCCCGGGCGTAGAGGCGGGCGTTTTCAATGGCGATCGCCGCTTGTGCCGTTAACAGTTGCAACAGTTCCAGCCGATCGCGCGTAAAAGCTCCCGCCGCCAGATTATTCTCTAAATACACAATGCCAATCAACTTACTTTGATACAAAATCGGCGCGCATAAAACCGACTTTGGCTGGCAATTCTGAATGTAAGTATCCGCTTGGTAAATTGTTTCTCGACTTGCATCGCTCAACACCAACGGCTGCTGAGTTCTCGCTACATACTTAACTAGAGAAATAGGAACATCTGAGCTCTTTTCAACCCGCATAGACTCCTGAAATGTTGCTGAGTCGTGCTGGTTAGTATCCGACACTTCCACAAACAACAGCCCCTCTCGTTCTAAAATAATACAGCCTTTCTGCGCGCCAGCATTTTCTAAGATAATGTGGAGCAGTTTTTTCAACAATTTTTCTAAGACAATTTCACTGTAAATTGCCCCAGAAGCTTTGATTACCGTTGCTAAATCCAAGATATTAGCATGACTGGATGTACTCGCAGTTACAGTTGCAGCAATCCGCGACTCTACAGCTTCTGGAAATAAATTGCTATAGTATTGTTCGAGTTGACGGACTTTCGCTGTGGCGCCCCACTGGATGTAGCAAACTCGGGCATCGTTGAGATAATTTTTGACAAAAATGAGCCGATTTTGCGATAAATAAAATCTGGCTGCTAATTCGTTAACGAGTGCAGCATCTTGAATGAAGCCGTTTTCTATCGCGAGGGCGATCGCACTATCGTAGCATTCTGACGCCTCATAGTTTTGTCCCGACAACCGCGCCGCTTGGGCCCGGATGGCTAAATATTTGTGCTGGTAATTCGCAGGGCAGTTTTTGGCAAATTCTCGAAGTTCTTCCAGGCTGATGTTAAGCTGTTCTAGGTAGATTTCGCGATCGCCCTCGCTGGCATTTGTACAAGCCGCAGCCAGCGCTATAGCCCGGTGGAAGCAAAAAACCGGACTCAGAAAAGTCCCGACAGCACCTGCCAAAAATTTAGCACCAATATTGGCATATTCTAATGCTCGATCGACTTCGCCAAACCAATTCGCCCGGGCTAGTCTGTACAGATAAACCATAAAAGAAGTCGTCAAATCTGCCGAGGCTTCAGCAAATTCTAAAAGCGATTGTTCGTCGATGAAACTTGGGAGATTTTCCGCAGTATCGGCAGGACAAGTAAGTTGATAAATTGCCTGTTTGTTGAGGAAAAAATATGCTAGCATATTGCGGTCTCTTTTCTCCAAAACCGGAATATATTCATCTATAATATCGGCGGATTTTTGCAGCGATTCATTGCCAAAAAAGCTGAACCACAGATAATTAACCGCAGCATATCCCGACCACTGATAAGCACCTGTCTCTAGACCGCTATTAAAAGCTTTGAGGATAAAAACCTTGGACTCATCAATATATTTGATGTGGTGCAAAGTCAAAGCCCCCCACACAAGCAAAATATAAGCGCCTAACTCTTTAGCATCCCAGCGTTCGTAGAGATTTAGACCCAGTTCTCCAGCTTCGCAACCCTGCTCAATTTCGCCATATTTAACAATCAAAGTAAAGGCATACAAAATGTAGCCAAAGGCAGAAATCCGGCAGTTGCCGTGCTCGATTGTCGCCTGCACCAACTTCATGGCGCACAAGAATTGAGCGTTGCGACTTGTCAAGAAAGCAATTGGAAAAAGTTCTTTCAAAATCCGGTGGGCGGCGAGTTGCAGCGGATCGGTGAACTCTGGTAAATCTGCTAAATCGGCGATCGGGCGTTGGCGAAGCCCTCGAAGAGGATCGCCAATCATCCTTTTCGTCTTCGCCAACTCCCGCAGCAAATACTCATCATCCGGGTACGCTTCAAACTCAATCCCCAAAAATTGCAGCGTATCGATACCTAACCGATAAGCTGCAGGCAAATCATTTTTCATCCGCAGACAAGTCATTTTCAACTCATTAACCCGACACCGTTCTAACAATGTCCTAGTTTGCGGCAAAATCCCATCTAAAATTACCAAAGCTGCGTCATTTTCCCCATTCAAATATTCTGCTTCGCCCAATTCAAAATGCAGCGCCCAAGTTAACGCATAATTATCTTCCCAGCTTTGTGGCGGCAAACTATTGCAGCCCGACTGAAAAAAACTCAGCGCCGTTTCAAACGCAGAAGCAGCTTTCGCAGTTTTGCCCGCCTGCAAGTTTAACTGAGCTAATTCATAGCGTTGACTCAACTCGCAAATCAACCCGCCAGCAAAATTCAAATGATTGACAATATCAAAAATTCGTTCTTGTCGTTGGGCTTTGCTGCTTCCGTGCAATAACAAACGCCCGATCGCCAAATGAACCGGTGCTTTCTCTGCATCAGGAATCATGGCATAAGCAGCTTGCTGAACGCGATCGTGCATAAATTTGTAGCACACCTGTCGGGCCGTTTTGCCCAACTTCTCCAACTCTTCGGGCTCAAATACTTGCGGTATCCGATAGGTATTGCCTACAGGTAAAATCAACCCCACTTGCAGCGCTTCCCACAAATCCTGTGCTGTTTGGGTCCAAGATTGTCCGCTGGCTACCGACAGCAGATCCAAACTAAACTGATTGTCAATACAAGCAGCTAACTGCAAAACTCGCTGAGTTGAGGTTGACAAACTTTGAATTCTCTTCACCATCAAATCAACAACGTTCTCCGAAATATCCTGCCGTTCAATATGTTTAATATCCCACTGCCAATGAGCCGCCTGCGGGTTAAATCTTAACCAGCCTTTGTGATGCAAATACTTCAGCATTTGTTTGAGAAAAAATGGATTTCCGTCAGTTTTTTCCACGAGCAAATTTGCCAGCGGTGTCGCTGACGCGGCGGCACAGTTGAAACTTTCAGCAACCAGTTGAGTAGCGCGGCCAATTGCTAGCGGTTGTAAAGTAATAGCTGTCATCGGAACTCCTGCGGCCCTCATTGCCTCATTTGCCAGCATAAACGGATGCGTCGGGCTGATTTCGTTATCCCGGTAAGCAACAATCACCAGCAAGTAAGGGATTTTTTTGAGGCAACTTTGTTGGTACAAATTGACTGTTGCAGCATCTATCCACTGGCAGTCATCTAGAAACATTACTAAGGGATGTTCGGCAGTGGCAATTGCTCGCAGGAACTGCTGCATCACTCGGTTGAAGCGGTTTTGAGATTCGATCGCGCCGAGTTCCGGTACTTCGGGTTGCGGGCCTAAAATTAACTCTAATTCGGGGATGGCTTCGATCGCAATTCCAGCATTAGCCTCCAAAACTTGCAGCAGTTTTTCTCGCCACAAGTCAATCCGATCTTGGCTTTCGGTCAAAATCTGCTGCACCAAACTCCGCATGGCTTGATTGAAACAAGTGTAGGGAACATTGCGCTTAAATTGGTCAAATTTTCCCGATATCAAGTAGCCGCGCTGCCTGGTTAAATTGCGCAGAATTTCGTGCACCAATGCTGATTTGCCAATCCCGGAGTAGCCACCTACCAAGACAATTTCACCGCTGCCGTCGCTGACGCGATCGAAGGCTTGTAATAATTGTTCTATTTGTTCTTCCCGCCCGTAAAGTTTTTGCGGAATTAACAACTGACTCATCGCATCCAGTTGTCCGGGGATAAAATTAGAAATTGTACCTGAATTCTCGATTTGATTCTGGCAGCGTTCTAAATCTGCTAACAATCCCGCTGCACTTTGATACCTGTCTTCGGCATTTTTTGCCATCAGTTTTGTCACAATTTGGGCCAATACTTCGGGAATTTTCGGATTTAATTCTTGAAGAGGAATCGGTTGTTTGGCAATGTGACAGTGGACTAATTGCAGGGGCTCGCTGCTGCGAAATGGCAATTTTCCTGTCAGCAGTTCGTAAAAGCTGACACCGAGAGAGTAGAAGTCGCTGCGGTAGTCTACGCCCCGATTCATCCGCCCGGTTTGTTCCGGCGACATATAGGCGAGAGTTCCTTCTAGGCGATCGGGATTTTTTAAGTTTGGCGTTTCTTTATTTAACCGCGAGGCGATGCTGAAATCAGCGATTTTTACTTGCTTTGTTTCGGGATTTATGATAATATTATCAGGCTTGATATCTTTATGAATAATTTGATTTTGATGTATAAATACTAAAGCTTTTGCTAATTGGACGGCAATGTTTAAGAAGTGGGCGATCGGCAATTGGTAGCGCGCGGTTGCTGCTTGCACAGCAGTTGTGCGAATCGCAGCGCTTGGCCCGCCGCCTGCAAGTGATTGTGTATCGCGCATTGCAAAAATGCTGCTGCTAGCATTCCCAGCCCTTGCCATCCACTGTTTGAGCGAGATGCCACCAAAATCCTCTAAGACTAATACTAAGCAGTTTGGGTGAGTTTCTAGGCGATCGACTTTGACAGTATGCTCGCAATCGAGATATGCCGTTATCTGATATTCGTGTTTTAAGCGAGTTATCTGTTCTAGGGTAGGATATTCTGTATTTAAAACTTTGAGAATCGCAGGCTGTCGGTTTGTTAGGGATACCGCCCGATATATAACCGTGTTAGTTCCTTGGTGGATGAGTTCTTGCAAGTCATAGCCAGAAATCCTTAAAGCTGGGAGCATAAAATTTGATTCCCGTCCATAAATTCGTTTCTAATTCTATAGTGCACCATGCAGGATAGAAACGAACTGATAGAAATCAAGGAGACAAAAAATAGTAGTTGCCAAACTGCTACCGCAGCTATAAAGCTAAGCTCGCTCGCTGTCAAACACCCGGACATAATATAACAGAGGTTCTCTTGACTGAAAAACTGTGGAAATACTTACGTAATAAAACTTACGTATGGCGGCTGATTCCCGGTACGCAAAATCAGAGGTTTAGTAACGAGAAATACATGAAGAAACCGGGAATCAGCGATCGCGCGCCAGTCCCAAACTAGCCTTTGATGAACTTTTCTAATTTGTGAGCCATCTTCTCTACAATTCCCTCCGAAGTATCTGCAGCCGATGCTTCTGCTTCAATACGCTTGACAGCATCCTCTGGAAGATTCAGCAACTGCACTAATTTTTGATAAGCTGCGGCTTCGTCAGCGTTAATTTTTGGTTCGTCGGGAGTGCGAGAACTAGATGAAATCACTTCATAGCCGAGTTGCAAAACTAATTCTTTTTCATCTTGAGTTTCTAGTTGGTGAATCAACTCATCAAGGGGGATATTTTGCATGATGTAATCCCGCAGTTCCTGTTGCATTTGTTGTCCGTCGGCATCGGGCGCAAACAAACTGCAAAAGCGATCGAGCATTAAATTAACTTCTTCTGTCGCTAGTTCGCCGTCAGCCCAGGCCATAGAAGCAACAATTCTCAGCAGGTTCATCTGGCGGGGCGTAATTGATGGAGGTGGTGGGGTTTGCATAATTAAAATTGGGAATTGCTAATTGGGAATTGGTCATTAGTCATTAGTCATTAGTGTCAACTTAACATCTTATGCAGTACCAGTCTGCTGTTTGACGATTAAGGCTTCGATCCCCCCGGCGCCCCCCTTAAAAAGGGGGGAGTAGGGGGCAACCGGAATATCTCAAAGTCGGTCTTCTTAAGGGGGATTTAGGGGGATCGAGACGGCGCTACAAGCGAGATTTCTCTGGGTTTTAGGCGATTGTTGACACTAATTGAGAATTGGGAATTGAAAATTGGGAATTGAGCGTAATTCCTTTTTGTCTTCCCCTTCCCCTTCCCCTTCATTTATGTCACAAATTCGATAGCGGAACACCCAGCCATCCAGTAAAGTTTTGTTTCTGAATAGTGCTTGGTCGATCGACTGGTACGATCGAGTAACGTGTCGGGCGCGCGGGGGCGAGAGTAACAGAACAAGTCCGCAGTTCGTCTTGGTGAAACACTGTCACCTCCACCGTGTCCCCTGGCTGATAATCTTTCAGCCTCTCGCCCGCTTGTTCGGCATTTACCCGAAAACCTGCGATCGCCAGCAACTCATCCCCAGCGTCAATTCCGGCCAATTGTGCGGGCGATCCTGCTTCCACAAATTTAACCGTTTGCCGCCCGTTTTCCACCCCCAACATCCAACCAATCCGAGGCGTTTGGTCAGTTTCATCTACCAAAATTTGCAGCCCGAAAGGTTCCAGATATTTGTTGTAAGGCAACTCTTCTGTGCCGTCTACATAGCGCGCAAAAAAGTCGCTCAAATCGATGCCGGCTACAGACTCGATCGCACCTTGCAACTCTTCGGGAGTAAAGCCTATTTCTGTTGGGAGCGAGTGAGAATTTAACTCTCCGTTTGATGTCAGATTCGCAGGCTTGGCGTCTGTTCCCGACTTCTGGTCAAAATCGCCGTTTTCAGCAGCACGACCCTTGCCAAACTGCTGCCACATCAAACGCATCACATCGTCGAGCGATCGGGCGTTGCCGTGTTTGGCTCGAATCAACAAATCCAGCAAAAACGAAACTACTTCCCCTTTCAAATAATAGGAAATCTGCGAATTGTCGCTATTAGCATCCCGGCGATAAAGTTTAATCCAAGCATCCCAACTAGACTCGCTCGCAGGCTGCACGTTCCGCCCCGGAGTCGTCTGCAAGCGAGTGATTTCCTTACCCAAATTTTGGAAATAACTTTTGACGTTGTAGATACCAGCTCGAAACGGAATCACCAAATCGTAATAACTGGTCGTGCCTTCCGAGAACCACAGAGAAGGAGTGTAGTTCTCATTTTCGTAGTCAAATACTTCGAGAGCTTTCGGTCGAATGCGTTTGACATTCCAGAGGTGAAAAAACTCGTGAGCCACCAATTGAATGAACCGTTCGTACTTGTCCTTAGCCCGAAAACCAAAACGCGAATAGTTAAGAGTGCAGCTATCTTTGTGTTCCAAACCGCCAAAACCCGAGCCGGACAAATGCAGCAAAAACACATAGCGGTCGTAGGGCAAACCGCCGAACATTTGAGCCTCGACTTCGATCACTTTTTGGATGTCTCGAATCGCCCGATCTGGTTCAAAATTGCCTTTTCCCCAAACCACAAGCTGGTGGGGTTTTCCCATCACTTCAAAATCGTAGGAATCGTGACAGCCAATTTCAAAAGGACTATCGACAAGGGTGTCAAAATCCGCAGCAGCGAAAGTAAGATTCTGCCCGGAAACAGGCTGCAAAGTAGTCACCGTGCGCCATTGGGGCTGCGGCGGCACAACTGTGAGGGTGTAGCAGTTGCGCTCAAAACCGGGCAAGAAAAAGCACAGAGCCGCTGGGTTGAAATAACCGTGAGTCGAGTCTAAATGATTGGTTCTTACTGTTAGTTCGTTGGCAAAAATGCGGTAGAAAACCGTGACATCTGACACCGAATTTGTCTCGATTTGCCAGTGATTTTTGCTAATCTTGCGCCAAGTTAAAGATCGATCGCCGGATAGCGAGCTAAAATCTTGCAGGTGGCGGGCGTACTCTCGAACCAAGTAAGAACCGGGAGTCCAGACAGGCATTTTTAAATCCAGCACCGGCTCCGACCAACCTTGCACGCGCAAAGTCACTTCAAACAGGTGGGATTCAGGATTGGGCATCGCCACCGAATAGTGAATTGTCGGTGCTGTTAGTTGTCCGCTCAGGTTGCCTGCAGCGGACGAGGTATCCTCATAAGTGACATCAGTCATTGACTTGCCAAATTCATCAAGTGCTTGAGGTTGATCAAATGGATAGTTTGGCGGTCGGGATCGATTTTGATCCAGCCTTTACTATCGAGTTTTTCCATAATTTTGCTGGTTTCATCTAGGGCGATACCTGTCACATCAGCTAAGTCTTCATAAGGGATATTGAAGATATCTCTGCCCTCAGCAGTTTTCTGACCGTAGTTTTCTCCCAGCTCGACTAAAGTATTTGCTAGTTTAACCGCTGGCTGGCGGTTCTGCAGTTGAGAGCGGAGATTGGTTTGGCGCAGCCGCCGCACCATCAGTTGCAGCATCCGGTGGTGCAATTGCGGGTCTTTAAACAGGGTTTGGATAAATCGCTGAGCCGTGACGCTGATCAGCCGCACGGGCGATAGAGCAAGTACGTCATTCGATCGGGGAGATTCGTCAAGAATGGCCATTTCGCCGAAGAATGCTCCCCGTCCTAAAATAGCCATTGATACAGCTCGATCGTTTGACAGGCGCCGGACTTTGACCCAGCCGGACACAACAAAATAAATCGCGTTGCCCCAAGAATCCTCCATCACCACAGCTCGGCCTGGGGGATACTCATGCTTGACGGCATTTGATAGCAGCCCTCCCAAGGTTTCTGGGTTAGCACCCTTAAATAGAGGGAACAGCTCACTGAAAGCTTCTGTCTTCATGCAAACTCGCGGAGGTGGGAAATTTGATTAGGCGACACCCAACAGCTAGGGAACGATCGCTGTTTGAGAAAACAAACAATCTGTTGCTGCTACATAAGATTGACACAAAGCGAACGAGACGGACATCTCAGACACAGGGGAAACTTACTTCTCATAGCTCCTGTAATTGATGATAAGGGTACAGAGGCGCGCTTCACCTAAAATTGGCAGATTCTTTAATCTTAGACGGGTTTACAAGCGTCCCACTGCCTGTTGAACTTTGCCCAACAGAGGTTCTATGTATTCCGGCCAGCCGATCGCGATTGACTGCGTGTGGGCCAGAGTCTCCGGCTCGATCGCATCTTTAGTCCACCTCAGCGGTTGACCTTGCAAGTCGCAACAAACCAATCCGGCTGCTTTTGCTAGGGCCAGAGGGCCGGCGGTATCCCACACTTTAACTCTGCCGTTTAAATACAGGTACAAACCGGCTCGACCGAGGATCACTTCCATCACTTTTAAGCCAAAGCTTCCCAGCGAGTAAAATTCGGCTCCCGGGATGCTTTGGGCGATCGCCCGGGCGTAGTTTTTCTGGTCTTTGTCTCCGAGAACAATTTTACAATTGAACGGTGTCGGAGCTGGGGGTTTGCACGGGGCGATCGGCTGCGGCGCGATCGTTCCCACAGTTTGGAACAATCCCCAATCTTTGCCCCCAAAATACATTTGGTCAAAAGCCGGGGCATAGATCCAGCCAGCCACCGGTTCGGCTTCCAGCAGCAGCCCCACCATCGAAGCGTAGTGCTGTTTTCCCTGAATAAATCCCTCCGTCCCGTCGAGGGGATCGATGCACCAGAGACGCCGGTAATTTGCCCGGTAAGCTGCTCTGGAGGTGGTGTTTTCCTCCGTGATCCTGCCGTCTTCAGGAAACAAAGCGCTAAATGCTGCTGATAGTTGTCGGTCTAAGTAGCGATCGATACTCGTCACGTAGTCGTCCGGGCCTTTCTCGGAAACTTCAAAAGGTTCCGCTGCCAGCTTGTAAGCTTCTTGACCGCACTCCCGCATGGTGTAGCGAATTTTTTGGTCTTGTTCTGGAGAAATATACATGAGGTTAAACATAAATGCTTCAGCTAACTTCAGCATAAAAGCTTAAGTCACGCGGGTCGATCGATCGACCCAGATCGCTATTTCCGACTCATACAGGATTTGCACTCTGCTGTCCTTCAAACCCGGTTTTACAACCCAATATCGGACAGCGGTTTCAACCGCCCCGTTTTTTGAACCCAAGCATATTGCTGTCTAGCGGGCAGTGCCTACCATAAATCACGTCCTCCGAGCGAGCAATCCCCACCATAAAGCTGACACAACAATCATCCGTAAAGTGCGCCCACAAGCACCCTACAATTATTTAACAGTCTCACACAAAAATCAAAACTAAGACTCCCGTCCGCTCGCCCACTTATCCCGCCATTTCACAGTCCCTTCCCAAGCCAAAACCCAGCGGCGACAAACCAAATTTTCTCGCAGCGGCGACAAACCTTCCCGCAGCAGCGCATACTTATAAGAAATCAACTTCCCCGCACTTTCATTAAAAGGAATTTCCCCAAACCAAGTATTAGTATTGATATACTCCAGCGGGTAAGCCTTGCTAATATCCCAATTCCCCAACTCAGGACAATCTCCAATCACCACAATTCTTTCCCCAGGCTGAGTTTTAACACTGTTAAGCTGGGCCCGCACAATAGTTTTCCCCTTAACTCGCTCTCCCACGCGGCTAAAAATCATTACTTCGCGATCGCCCAACTCTAAATTGTACAGCATCCCGTCTTTAACTTCAAACTTGCGGCGCGATAAAACCTCCGTATGCTCTCCATCAGGCAACTCAGTATCAACCGCTTCAACCGTCACAGAATTGCCGCGATTCATCGCTACAAACACCACAGAATCGCGATAGCGGCGCACGTAACAATAAACATCAGGAGTTAAATATTTTTGCCACTGACTCCCCATCGAAATAGCTGGATTCAGCCGCCGCAATCCAGACAGCAACCGCACATCTCGGTAAATCGGCGAATCAGTATCCCACTTTTCCATCATCGGGCGGTTGTAAGGGTCATTTCCCCCTTCAGTATCATCGTGCAGGTACTGTTCTGTACCGTAATAAATACAGGGAATGCCGCGAGTCGTCATAATTAAACCTATCGCCAACCGCAGCATTTCTGGATCGGGATTCAACGACTGAAACCTCGGCATATCGTGGTTGTCAATAAAAGTAATCAACTCCGTCGCCCCGTAGTAGTGGTAATCCAGATCCAGTACATCTTGGACTAAGCTAAATCCCGCTTCAGCACCCTTTCCCAATACTTCTCGAATTGCCACGCACAGACCAAAATCTAAAATAGTCATCCCTGACTCGTTGACAAATTCCACAGAACGCTCGTTTCTAGGGTCGCTGTAAATCCATTCGCCAAAAATGAAAACATCAGGTCTGTGTGTTAAAATGTCAGCATTAAATTCCTGCCAAAACCAAATAGGCATATGCTTGACTGTATCAACCCGCAAAGCATCAACACCTCTGTCCAGCCATTGTTTAATTGCTGACTTAATGTAATTGCGGTATGCAATATTGTTTTCGTTGAAAGTTGCTAAACCAGACAGTTCGCAGTTTTGGACTTGCCATTCATCTTCCCAGTTTTTGACTTCGCCGTAGTGGTGATACCAGTTATCTTTATCGTCGTTAAAGTCAGCTATTTTTACGCCGTCGTCGTAGAGTTCCCCTTTTTTGCCACTAAAATCTGGGTTGCTGTGATTGCAGACAATATCGAGCACCAGTTTCATTTTTCGTTGGTGCAACTCATCTACTAATTTGTCAAATACGGTATCTTTAGTTTCTTGTGTTTGGTTGATAGAAGGATTGTCGCCTTTGGCAATAAAGCGGGGATTTAGTCGTTTAAAATCTTTAATCCAGTAGCCGTGAATTGCCGCTTGTTCGACAAATAAGGCTTCAACTTGCTCGAATAAAGGAGTCAGCCACAGTGCGGTGACACCCATATCTTTCAAGTAGTCGAGTTTGTCGATAACTCCCTGCAAGTCGCCGCCCCAATATTTGCCCCAATTTTTGCCTTCTGGATCGTAAAGTTCTGGGTTTGGGCCTTCGTTGTTTGTGGAGTCGCCGTCGTAAAAGCGATCGACTACAATGAAATAAATTGTTTCTTGTCGGAATTCAATGTCTCTGGTGTAGAGGAATTCTAAATCCAGTTCAGTTTCTGGCTTAACTTCTTCTACCAGAGACTCAATTTTTTCTTCAGGTTTGGTAGTTTCGTATTGAGAGGAAGTTTGATTGGGAGTGACTGGCGTCATGAGATTTATTCTTTTATATTGTAAGATTGGTCAGTTATTGGGAGTTAGAGTCGGAGATAGCTTTCCCGTCTGACTGACTTTTACAGCATAATACGTAATTTACTCCTTTAATAAAATCTTCCTTTAGACAGATGGCAGAGTCGTCTATAGGTTTGTAGTGAGGACTTCAGTCCTCTCTCGTTCGATGAGGACTGAAGTCCTCACTACAAACCAATTTGATTGTGGTTTGTAGTGAGGACTTCAGTCCTGCCTTTCTATTCCTCCCGCAAATTTTGGACATCTTCAACACTCAAACCAGTAGTTTGACTAATAGTTTGATTGTCAAGCACATTGAGAAGTTGCCTAGCAATTTCCAGAGCCTTTTCTCTCATTCCTAGC
Source organism: Microcoleus sp. ARI1-B5 (assembly GCF_036705795.1). Lineage (NCBI taxonomy): Bacteria > Bacillati > Cyanobacteriota > Cyanophyceae > Oscillatoriales > Microcoleaceae > Microcoleus > Microcoleus sp. ARI1-B5. The sequence continues at coordinate 178,973 of NZ_JAUBVK010000007.1, forward strand.
GCGAGTCCTTCTTCTCTGCCTTCTTCTCTGCCTTCTTCTCGCCCTTGTTCTCGCCCTTGTTCTCGCCCTTGTGCGAGTCCTTCTTCAATTCCCTTTCGCAAGATTCCCTGCTGATCCATAATATACCTCTCGCGATCTTCTAAATCTTTCAACTCTTCAGCATTCAAGTTAGTTTCATTAGCAATCGCAAAAGCTTGTTGTATTTCCGAGACATTTTCCATTGTTGACGGTACAACTTCCAAACTGGGGGCATTTTTCATAAAATAAACCCACTTATCAGTCAAAGTTTCCAACCGATCCAATTGTTTGTTGAATTTTGGCAATTCAATAAATATCATTTCCATCCCTGGATCGGGATACTCAAATAAACGTTCTTTCTCCTTGAACAAAAAGTGAGAAATTACTTCTCGGTCATTGTCAAACATTTCAAAATCTGTAATTGTCAAAGCAATTACAGGTTTTAACTTAAAGTAACCTTCACCGCGAATCAGTTGTGTCGAGTAAGTTTTCGCAGTATTGTAAACCACCCGTTTCGCAAAAGATTCTACATTTAAAACTTGCATTTCGATAATTACAGTTTGACCTAATGCCAGCTTGGCTTTGACATCCAGGTAAGAGTCTTTGAGATAAGAGACTCTCGATGGTAAATACGGATCGATGATTTCTAAGTCGGTGATGGTGGGATTGCCGTCATAAATCATGGCATTAAGAAAGCTGATTAAAATTGGTTTGCTTTGATTGGAGCCGAATATTTTTTTGAAGGCAAAATCGATTTTGGGGTTAATGAATCTCATTGTTGGTTTTCGTTTTCTCAGCTTTTTAACGATTCAATCTATCTGGCAATGAGGAGCAAAACATTCTTATTCTGTCAAATCGACTTGTCGGATCTCTTCTAGCGTCAGATCCAAGCATTGCGCGATTTGCTCGTCGCTCAAACCTACTGCTTGCAAGCGATCGATCGCCTCAATTTTCGCCCGCTGCTTTCCCCGCAAAAACTCAGGCGACTCTTCCTGTGACGTGCAGACATTCACCGATCCGATTACATGATTATGAGCGACATGATGACCTGTAATGACGCTGCCAGTAACGTTGCTAATCCTCGACTTGCGGATCAGTGCCGATCGCAAATTTAATTTATTAACCTCTTCTCCAAAAGCATCAGAGAACAACTCCCATAGCTCGTAGCCCACATCTTTAGCATAACCCTCAGTACAATTCAGCGATCGGGCAATATCGCCGTACTTTTGCCGCTTCAAAACGCCCTCAATCACGCCAACTTGCATATCATCCAAATGCTTGCCAGTTTTCGCAAACACCACTTCATCAGCAAAAGCCAGTGCTTCTTTAACGTTCATCAGGTTTCCTCACAATATCCGAACGATCGAACTAAAACCGTCTAGATCCGACTATTTTCGCCTTTACCACAAAAGCGATTGAAGCTTTCTCAAAACTTTCTGCATTATACGACTTTATCCGACCTTTTTCGACTATACAAATCAATGTGCAAGTTGTAGCATTGTGAGTGTAAAACCTCGTTCAAAAGAATTAACTCATGACGACTACCCAACTCGCTCTCGACAAAAAAGCACATCCTTTGATGATGCACCTGAGCATCTCGCCGAAGTACGACATCTCCGAAGAGCCATCTAGCTACGATCCCAGCACGCAGACTTCTAATATCAAATCTATGGCTAGCAGCACATGTGAACGACAGGGTTCCTGGCGGAGTGACGACTAGCATTTTCTCGGAGTTTTACAATCGCACCCTAGTTTTTTGAAAGACCTGTGTATTTTTTTGTGTTACAGGTCTTTCATTGTCAACTTTATTTTAATTGATTTAGCTATGACCGACGTTTTGATCGTAACTTCCGAGACTGATATTCATGCAAGTGCCGTTATCAAGGAATTGCATAAATCAGATGTTCGAGCAATTCGATTGAATTCAGAAAGTTTTATTCAAAAAAGTAAATACTTTTATGAGTGGCAAGCTTCTGGCAATCCCAGTCAAAGTTTTTTGTCTTTTGAAGACTCCTTGAGAGAAGTTCAAGATATTGGCGTGATTTGGTGGCGAAAACCAGAAGATTATGGGGTATTTCCAGAAGTTAACGATGATTGGGCAATCAAGTATTGTCGAGAAGAAACAGAATATTTGATTTATTCTCTATCTGGACTCTATCCGAAAGCTAGATGGCTCAATAACTACTACAAGATGAGATTACAATCTCATCGAATCAATCAACTTCCTACTGCTCACAAGCTGGGAATTACTATCCCTCCAACACTCGTAACTAATTCATACGAAGCTGCTTGCGACTTTGTGGCACAACAGGGAAAGTGCATTGTTAAAGCGATGCGCTACGCTGGATTTGTACATGATGAAAAGCAGTATGCTTGCTATACTCGCCCCATTGATGTAGAAACACTTGAAGCATTTCGAGAGAGCATTCGATTGGCACCCGTTTTTATTCAAAAACGCATTCAAAAGAAAGCAGAATATCGCGTTACATTAATTGGTAAGCATGATTTTGTCTGCCGCATTGATGCCAAACATACCAACGATGCAGACGTGACTTTAGATTGGCGCGTCACCGAACCGGATAAACTCGTTCACGTTCCCGACAAGCTACCAATGGATTACCTCAACAAACTTCATCAAATGCTTGACGAGTTTGGTTTAAATTTTGGTGCATTCGACATCATTCGCGACGAGGACGACACGCTCTATTTTATCGAACTCAATCCCAACGGACAGTGGTATTGGATCGAAATTCTCACTAAAATGCCTATGGTTCGCGCAATGGTTGAACTCATCGAAGATTTAGCGCTGCAATATCAACAGGATTGCTGAATTTTATCAGGAATTACACATTTTATTGGCATTGCTTCGTTCCTCGTGGCGGACAAGGAATCAGATTGACCATAATATCGTGGCCGGGGCGGGTTTATTATATTGTAGATTATAGGCAATTATGGTTGGTGAACCCGCCCCTACAGGAATTATGTCAATTGACCGGACATGATATGAGATTGCTTCGTTCCTCGTGGCGGACAAGGAATCAACGAACTACAGCCACATCCTCAACTCCCACTTCAGAATGCTCCACCCGGAACACATTTGCGTTCAGATTAGCAACAATTTGTTTCCCCTGCTGCGTCAGTTCCAAATAGCCGATCGCATCTTTCACATACCGATAAACCACATTCCAATAAAACTTAGGATACCCCTCCCGCAAATCCGCCGGATTGCGATACCCCAAAACCTGATTTTGACCAGTCTCCTCAAACTCGTAAAACAGCCCAGAAACCTTTTGCAAATATCGCGGATCGCTCAACTGACCGATTAAATCCGCCGCCCGCACCAAACCCGGATAATTCACAGTATCTTGATAGTCTTCATCCCGAGGAACCGGGAAACGAGTTAACTCAATATTCCGCTTAACCAAGTCGGCATCAATCAGTCTGTGACACCCAAAACGCTCTTCAACAAACATTTTTCCGCGATCGACATGATAAGGCGTCAAACTCGCATCAGTCGCCCCCCGAGGCAGCATTAATTTCATGTCGCCTATTCCCGTCGCATACAGTCCCAAATCATTTCTATCTTGACGGCAAACGCCCTTAACATATCCGATATCGTGGCACAGCAAAGCAATGTGGAAATGCAGCCAATGTTCGCAGGAAACACCACCCTCCCGGATGTGCTTCCCGCGCAGAATTTGTTGTCCCACCAATGTCACTAAAATAGTGTGTTCCACATTGTGGTAAAGAGCATCGCTATTGGCAATATTTTCCAAAGCCATACTCGCTACCCAAGCAATAATCTCGGCATAGTCAGATTTGAACCCGCCGTAGGTGTGGCGGTAGCCTTCAATCAGCCGATTTACAAAATCGTTAATTAGCAGTTCAGTTGCGTTAAACATATTCACTTCCCTGTGCAAAAGTAGCTGGTTAAATTATTTTTATAGTTATTATTTTTGCTGCGATCGTTTGATCTTATTTTTGATTTAACCGCAACGGTGGATGCCCGCTCCTATATAGAGGCATCCACTGATATTATCAAGGATTATGGCTTAAATTAGCGCTCTCGCCACTAGCTGGTTCACGCACCCTGTAAATAATTGATATCAATGGGCGATCGAGGTATGACACCCCTCAATCAGCAGTAGGGCGTTACATCTTCCCCGCATACGTCAGCCAAAAAAGAGAGCGATCGAAAACGCAACCCCACTAATTCCTCATATACCGGATTCAGCTTGCACATCGGGGGTATGTGGAAAAGATGGTGTCCCCATAGCTGAATATCTCTCTCAACAGGACACCGTGCGGGTATAAGTTGGCACAACCACTCTCGCATTTGCCGAGATCCCACTGCAATGCTGTCGAGCCACTTTCGCACTGGTTGCACGAGGCTCTCGCCAAAACTTAAGTATTGGCACCGATTTTCAGGTAAAATATTTGTAGTCGAGTTCATGATTGACCTCAGTAATCCTGATTAACAAAAAGTTATGAATCACCCTTCTCAATCATCAACCGAACCCGCCGTTACCACAGTGACGTGAATACGTCTTTCGGGTGACACTCGCGGCCCCAAAGCGTGATAAGGCCAGCTCACAGTTGTGATTGCAAGTCCGCAAAAGTGTGAGACAGATCACTTGCTTTACTCGATACATCATGTATCTTAAGACATATCAAAAAAATAAATATAACTTGTAACTCCCCGCCTCTACTTTACCATCTTACTTACCTGCGATATATTACCCGGTCAATTTACTAAAATAAGGTTTTAGGCAATGATTAAACAAAAATATAAATATGCCGACCTTTCTCAACGCCCCCACACAGATACTGTGCTGGAAAAACTCCCTGTAGAAGTTAAGGAGTGGGCCGAAAGCTTGCCTTGGAACCAGCGGCGCTACGTCTTGTCCCTCTCCTACATATTGTGCGCATCTACTCCCGAGTTGCAAGCAGAATTTTTAGATGACTACACCGCCGACGGTCTAGTCTCAAAAATGTTTGAAGATGTAGACACTCTACACCGAGTCAAAGAGTATTTAATCAGATTCCGAGTCAAAAAAGAATTAAACGAATCTGATTTAAGAAGCTACATCAAACAATTTTATATCCACTCATCTCAACAAGCCCGACGGGAAACTGACCAATATTTAGAATCGGCGCTCCGCTTCGTCTTGAGTACAGAAGAACGCAATAATGTTTTTAACTACATTTTGGGTTTTGAATTTATTAAAATTGTGTTTCAAATGAGCTGGTTGCAACACGAAAGATTAGCCCGACTGCAACAAAATCAGTCGCAGTTTATTGAAAGCTATATCAAGCCGATTCAACACGCACACAAAATTAATGCCATAATTGTACCGAAAGATGAGCGAATCTTTTTTGCCAGACGCGCCTATTACGTTCAACGGCCTAACATTTCTTACAGAAAACTCATTGAGTTAGTCATGGCAACTTTTACTACAGAAATGGTGACTAACTGCGGATTTTCTATAAGTCGCCACTCTCAAGCTCTGCGCTTTGACTGCGATTACATTTACGATCCCGAACCTGAAGAAGAAAGATTTCCTACTGACTTGCAATTTATTCATTGACTGTACGCCGTCAGGTGTGCGCGGAGTGGCACACCCTACGTTACTTTTTTTCTCTTTACTTTTAGTTGCGCGTTGCGCCAAGGAGAGCTTTTGAAGCATCGGACTTATAGTCGGCAGGTTAAAACCGGGTTTTTAAGCCGGATTTGACATTAAATAGGATGGCTGTATCAATTAACCTTCCGCTTGCATTTCTTCAATTTCAAACCAGCTAACTATCACTCCCGCTAGCGGAATAGCCAGAAATATCCCTAAAAGTCCTGCTGCTCTCGCGCCTACTAACAGTGCAAAAAACACCACTACCGGATTGAGGTTAAGCGAATTTTGCATGAGTCTCGGATGAATAAAGTTGTCTTGAAGTTGCTGCAAAACAATGCAAGCTGCTAATACTTTTAAAGCCAGCCACACATTTTGAGACAATACAATAAAACAAACTAAGCTAATTCCCAGCGTCGCTCCTATCCCCGGAACTAAATCAAACAATCCGATAATAAATGCTAAAATTAAAGGAAATCTCACACCTAACAGCAGGAAAACTACAAAGCTTGCTGTTGTCAAAAATAACATTAACAGAATTTGTGCCTGAAAAAATCCTAAAAAGTTTCGCTCTATTGTTAAACTTAAACGCCTGTGCAGGTGTCGGGGTATAAATTTGAGAACCAACAGCCACAGCCTCTCTCCATCAAGTAACATGAAAGAAGCCACCACCATAATTAATATTAAATTCAATAAATTGGTTAAAAATACTTGTAAAAAAGCAATACTCGAAACAACTCCAGCCAAAGCTTGATTTCGCAGTTGTTCCTCAATAACTCGCAGGTTAACTTGCAGGTTTCTTGCTCGCAGGAATGCTTCGAGGCGCTCCGACAGAGGCGCTAGAGCATTCACAAATTCAGTCATGCTGTCAATTAATTGCTGTCCTTGAGATAAAAGAGTGACGCCTACGGTGACGGTGAGACCGCCAAAAACTAAAATGGTGAGCAAGACAACTAAGGCGACAGCTAAACTTCTGGGTAACACTCGCTGGAGAGTTCGCACTGGATAGTTGAGCAAAAAAGCCACGAGTGCAGCAATCGTGAAAACTGCGACTGCGGTTTCAAAGTAAGCTAAAAGTTGCAGTCCAGCCCAACCCGAAGCAAATAAAAGCAAAAACCGGACTAAGGCTAAATTGCTTAGCATATTCCAAAAATTGGGAGGGGTTCTTTCTTGCTCTTTCACAGGGATTTCCAGGGGTTGATAATAGCTCAAAAATATTGCAGAGTCCTCTTTTAGAATCGCACCCAAGCTATGTCTGCGGCTATCCCCCTCAAGGCAGAAAATATATGTCGAAGGAAGAGGTTCGAGGTTCGAGGGAAGAAGGTAGTGCTTTCTCACTTCTGTCTGTGGTAAGGGTGGGTTCTGTTTACGATAAGTACGATCGCGCCGCGAATGCCGAATCAAACACGCAAACGCGATCGCACAAACAGCCTTTCTGACTCAAAAACCGCCTCGGAAACTCTTTGCGGTGCCAGCATTTGCCGCGACGGGTGCGGCAACTAACACAAAAACGCTCAAACAAAGCTGACACCGAAACACCCGCTCCCGGTGCCCTGGAGCGAAAAATTTCAACTCTGCCTCGTGGCAGATAGTACGAACAGCTCAATTTTTGGGATACTAGAAACTAGCACTCAACTTAGCTGAGGAACAAACGTGCTGCTATCAAAAGGCTTTGAAGTAGAAATGTATACCGGCACGCCCGAAGGCGAGGTTGTCGGTCTCTCCGATCGCATAGTTGCCGATCTAGAGGGATTTGTGCGGGAGCCTGATAGCCGCAATGTGGAGTACACGACCGCCCCGCTGTGCAGCTACGATCGCCTGCTGTGCGCCTTAGTCAAGCCGCGAGTCCGGCTGCGCGAGTATCTCAAACAATTGGGCGACTATACCTTGCTGCCGGGAAGTACCCTGTCTCTCGGGGGGAGCGATCGATTTTACCGATCCGATCCCAACAACCCCTACCACACCTACATCGAGCAAACCTACGGCACCAAAGTCGTCACCGCCAGCATTCACATCAACATCGGCATCTCGCAACCAGAAATGCTGATGCGCGCCATCCGCCTCGCCCGCGTCGAAGCACCGCTATACCTGGCATTGAGCGCCTCTTCCCCCTTCCTCGACGGCGCAGCCACGGGCTACCATTCCACTCGCTGGGGTTTGTTTCCCAAAACTCCCGCCGTCGTCCCCTTGTTTGAAAGTCACAAGCATTACATCCAGTGGACCCAAGAACAGCTAGAACTCGGTACTATGCAAAATGTCCGCCATTTGTGGTCTGCTGTGCGGCCCAACGGCGATCGTCGCCCCTACTGTCTCAACCGCCTCGAACTGAGAATTTGTGACCTCGAAGTCAATCCTCTGGCTTTGTTGGCCATCACGGCCTTGCTAGAAGCTCGCATTTGGCAGATGATGGAAGACCCCAGCTTAGACCCCTTAGAACTGTGCACCTTGCCCGCAGCCACCCGCAACCAAGACTTAGTTGCCCTCACAGACGCCAACGAAATTTCTGCATCCCGGCACAGTTTGGATGCCGAACTCACCCACTGGCAAGATGGCCGAAAGATTTTGGCGCGAGATTGGATTGAGGAAATTTATCAGGAAGTTTGGCCGATCGCCAAAAAACGCGGCTTTAGTTGCTTTCTCTCGCCGCTCAAAAAGATTCTCCGGGAAGGCAACACCGCCCAGCAGTGGTTGAAACTGCACGAGGGCGGTTTGGACGCCCGCAGTATTATTCTCCAAGGAATTGATGGCATGGCTCACCAGGAATGGGAGCTCGAAGATAACTTGTGCGCCCAGTTAGTTGCGTGAAGTACCCGCAGCGATCGTCTCGGGGGCTTTCAGTAGCCCCCTGCCTGTGCGTACTGGGCCCACAATCCAAATAGCCCGAACTTACTGCCAAAAAGTTGAAAAGCGCCGTCCAAACAAATCAGAATATTTAATCAATGGAACTCGATAGAAGTTATAACTAAAAGCTATAAGTTGTATCTACCTTTGGGTAGATTTCTACGTTTCCCAATTGCTGTATTTTTCGCTTTTAATTAGCTTCATGCCCCAACTTGTCTTGATTCACCCGCAAATCCCCCCCAATACTGGCAATATCGCCCGCACTTGTGCTGCCACAGGCACGGAACTGCATTTAGTCGGCCCGCTGGGGTTTGAAATTAGCGATCGCTACCTGAAACGGGCCGGCTTAGATTACTGGCCCTACGTCAACCTCCACTGTCACGAAGACTTAGCGGCTTTTCTGGCTTGTCGCCAGCAACGAGGAGGGCGATCGATCGGATTCAGCACTGGCGGGCGATGCAGTTACGCCCAATTCCAATTTCAGCCCAGCGACTGGCTGATGTTTGGCTCGGAAACTGTCGGCATTCCCCAATTCGTCTTGGATGCCTGCGACGCCACAGTTTTTATTCCCATGAGCCAGCCTGGAGTCAGGAGTTTGAACCTCTCCGTCAGCGCCGCTGTAGGTTTATTTGAGGCTAAACGACAGTTGGGCGAGCTGGGATAAATCATCATCAACACATACACATATAGATATTTAATCGCTGTCGGGGGCTGCCAAATCTCGCTTTAAATATAAGAAATTTGTATCAAAGCTGTGAGAATTTAGATAGCCGAGATTAATATATTTTATTCATCCAAAAACATATTGTTATCAGCAATACCAAATTACTCACAAGATGATTTAGCTACAAAAACAGAGGATTTCAGGGAGTTAAGGCGTCAGGGATCGCCTGAAGAGACCTGAAGGCTATTGATATCTAGTAAATATACGGTTGTAGGTAGTCCGGAAATTAGCATAGAGTCGGATAATAGGTGAGAGTCTTAGCCGGTGCGGGAACGCATATTTTATGTATTCGTTCCAGCTATTGCGGTGTAAGGCTTTTGGGGTGAAATTGCAGCGGGTTTGACCGAGAAGTTAAAAAATTCTGACGGTTCGAGCTTGTCTAAATTAAAAAAGCAAGGTAATCTTGCCTAAGCACGATCGCTGTCAACAATCAGAATATTTTTGGTGGTTGATTTAAATTCAGCGTCATGCGATCCCCTTGAGTGTTTCCAAGGACAGTTAGCGCTTCTCAGTAGGAGGTCGTTTTTTTGAAACGAACATATCCCCAAAAAAATCAGCCTGTTCAGGCTAGTGAAATCGACAGAGACGGTTCTGCGGAACCGTCCAAGCAGACAACGCTCAGCACTGGCTCCTTTCGCTCTCTCGCCACGCTCGGGCTGGCAATATCGGTAGGTGCTTCTGGCATCCTGCTGCCGAGAAACGGAGACAGCGCTCGCGCGTCTGAACTCGCACCGACAGCAGAATCCACCGCTGAAGTACAGCCAATCTCGGCCAACGGGCCCGCTACCTCCGCACAAGTTGACGGTTCCTGGGCCCAACAGGCAGGGGTTAAGGTTCAGCAGGGACAAACCCTTTGGGATCTGTCTCGGGACTATGAAGTTGAACCGAAGGCACTAGCAACTGCCAACGGCATCAAACCCGATACCGTACTCCAAGTTGACCGAGAACTCACAATTTTGCAGGCGACGGAAGCCGCACCACAACAGAACGCTGGCAATACTGCTGCGGTCAATCCCGAACAAAAATTAAATCTGACTGGCTCCGAGTCGTTGGATAGTGCAGCCTCTGGGCAGCAAACCGCAGCGCCTGAGCTGGCGACGACAATACCGGCACAAAGCTCGATCGAGGGCCCGAACGCAGACGGGGCGATCGACAGTTTGAAAAAACAGGAAAACCGCACCACAGCATCAGGTCGGCCCCTGTTGGAATCTGAAGGGGTAGCAAATTCATCTACACCTGCTGCCTTGAGACCGGAGCCAGCACCGACGCTGGCATCCCCCGCCGTGCTCCTGCAGACAACAATTCCCGACCTCTCGACTACACCTGTAATTCCCAATGCCAGGGTCGGTCAAGCAGCATCGCCCGATCGAGCATTAGAGTCAATAGAACAGTCTCTGGCAACACCGAGTTTGCCCTCGGCTGTGGTAGTCCCCCCAGCAGGCAGTAACGCCGGGCCGGAAACGGCGCTCTACAGCGTGCGTCCGGGAGATACCTTAGATGCGATCGCAAGTAGTCACGGCGTATCGCCCAAAGAGCTGATCGCCGTCAACAAGCTCGGCAACCCCAACTTGCTCAACGTCAATCAACGGCTGAAAATTCCCCAAGTAGGGTCAAATAATCCAGCGGTGCAGGCGGCAGCCTCGGATGGAGCCTCTAACTCTACATCTGCCTGGTCGGCGGCTTCGGTTCCCGCATCTTTGAACAAGAGCTCGTCTACCCCGTCCACAGCCGGTGCTGGCGTTGCTTCCAGAGCGCCAACAGTGGAGGTTGTCTCTCCCTTGGCGAACTTGGAAGGTCTGAACAATATTTCAGCCCCGATGGTTCCCAAAATAAACAGCATTCCGCTAACTCAAGTTTCTCAAACCATTAGCGACACCAAGAAGCTGGAGCTTCAAGGCGAACCAACATTTACAGGTGCAGTTGACACCAGCGCCCTGCCAATGCGATCGAGTGCCACTGCTACCGCCATCGCTACGGGAGAATACCCGCAGCCGGTCAGCTTGCAAAATGTTAGCGCCCAGGGTTTAAATGCCGCTCCAACTAACGCTTTACTTGAGTCGAATTCCCAGGATCTACCCACCGCTACCGCTCTCAACCCTTATTCCGAACGCTTGAGGGCAGAAGTTGTCAGGCTGCGAGAGGAATATCGCGCCGAGCGCAATTCGATCGGCGCAAATGCAGTGTCTCTGGCTCCAACAGACGCCCTGGAGACGCAAGTCGCATCGGGCAACCCGTCGGAGGATCTCCCCAGTGTCAATCCCGACCTCTACACCCCGGAGTACGCTGGGGCGGTGCAGAATGAAGTCAGCAGACCGCCGTCGAGAGCGTGGTCCCAGCAGGTTCAGAAGCAGCAGCAAGAGCGTTTTGACCCAGCTCGCGCAGCCGAACTGCAACCGATTAACCTGACCCCGACAAGCGCTGCTGAGCCTCCTGTAGTGGCAACTGCTCCTTTGGGATCTGAGGGTTACGACCCCCTGAGCAACCCGTCTTTGGGACGCATGGTTTCTCCAGAACTGCCTCCGCTTTCGGGCGCTGATACTTATCTGCCTAACGGCGGCAAACAGCAGTCGGCTAACGGGTTTATTTGGCCGGCTAAGGGCGTTCTCACTTCTGGCTACGGCTGGCGCTGGGGACGGATGCACAAGGGAATTGATATTGCAGGGCCGATCGGCACGCCAATTATGGCCGCCGACAGTGGGGTGGTTACCTATGCAGAGTGGAATGACGGGGGCTACGGCTATCTGGTGGAAATTACCCATGCAGACGGCTCAGAGACGGTCTACGCCCACAACAGCCGAATTTTGGTGCAAAAGGGTCAGAAGGTCGAGCGAGGCGAACAGATTTCAGAAATGGGCAGCACCGGCTTCAGTACCGGGCCGCACTTGCACTTTGAAGTCCATCCCGCCGGACAGGGTGCCGTCAATCCCATGGCTTTTCTGCCTGACGATACTTCCAGCGCTTCTCGGTAACGACTGGTCGGAAGTTATGGGTTTTGAATGATTAGCAAAACTCATAACTTTTTGGGGAGGTTATTAGAAATTCTGGTTTTTGAGACCGAGACAGAGCTCCCCCTACCGTGCTACGATAGTAAATCGTGAAGTAGGTTTGGCTCAGTGGCGCAGTGGTTAGCGCAGGGGACTCATAAGCCCAAGGTCGCAGGTTCAAATCCCGCCTGAGCCATGATTTAATGGAAAAAATCGCGCTCTCAATTTTGAGAGCGTGTTTTTTTGACTTGGCGAGAACATACTTGTAGTCGTTATGACTATGATATATTTGTAACAGTTCGTAAAAAAGGAAACAAAATTTATGACGAGTGAATGCCTCCGGGTTGGTCAAGCTGCACCCGATTTCGCAGCCACAGCCGTAGTGGATCAGGAATTCAAGACAGTTAAACTGTCAGACTATAAAGGCAAAAAGTATGTAGTCCTGTTCTTCTATCCCTTGGACTTCACCTTTGTGTGCCCGACTGAGATTACAGCATTTAGCGATCGCTTCGAGGACTTCAAGAAAATCGATACCGAAATCCTCGGCGTATCCGTTGACAGCGAATTCTCTCACCTCGCTTGGATACAAACAGACCGCAAATCAGGCGGTGTCGGCGACCTCAACTATCCCTTAGTTGCTGACCTCAAAAAAACCATCAGTTCCGACTACAACGTTCTCGACCCAGAAGCAGGCATTGCCCTCAGAGGTCTGTTCATCATCGACAAAGAAGGCATCATCCAACACTCTACTATCAACAATCTTGCCTTCGGCCGCAACGTAGACGAAACTCTCCGCACTCTGCAAGCTATTCAGTACGTCCAGTCTCACCCCGATGAAGTTTGTCCCGCCGGCTGGCAGCCCGGTGACAAGACCATGACTCCCGATCCGGTTAAGTCTAAGGTATTCTTTGCTGCTGTTTAAGCACATTGTATATTTGTAGGGACGCGGCGCCGTGCCCAGTGGTGTCAACTTAAGGTCAAAGGAAGCGCCGGTCTTCTCTTTGACGATGAGGCCTCGATCCCCCCTAACCCCCCTTTAGAAGGGGGGGACAAGAAGCACTCTTGCGTCAACCCCTACTCCCCTTTTTAAGGGGAGTAGGGGTCGAGTAGGGGGTATGCGAGGGGGATCTAGACTCGGCAACAAACCAGAGATACAAAGGTTTTATGGCGATTGTTGACACTTTCCCAAAGGCAATGTCGTGTCCCTACCCGCAGAGACATTCGTTGCACCGGATTTTCAATTACCAATTAGCAATTAGCGATTACCAAATTAGGAAATATGCTGACTTCTACTGATTTTAGCGGCTTGTTAAATCAGCGGTTTTTCCAAAATTTATTGCCTGTTCCCGCGACTAATGTTCTGAAGCTGGGACAGATGACGCCAGATTTTGAATTGCCGGATATTAATAATGGCAAATTGGTGCGGCTGTCAAATTATCGGGGCGATAAGCCTGTGGTTTTGGCTTTCACTCGAATTTTTACTGAAAAGCAATATTGCCCCTTTTGTTTTCCTCACATTAAAGCTTTGAATGAAAACTGGGAACAGTTTGCCGATCGCAATATAGAATTATTGATGGTTACGAGCACCGACGACCGCCAAAGCCAAATTGTGGTTAGAGATTTAGGCTTGAAAATGCCTCTGCTGTCCGATCCAGGCGTAAGAGTGTTCCGGGCTTATGAAACCGGTCAAGCTTTGGGTGCCCCTTTGCCCGCTCAGTTTGTTTTGGATGCAGATGGCAAACTCCTCTTCAAGCATTTGTTTTCTTTCATAGACCACAATGCTAGTGTAGAAACTTTGCTGAAATCTATCGATAAGTAAGAACACGGCAATTCTGGCTCCAATGCTGTCTCCTAATTTGGAGTTTTTAACCGCAGATACACGCAGATGTACGCGGTTAATTTTTTGTTTTGCGATAATTACTTATTGTGCCAATTCTCAGGGCGGAATACTCGGATGTTCGCTCGACAGAAATCTAGGCTATAGCTGGAATGTAGCTAGTACCAGTTTAATCCGATGTCGTCTCCTAAAGGTCGATCGAGCAAAATAGAATTCAGCATCTTAGCCTCCCATCCTGAGTTATTGACAGGTTTGGATGCGTGGCTGCGGCTGGGCTTGATTTCGCCCGCTGAGGTTGAGCAATTGTGCCGGCAGCATTTAGTCTGCCCGCTGCCCGATCCCGCTGTAGGCCTTTCTGAAATTGACGATCGCCGCCTCGCTCCTATTCCCCAACCAAAAGTACCTGCTCTATCAACACAAAAAGCATTGCCCAGCACCGCAAAAAACGTTGCGGAGCGCGCAGAAACCCCTCAAACCCCAACTTTTATCAGTCAGATTTTGCAGTCGCTAATAGCCGAAATTAGCGTGGTGTGGCTGTTGTTTTTAGGAGTGTTCATGGTAGTTGTCTCCTCAGGAGTCTTAGCTGCCAGTCAGTGGGAAAGATTTCCGGCTGCCGGACAATACGGAGTTTTATTAGCTTATACTTTAACTTTTTGGGCAATTAGCAGTTGGGCGAAAAAACAGTCGAATTTGCGCTTGACTGCTCAAACTTTGCAAGAAGTGACGCTGTTGCTAGTGCCGATCAATTTTTGGGCGATGGATACTTTTGGATTGTGGCAATATCCCTGGAATTGGGCGGTAGCAATCGCAGCCGCACTTATTTTGACTTGGATAACCCGCGGGATTATCAAAGATCAGTATCAAAGTTTGTGGGGGAAAAATGTAACTCGCTCGATCGCCCTAAATCACTTGGGATTGAGTTATTTGCACTCTTGTTGGGCATTTTCCTGCTTGTCCCTAGCTGCGGTTTATTTGGGTACGGTGGGAACTGCTGCTGCTACAGTTTATCAAGTTCAGCAACAACGCTTGCAATCCATCACACCCGGGGGAAACACTGAAACTATCGCCGCTGCTTTCAGTTCCAGCCGAGATTTTCTCACTTACAAAAAAGCGGCTTTAGTCGCTTATTCTTTAGGAATTTTACTCGGTAGGGCGATATTTGTCAAGAATGTAAATATCCCTGAAATGGGTTTAGCTTTGGGAATTTGCGGCCTCCTTTTAGCGTGGATCGATTGGCAGCAACCCCTCGCATCTGGGACTATTAGAAACAATATATCCGATCGGTCAAAGCCCACCAACTTTTTTAACTGGCAATTAGCCGGAGGGGCTTTGTTGGGTTTGGGATGGCTGGTTTGTTTTCGCGAAATTCCGCTACAGGCGATCGCAGTTAGCGGATTGGCTGTGTGGTTTTTTTATAACCGCTTAGTGCGGTTTTGGCAAGAGTTTGATTTGCTAATGCTTTTCGCCGTGGGACTTCAGAGTATTTGGCTGTTTTGGCGAGTGGTTCCTTTAGGGATTCAAACACAATTTGTTGCATTTTTAACTCAGCTTACCAACTCTCAGGAAACTCCTTGGGCTGTTTGGGGCGTTCTGCTATTGCCTTATTTAATTTTAACCGCAAGTGCCGCGCAGTGGCTCTACCGATCGCGAAAATTTCAACTTGCCCGTTTTGGCGAAAATCTTGCTCTCGGTTTGGGGAGTGTTTTAACTGTTATTAGTTTCGTCAATCCCTTTTGGCGATCGCTCAATTTATTGGTTTCTACTTTAACTTTAGCTTGGATTACTTGGAAATACGTAATTCCCGAGAATTCCCGGCGAGTTTCGATGCCAGATTCTGCTGTTGGCAAACATCCAAATCCGGCAATTTGGGTTTCCCTGACTCACATTATTGGTTTGTGCGCGATCGCTTCGGGAATTGACTTGTTTTTTCCCAACCAGACACCCAATATTTGGGCGGCAATTTTATTAATTTTCATGGCGGCTGAATGGGGATTTTTTGTCTGGATGAAAGCCGCAAATGCCCGAGAAAGTTCTGCATTTTTCCGCTGGCATCCTGCGTCGTTCCAAAGTTCCTGGTATCTGGGCTTAGGATTAGCAGGATTCAGCTTTATCTTGTTACAAAATTATTTTTATGGAGGTAATATCGCTCATCATCCTCAGTGGAGTTTGCTTTGGTTGGCGGCGCCTTTGGCTTTGACTGCTGTTGCTAAATATAGTGAGGTTTCGCACAAACAACTTGCCAGTACCTTGAGTGCGATCGCCCTAATAGTCGCACAATTTCTGATTTTTGATTTTCCGGGATATCGGTTAATTGGTTTGGGTTTTGCGGCGCTGTTGATGTTAGTCAATACTTACTATTTAATTGAACTACCAGCGGCTGCAATAGAAGTCGGATTTGGCTTGAGCTTCGTAGCTGCGGTAATTTATCAATTAGGTTTTGTGTCTGGTTGGGCTTGGGCAATTGCTGGGGCGATCGCACTTTTGTGTCTCTGGTTGCTTCGCAGCACGATAGTTCGTTATTCTAGCACGTTGCCTGAACCTTCGACCTTAGCTCAAATTTACGATCGAGCTTTGGATGGTTGGGCCATCTTACTCACCAGCTTGCTGTTGACAAACATCACTCTTTATTCCTTTCAACTCTACGATGCAGGAAGTACCTTGAGTTTACCAGCCTCTACTCAAGTGTTGGCTGCTACTTTGGTAACTGTGGCTGCGATTGTTTTCCGAAGTGTGGGCCAACTTTCCCCTCTGGCAATTTATGCCATGGCTTGGAGTTTGGAGTTGTTTACAGCAGTCGGTTTGAGCTTTATTGGACGCAATACGATTAATTTAGCAGTAGCGAATATTGCGATCGGCTTATTTACGCAATTGTTGGGCGATTGGTGGCGGCGGCGCAATCCCGATTATCGCCAAATTTTACCCAGCATTCACGTTATACCTCTACTTTACGGGCTGTTGGGCTTGATTTTGCGATCGCACACTTTTACCAATAGCACCGGTTTAATCTCGTTAGGTGCGTCTTTAATTGCGATCGGCATTGGTAGGCGGCAGCAAGAATTTAAACCTTTGGTTTATTTAGGATTAATAGGCGTGTCAGCTTCCGCTTACGAATCGCTACTATATCAACTTTCTCAAACACCGGGAGGAGCTTTTGGCGACGGCTTAATTGTCCTAGCAACTCTCGGCACAACTTTAACATATATCTATCGCATTTTATCTCCTTGGCTCAGCAGCTATTTACATTTAACTAATGCGGAGTTAAAAATATTTGCTCACCTGCACTGGGTTGCGAGCAGCGTACTCCTGATTTCAGCTTCTACCCACGATCTTAAATCCGGGCTAAATTTAGGATTAGTCACCGGTGCTTTATTAGTTCAATACGCTTTCTTGCAAGGGCGAAACAATCTCGATCGCCAACGGGCAGAAATTTGGATTTACTTGGGTTGGCTAGAAGCCTTTGGCATCCGGCTTTACTGGATCAATACGCCTTTAGTCAAGTACATTTCCGGGCCGCTGGCGCCGTGGAAAGTTGCCCTCGCTTCTCTATTTGCCTATTTCATTTACATCTTACCTTGGGATAACTGGGGTTGGTCAAAAAAACCTTGGCAGATAATTGCTTCTCTGATTCCAATAGTCGCTATTGTGGAATCTCCGGCTAAGTTTTATCCGATTAGCTTCCTCATAGCTGCCGCCTTCTATGTTTTCCTAGCTTGGGAAAAGCGCGAAGTCCGTTTTACCTACGTGAGTGTGGCAATAATTGACTGGATCTTGCTGCGGTGGTTTGGACAAATCGGATTGACTCAACCCGAATGGTATTTTACTCCTTTGGGGCTTTCTTTCCTTTACGTTGCTCAGTTCGTGAAGCGTAGCTATCCCGTAGGGAATCGCGCTTTGCAACTATCAGCCCAAAAAACCCTGCGCCACAATCTGCGAATGCTAGCCACGGCGCTGATTTGCGGGATACCTCTTTTGACTCAGCACAACCACGGTTTAGTTGCAGGATTTTTTAGCTTGGTGGCGATTGCTGCGGGTTTGGCGCTGCGAGTGCGGGCATTTTTGTTTGTGGGGACAGGAATTTTCTTAATCAATGTTTTCTATCAGTTGGTGGTGCTGATTTTTGACTATCCGCTGATTAAATGGGCGATCGGCTTGGCTTTCGGGATTGTGTTTATCTGGATTGCTGCTACTTTTGAAACTCGGCGCGATCGCATTTCGGCATTTGTCCAGCATTGGATTGTACAATTCCAATCGTGGGATTGACTCTTCCGCCATCAAATCCTGTCGCGCGGGGAAGCCCGGTTTACCAAAACAATATTTTTTTGTGATAACATCTAAAAAAAACGCCCTTTTTTTTCGGGTCAAAAGCTTGACAGGCCCGGCTTAAAAAGGTATTATATGATAATGGAAGTGGTGGCAATTTTCAAACTGAAGCCACCACTTCCATTATCTAAAATCTACCTTAAAAATCAACTTAAATCAATAGGTAAAAATTCCTTTTTTTGCGCCGCGATTTGAGATTGTGAAAGCAGCAAAAGCGATGGAACCGAAAAAGGGCAACTAAAAGGAGCGCAAAATAAATGATGACAACTCAGTTAATCAAGCGCCTGTTCACAGTAAAAGAATATCATCTGATGATTGAATCTGGCATCTTTACCAAAGATGACCGAGTTGAATTGATTCGAGGAGAAATTGTTCAAATGGCCGCCGTCGGTAGAAGGCACACATCCCATGTCAAGCGTCTGACAGAGTTATTCTATATCCGCTTATTATCAAGAGTAACCATTGGAGTCCAAGATCCGGTAGAATTGGACGATCGCTCTGAACCTGAACCGGATATTTCCTTACTGCGGCGGCGCGATGATTTTTATGAATTGGGACATCCTCAGTCGGAGGATATTTTACTAATTGTGGAAGTAGCGGATACAACCGCTGAAACTGACAGAAATATCAAAATTCCTCTTTATGCCGAAGCGGGTATTGCAGAAGTTTGGCTGGTAGATATTAACGAGCAATGTGTCGTAGTTTATCGGGAACCTTCTCCATCGGAATACCAAAATATTCAAAGATTCCAAAGGGGTCAGACTTTATCCATTCTAGCTTTTCCAGATATAGAAATTCCTGTGGATGCGGTATTGGGATAAAAAGCTGGACTCATACCATTTTTTGTGTGGCGCGACTTGAGAGTCTAAATTAACAAGAATCAGCAAACAATTATAGGCAAAGGTGGGCCGAAACCCACCGTAAAGCAGAGCTATTAATGTTTAATCTAACTCTGGATCGCTTGTGTGCGATCGAACACAATCTCAAAGATTCCCGATCGCACAAACCGCCGCAACGCTCTTAAATGATCGTCAGCGTCTTGGCGGTTGCAAAAACGGGCAACAGTGTGGTTTCGAGCATTGGGCAAAATCCGCACGATTGCCCAAGGTTTGGAATAGTCACCTGCTTTTCTCAGAGTGTTGAGGTAGCTGGCGATGAGACTGCCTTTGAGATTGGCGACTAGCTGTTCGATTAAATGGGCTGCTAAGCTGTGGAGCTCTTTTTGCTTCAACTGCATCCGCTGCGTATCGAAATCGGCATCGGAGTAGTTGCGGATGCACAATAGCAGTTGCGAAATGCCGAAGTCGTCTAAGGCCTGCTGATAGCCGCAGGAAAATTCGCTCCCGTCGCTGGAAGGTTCTATCATGGTGATAACTCCTGATATTTGGATATCTCCTTGTATTTGTGGAGCCACGAGCCAGCGTCGAACTTTCCTAGGGCACGCGCTGGCTTTTGACTTTTCCGAGTATAGCACCAATATAGCCTATATAGGGCTGTAAACGATCTAAACTCGACAGAATAGCCTAGATACATCACACTAACGATCGACCCAGACCAGAAAATAGTGAATCTCTGATGACGAAACGCTTATCAACATATTTAGCAGACGGAATTTACACCCGCCTTGAGGAATGGGCAAAGCAAGAAGGTCGATCGACTAGCAATTTGGCAGCATTCCTGTTAGAGAAAGCTCTTGTAGACCATGAGGAGAAACTGCTAAAACAGCAGTCTTTGTCTGATGAAAAGCAGGGGCGACAATAAAGTGGATGCGAAATAGCCCGCAATAGACTACGATCGGCTTAAACAAAACTAAATCTCCGATGACTAAACGTTTAACCACCTATTTAGCAGAAGGAATCTATGACATCCTTGAAGATTGGGCCGATCGAGAACGCCGTTCAATCAGCAGCTTAGCAGCATTCCTTTTAGAAAAAGCTGCGAGAGAAGAACAGGAAAAAATCCAAAAACAGCCACCACCCCCATCTGATGAAAAGCAGGGGCGACAGTAAAATTGCTGTGAAACTGTTTATTACAAATATTTCCTAACCCACGCTGAATACGATAAAAACAAATGGAAAAATGACCCTTACTTTCGAGCGAGCTAATTATAACAATTTGCTGGCAGAAGTCGCTCCGCGGGCGATCGAAACCGAGGCAGAATACGATCGCCTCCTAGCAGTCGCAGAGGGGCTGACGTTCGCCAAAAACCGCACTCCCGAAGAAAAAGCTTTATACAAGTTATTGGTAACGCTAATTGAAGTTTACGAGGCCCAAAATTATCCGATTGACAAATCCGAACCTCACGAGATTTTGCAACACATCATGGAAGCCAGCGGCACCCGTCAAGCTGACGAGAGTGGGCATCATTGGATCGAGTGGCGTAGTTTCTGAGGTTGTCAATGGCAAGCGGGCAATTAGCAAAGCACAAGCTAAGGCACTCGGCGATTATTTTAAAGTGTCGCCTAGTTTGTTCATTTAATATGATGTAAATGCCAATTTTCAACACTCATGCAGCAGTCTTCCGTAGGGTGTGTCGCTATTCCACCATCTTTAAGAAAGACCGATAATCTAATAGCGACGCACCTGGGAGGTTAAATAAATCAAGAAGCAAGCCCAATATTTTTTTAGCAAACTTTTTTATTGGGCATGAAATGTTGGGTTTGTTTCCTCACCAATTGCAAAGAATAAGGTGCGTCGCTATCAGATTGTCGCTTTTTTTGAGGATTGTTGATGTATCCGCACCTTACAGTTACTGTTACTAAACCTGTTTCAAAAATGCTTTAAATTAAATTTTCGGACGGGCTCTCCGGCCCATCCCACAAGAAAAAATTATTTTTGTGGGATGGGCCGGAGAGCCCGTCCTAGTTATTTTTGCAATAGGTCTATTGCATTCTTTTTTTCAACTGGCATTTTTCAATTAAAAACCCGGTTCCTCCAAGAAACCGGGTTTTTAATCAGACGTTATTTATCCGCGTGTCATCGGATTAATGACTCAATGCGAATTCAGGTAATCTCGGTTCAGACTCGCCACCGGGCAATATCTTAACCTGACCGTTTTCATCCACATCAACGATCGCACTTTGACCGTCTTTCAGCTTCCCAGACAGCATTTCCTCAGCCAGTACATCCTCCAACAACCGCATGATGGCGCGGCGCAAAGGTCGAGCACCGTAGCTGGGATTGTAGCCTTCTGTAACTAACAAATCCTTGAACTTGTCTGTCACCGACAAAGTAATACCCTGTTCGGTTAAGCGGCTGAAGACTTGCTGCAACATGATGTCTGCAATCTGCTTCACTTCTTCCCTGTTCAACTGGCGGAAGACGATAATCTCATCCAAGCGGTTGATAAATTCGGGACGGAAGAACTGTTTCAATTCTTCGTTTACCAAGCTGCGAACGCGGTTGTACTGCCCGTCTGCTGCACTTTCGGCAAACTCGAAGCCTAAACCGCCGCCGCCTTTTTCAATCACTCGCGAACCGATGTTTGATGTCATGATCAGCAGCGTATTCTTGAAGTCAACTGTGCGACCTTTAGCATCTGTCAAACGGCCGTCTTCCAAGATTTGCAGCATCATGTTAAAGACATCCGGGTGAGCTTTTTCGATTTCGTCGAACAAGATGACCGTGTAAGGACGGCGCCGGACTGCTTCTGTTAGTTGGCCGCCTTCGTCGTAGCCGACGTAACCCGGAGGCGAACCGATGAGTTTAGAAACAGTGTGGCGTTCCATGAACTCCGACATATCTAAGCGAATCATCGCTTCTTCGGAACCGAAGAAATATGTTGCTAAGGCTTTTGTAAGTTCCGTTTTGCCGACGCCTGTCGGGCCGGAAAAGATGAAACTGGCGATCGGGCGATTGGGATTTTTCAAGCCTACCCGCGCGCGGCGGATGGCCCGAGAAACTGCGGTGACAGCTTCTTCTTGACCGATCAAGCGCTGGTGCAGCGTGTCTTCCATGTGCAGCAGCAATTCAGATTCGGATTCTGTCAGCTTGCTGACCGGTACTCCCGTCCAATTTGCCACGATGTGGGCGATGTCTTCTTCGGTAACGATGGGAGAGGTTTTGACTTGGCTTTTGTTGATCGTAGCTGCGGCGATTTCGGTTTCAATTTCTAATTCGCGATCGCGCAATTTACCAGCTTTGTCGAAGTCTTGCTCGCGCACTGCTGCATCTTTTTCTTTGGTAACAGCCGGCAGTTGTTTCTTGAGCTCTTTAACTTCGGGCGGGGTTTGCGAGTTCATCACGCGGACCCGGGAACCTGCTTCGTCAATTAAGTCGATCGCCTTGTCTGGCAAAAATCGATCGTTAATGTACCTGTCTGACAGTGTAGCCGCTGCTTCTAAAGCTGCGTCGGAAATTGTCAGTCGGTGGTGCTGTTCGTAAGCCGATCGCAAACCGTACAATATTTCTATTGTTTCAGCCACGCTCGGTTCGCCGACTTTAATCGGTTGGAAGCGGCGTTCTAGGGCTGCGTCGCGCTCGATGTGCTTGCGGTATTCGTCCAAGGTAGTCGCGCCGACACACTGCAATTCGCCTCGGGCGAGGGCGGGTTTGAGCATATTGGAAGCGTCCATGCTGCCTTGGATCGCGCCTGCACCGACTAAGGTGTGAATTTCATCGATTACCAGAATGATGTTGCCTGCTGCGCGAATTTCCGCCATGATTTTCGTCAGCCGTTCCTCAAATTCGCCTCGGAATTTTGTACCGGCAATCAGCGAACCCATATCGAGGCTGATTACTTGTTTGTCTTCTAAAATTTCCGGGACGTTTCTGTTAACAATTCGCTGGGCGAGGCCTTCGGCGAGGGCTGTTTTGCCGACTCCCGGTTCGCCTACTAACACTGGATTGTTCTTCGTGCGGCGCCCCAACACTTGGATCACGCGCTCGATTTCATTTTCGCGGCCCACGACAGGATCGAGTTTGCCGGTGGCTGCTAGCTTGGTGAGGTTGGTGCCGAATTCTTCTAAAGTCGGGATTTTGCGATCGCCACCGCTATCTCCTCGGCCTCCGGGTACTGCCGCGACTTCTCCCACAGCACGAATTACCTGCGTGCGAACTCTCTGGCGATCGATTCCCAGATTTTGCAGCACCTTCGCCGCCACGCCTTCGTCGTCTTGAATCAAGCCAAGCAGGATGTGCTCGGTACCGATGTAATTGTGGCCTAACTGCCGCGCTTCGTTAAGCGCCGTCTCAAAAATGCGCTTGACGCGGGGTGTAAACGGAATTTCAGGCGGGAGAAACCCGGAACCTCTACCGATGATATTTTCGATTTCATTGCGCGCCTCTTTCAAGTTGAGGCCCATATCCAGTAATACTTTTGCAGCGATGCCAGTGCCTTCGCCTACGAGTCCCAGAAGGATTTGCTCGGTGCCTACAAAATTGTGACCGAGGCGCCGCGCTTCCTCTTGGGCTAGCATGATTGCTTTAATGGCTTGTTCTGTAAAGCGTTCAAACATATTTTTTCCTTCCTACTGTCTTGGCGAGGGCTGTATCGCTGCTGGTGAGGAGCGATTTGGAACACTACACAAATTATATATGTAAATTTTTGTGTATTTCCTTCTTTAACAATGTATCGCTGGTAACGGGGGGCGGACAGTGGGGAGAGCCGAATAGTAAGGGTGTGGTTGCCGTCTCGCAGTACGAGCTAGAGTACGATCTACAAGTGGCAATGCAAATTAAGGCTAAGAATGTTGTATCTTACTCTACTTGGCTGCTGCCACCCTGTCAAGCATTTTCTCAAAGAAAGCAAGGCAAAGTGCCTCTTCGGGCGATCGGGGAATGCTTTTGTTCCAAATGACGTGCTTTGAGCAAAAGTATTTCACCCCAAAGCAATTTTATTTTAACAGGTTAAGGGATTGCTGCGGGCGTGCGATCGCAATTGCCAAATCGGCAGCGTTTTTTAATTTTTATTAGTCGCCTACTTCCAGAATAAATTAGGAGGGCTTGAGACTCAGCATTTTTTGCGGCGATTTTGCCTTTTAGATTATGACAATTTACCTCATTTTACCAGAAAGAATTGGTTTAAAGCCTCTCCCCGAGCGGGAGAAATTAAAAGAAGACGATTCATTACTCCAATCCTCTTCCTTATAGGTAGAGGTCGCTGTCAACTGTCAACTGTCAATTGTCAACTGAATGAAAGCCATTGCGAAAGCAACTGTTCAATAACTTTCACGAAGCCGATCGCAATTTGAATCAGCGGCCAACCCACAAAACAAATTAACACCGCCCAGCGAGTTTGAATATCCAAACCTTGGCGAACCGCCACAATTACAGCTAGCAAACTCCACACAGCTAATATCCGCTCTATGCCTTCTCCCAGCAACGGAATTAACGTTAAGAAATTCAGCACTTGGGGAGCGTAGGCAAATCCGATCGGCACCAACAACTCCCCATAAGTTACGTGACCCGGTTTCAGCCACTGCCCGATTTTAAAGATAGTGAAACTCCAAAAATAATAACCCCCCACGATTGCCAAAGCATCTATCCAAAGTGCTAAAAACAACACCGATAGTTCAGTTCGATTGATTAACAAAATAACGGCACTGCCCAAAACGCGGGACACCGCTGCTAAAATTACGATCGTTAAAGCTATCCGCTTAGTTCTGCGAGTGTAGGGAGTTTTTTCGTAAAAATTGCTGTTCAAAGAAAGTGCGTTCCACAGCGTTGCCCGCAAACCTGTAATTGAATCTTCTCCCTTCACCTTAAACTCCTGCTCCTCAAGATAGTTGACAACTTTAACAAAATAAGCTCTAATACAGCACAATCACCGAAATATTTCTAGGTAATTAGGTAATTAATCAGCATTCTACCAGATTTTATTAAATGCTAAGATTGATTTTGCAGATACTTGCGTGGCTGCGCGGGGGAAGTTTAAATTTGTTGACCATCGCAGGTGTAATCCTGATAATTTGGGGCATTCTTTCGCCGGTGGGAACTGTGATCTGGTGGCTGGGTCAAAGCGCCGAAACTTTCGGTATCAAGAAAAATCCGCCGGAGATATTGCCCTCAAACAACGGCAATCTAGAAGCGCGCAAGTCTTCGCCGCTCAATTGTTATATCATCTTTTTACCGGGAGTTGGCGATTTTTCGGGGAACGAATTAACGCCGGGAGAAGAGTTTTTTCTCAAGCGTTTAGTTAAAAATCACCCGCAGTGCGTAGCAGTGGGCGATATTTTTCCTTATTCAGCTTCTAACAAAAGTTTGGGAGGAGAGCGGTGGCTAGCTCCTTTTTGGCGGTTTGCAGAACAGGCCAAAAGCGGGCCGATTGCGGGAGATGTATTCATCAAAATTCGCAATCTTTGGAGGTTTGCAATTTCTCTAGATTATCGCTACGGTTTTGCATACAATCAGGGAATTGCTAATGCAATTATCGATCGCATGAATGCTAAATCTCCGATTGCAGCTAATCCTCAAAAACCTTTGAAAGTTATTTTAATTGGCACTAGCGGCGGCGCACAAGTTGCTTTGGGTGCTACTCGTTATCTTAAAGAATGGCTGAAGGCAGAAATTACAGTTGTTTCGGTTGGGGGCGTGTTTTCGGGAGAAAATGGTTTTGCAGAAGCCGATCGCATTTTCCATTTTCGCGGCACTCGCGATTCAATTGAGGATATTGGCGGCATAGTTTTTCCGACTCGCTGGTACTGGTACGCGACTTCACCGTTCAATCAAGCCCGTTCGCAAGGCCGCTATTCAGAAGCTTTCAGCGGCCCTCACAAGCACGACGGCGATGATGGATATTTTGGGGAAAATCTGGCGGCGGACAATCAAAAGTATGTAGATATAACGCTGGGGAAAATTAATCAATTGCCTGTTTGGTCTGAGGGCGCGTCCGAAAGAGAGGACTAAAGTCCGAACGATCGAACCAATTTTATCGCGGTCGATCGACCGCGCATCATCTCAATCGATAACATATACCTTTGTCAAATTGCACCAGCTCAAAAGCAGGGTCAAGATTTACAGTGGTTTCTCCTCCCCCTAGGAATAAGTAGCCCTTGGGGCGCAACACCCGCCGCACTCTTGCTAAAATCGATTGCTTTGTCTGAACATCAAAATATATTAAGACGTTTCGCAGAAAAATAATGTCCATTTGAGGCACCGATCCAAAGGGTTCTGTCAAGTTAATTTGGCGAAATTCGATCGCCTTGCGGAGGTCTTCTTTAATCTGCCATTCCTTGCCGCACTGCTGGAAGTATTTGTGTAACAATGCTGTTGGTAAACCGCGCACTACTTCGTGCTGCGCGTAGCATCCAGAATTTGCTCGCTTCAGCATTGCTGTAGAGATGTCGCTACCAAGTATCTGTACTTGATTTCTCGCTAACTGCGGAAAGTATTCGCGCAGCAGCATCGCAATACTGTAGGGTTCTTGGCCGCTGGAACAAGCAGCACACCAAATATTCAAACGGCCCTCGCCCTGGATCTGTTTTAACAATTCCGGCACTACCGATGTTTTTAATATCTCGAAGGGGTTGACATCTCGGAAAAAAAATGTCTCGTTTGTCATCATTGCTTCGACAGTCGATTCGTAAAGCGGGTTAAAACGCTGTTGTTTGATTTGTTTTAACTCTGCAACTAATCCGCTGACGGAGTTCGCTCCGGCTTCTTTAGCTAACATCGCTAAACGCGATTCAACGAGGTACATTTTATCTTCGGACAAAAATACACCGGTGCGATCGTACACGAGTTTGCGGATGTAATCAAAATCTGCAATAGTTATCGGCATGGTAATTGACAGTTGACAGTTGACAGTTGACAGTTGACAGTTGACAATTGACAATTGACAGTTGACAGTTGACAGTTGACAGTTGGTTCAAATTACCAATTACCAATTACCAATTACCAATTACCAATTACCAATTCCTACTGACTAATGACTAATGACTGATGACTAATGACTAATGACTATTGACTGTTGACTAATGACTGTTAAAATCTACAACTTTATCAACATCTAAAAATAGCAGCAACTGCCCTTGCAGCTTGTACGCTCCTCGAATTAGCGGGCGTATTTTGCTGGTAAAAGTATCTGGAGGAGTTTCAAAATCAGCTTGAGATACTTCTAAGACATCTCCAATATCGTCTACTAACCAACTGACTGTTTCATCGCCACTTCTCACAATCACATTTAAGGGCAATTGTTCTACAGGCCGATCGCACAAATCCAACCGCCTCCGCAAATCAATCGCCGTGACAATTTGTCCCCTCAAATTTATCAATCCGCCTACTACTTCGGGTGCTAGCGGCACTCGCGTCATTTCCTGATAGCGGATGATTTCTTGAACTTTCTCAACCTCGATGCCAAAAAATAAGCCGTCAACCAAAAAAGTACAAAGTAGAGTTTCTTCAGGCATTTTCAATTATTCCTTTAATGGCATTATCTTGCGGTTGCCAACATCTGCTTGACTCCGAATAAATTGTCGCTAATTACTGCATCGACATCGAGGATTTCAGTAACTTGACCCTGAATCACAGCACAATATGAAATTCCTGCTTGAGTAGCTGCACCTTTAATGTCGATCGCCTGTTCTACAATATCCAGGATGCGATCGACTACCAGACCGACTTGATGCTCTGAGCCGATCGACACCACGACTAACGGTAGTTTATCATCTGCAGCGCGCGATCGCCCGTCAAGACCATTCTGCCCCAAATTAGCCACATCTGCGCCGCCACCAAACACCGCCGATAAATAAATCACCGGCATAATTTGGCTGCGGTACTGTACCACATCCTGCTTCCCGACTCGCTCTAAAAGATGGCGGGAAAACTCTTCCAAGCGGCAAACTCGCGATAGGTGAATGGCCATCCGCCGACAGTCGGGGCCCTGAAATACTAGCAACTGCTGCGGCGGTTCCGAAGATTCTCGCCGGCTGTTTTCGTCAGCTAAAATAGCCTTTTCCTGAGCCTCCGTTATATGGGTTTTCTGAGCAATCCCCTGTACGTCCAAAATCAAAGCAACTTTACCGTCGCCCATAATAGTTGCTCCCGCAAAACAAGCTAGAGATTTTAGTTGTTTTCCTAAAGGTTTAACCACAATTTCTTGCGTGTCGTTGATGGCATCCACCACCAATCCAAAAGGTTTGTCCGTAGCTTGCACCACAACAATATTCAGAGCCTCATCTAAGTCAAACTGGGATTTTTGGCCGCTTGCCAAATTCCCCCCCTCAATCTGCAATTCCCGGTTTAAATAAATCAGCGGCAGCAGTCGCCCCCGCAACCTATAGACGGGCGTTCCGTGAAACATTTCGATGCTTTTAATTTGTTCTCCTTCCAACCGCACCAGTTCTAGCAAATTGACTTGAGGAATCGCGTAGCGGGAGCCTCCGGTAGTAATAATTAATGTCGGAATAATCGCCAGGGTTAACGGAATTTTGAGCTTGAAAGTCGTGCCTTTACCTACTTGACTGTGAACCTCGATCGTGCCGCTGATTTTTTCAATATTTGTCTGCACCACGTCCATCCCCACTCCCCTACCGGAGATATTGGTGATTTTTTCTGCCGTCGAGAAACTGGGCAGAAAAATTAAATTTAGTGCTTCGCGATCGCTCATTTTCGCCGCGTCAACAGCAGAGAAAATTCCTTTTTGCACCGCCTTACTTTTAATCCGTTCCGGGTCGATTCCCCCGCCGTCATCGGAGATTTCAATGTTTACCTGGCCGCTTTCGTGATAGGCTCGGAGCAGCAGCCTCCCGATGGCGGGCTTGCCTTTAGCGGCGCGCACTTCTGATGTTTCGATGCCGTGATCCAGACAGTTGCGGACTAAGTGGGTTAGCGGGTTGGCGATCGCCTCAATTAAGGTTTTATCTAATTCCGTTTCTTCGCCTTCCATCTCTAATTGTACCTGTTTGCCCAAGGCGAATGCTGTGTCGCGCACTACGCGGGGAAATTTATTCCAAATAGTGCGAATTGGCTGCATTCTGGTCTTCATTACTCCTTCTTGCAATTCGGAAGTAACTAAGTTTAAGCGGCTTGATACTGATTTTAATGTATCGTCATTTTGGGCGTTTGCTGTTTGTGTATTGGCAAATTCTAAGATTTGGTTGCGGCACAAAACGAGTTCGCCTACTAAGTTCATTAATTTGTCGAGCAAGCCGACATCTACTCGGATTGCAGCGTCTGAAATTTTGAATTTATCGCCCTCGGTATCCGCAGCATTTACCTGTTCTGTGGCAGTATTGGTAGCGGCGGAAACTGGCAATTGGTCGATCGACAATAAATCATCTACACACAAAGGCTCTGCTGTCAAGTCTAATTTTTCCGGTTCCTGGGCGGCAACTTCTGGGATGGCGGATTCAAGGGCGAGATCACTCGGCTGCAATTGGGATTGGCCAGCACCGGATTCTTGCAGTTGCAAAAGTCGATCGAGCAATTGGGTGTGGGCGATCGGGCTTTCTTGGCCTGTCTTTTCCAGCGCCTCCATGTGCGATCGCACCGCGTCGATTGTCGAGAGCAAAGCGCTAGTAATATCGGGAGTCATCGCAATTGTGCGATCGCGCAAACGGCTGAGCAAATTTTCTCCCGCGTGGGCCACTGATTCGAGTTTTTCCACACCCAAAAAACCGCTATTGCCTTTAATCGTGTGCAAGCTGCGGTAAATCCGGTTCATCACCTCTGGATCGGAATCGCTTTGTTCTAAAGCTACTAAATCCTCCTCAATTTGGTTCAGGTATTCGTAGCCTTCAATCAAAAATTCCTTTACATCTTCATCAATTTCCATCGATCCCGTTCCTTTTCATCGGTTTGACGCTGGGTTACAATAAATTATCGAATAGTTGAAAACTGTAGTGCGCACACAGAGGCATTGCTCTCGATCGGGCGATCGTAGGTAGATGATTGCCAACTTTACCCCATCAGTATACTATATCTATACGAATTAGGAAAAATCATTAACATCGCAGCCTCGCAGCCCTGTTGTTGAACTCTGGCCACAGAAAATATGTATCATAGTTTACGGGACAAAGTGCAAAAGGCGATGCAAGACTTATACACTCTGAGCGCGCCGAAACCCGGTTTCTTCCTAAATATTTGTCCCCAAACCTCTTATTTATCGTAGAAACCTGGTTTATTGCGTAAGTGATAAGATAGCATTTTGCCGAAGAACTCGATCCAAATTACTCGGCATTTTAACCTCCGAAGCAACATTTTTGAGAACTTCTAAATTATACATAAATTTTGTAACGTCTTCACCTACAGAAAATGCTAGAACAAATAGAACAAGCGCAACAAAAATTCAGCGTCCTCGATCGAGTCCCCATCGGATTGTGCGTCATCACTCGCGATTTTACCGTGCTGTTTTGGAACCGCACTCTAGAGCAGTGGACAAAAAGAGTCAAAAAAGAAATAATAGGAACAAACCTAAAAACTCACTTTCCCCAACTCGACGAACCTAAATATCAAACTCGCTTAAAACAAGTATTTAACAATGGCTTGCCCGCCGTATTTTCTCCCCAACTGCACCAGTCGCTGATTTCATCAAATCTACCCAACGGCCAACCGCGAATTCACAACACCAACGTCACTCCCATACCAGCGATTAAAGGAGAAGGTTTTTATGCTTTAATCGCGGTTCAAGATGTTTCCGAAGTGACGCACCGCATCCAAACATACCAGCAAGAAATTAAGCACCGATTAGTAATAGAAGAAGAACTCAAACGCGCCAAAACCGACGCCGAAGCTGCCAACCGAGCCAAAAGTGAATTTTTGGCAATGATGAGCCACGAAATCCGCACGCCGATGAACGGAGTTATCGGCATGACTGAGCTGCTGCTAGACACGCAACTGTCGCCAAACCAGCGCAATTTTGTGAATACAATTCGCACCAGCGGCGATGCTTTGCTGGCAATTATTAACGACATCCTCGACTTTTCTAAGATAGAAGCAGGCAAGCTGGATTTAGAACAAGCACCGTTTAATCTGAGAAACTGTGTCGAAGAAGCTTTAGATTTAGTCGCGATGAAAGCTGCTGAAAAACAGCTTGACTTGGCCTGCGAATTCGATGTCAGCGCCCCCGCTTTCCTGTACGGAGATGTCACCCGACTGCGGCAAATATTGATAAA
The DNA here is from genome assembly GCF_036705795.1 of Microcoleus sp. ARI1-B5. Lineage (NCBI taxonomy): Bacteria > Bacillati > Cyanobacteriota > Cyanophyceae > Oscillatoriales > Microcoleaceae > Microcoleus > Microcoleus sp. ARI1-B5. The sequence goes on from NZ_JAUBVK010000007.1 coordinate 210,370, forward strand.
TTTGCTGGGGAATGCTACCAAATTTACCGAAGCAGGAGAAGTGGTAGTTAAAGTAACAGCAAAATTGATTCCCGACACTGCTGGAGAAGTTACGCAAACCAACTCGGTTTCTGAGATAAATCTTGAGTTTGACAGCGAAGCATCCAGTCAAAAACCTGTTTTGAATCTCCCTGAAACACACTCCGGCGCTGCCGATTGTAAATATCTAGAACAATCTGAAATTAGCAATTACGAAATTCAATTTACTGTCAGGGATACAGGCATCGGAATTTCGCCCGATCGCACAAACATACTATTTAGAGCCTTCAGTCAAGTTGACAGTTCCACAACTCGCAAATACGGCGGTACAGGCTTAGGTTTGGCCATCAGCAAACGCCTCAGCGAAATCATGGGCGGCACTATGTGGGTAGAAAGCGAAATCGGCAAAGGTTCTAAATTTTCTTTTAGCATCAAAGCTCAGGCAGCACCAGCTCATGGAGAAATATTAAACCTGAATGCACCGCAGCCTCAACTAGCAGGTTTGCGGCTGCTGCTAGTAGATGATAATGCCACTAACCGCAAAATTCTTACCCTGCAAGCTAAGTCTTGGGGCATGGTTGTCCGCGCTGCAAAATCCGGATTCCAAGCGCTGAAAGTGCTGCAACATGAAACTATGTTTGATTTAGCGATTTTAGACTTTCATATGCCTGGAATGGACGGCATTACTTTAGCCGAAAAAATTCGGGAATTTCCTCAAGGTAAAAATTTACCTTTAATGATTTTGAGTTCTGGCGGCAGGCCATCGACGCGGGAAGTTCAAGGGCGAGTTGAATTCGCAGCTTTTGTATACAAACCAATTAAGCAAGCGCAGCTCCATGAAGTTTTGATCCGCATCCTCGGCGGGGAATGCACCGCAAATCAACCGTGTTTTTCTCAACCTCAATTTACTCCGCAATTAGCCGAAAAATTGCCTTTAAAAATTTTGTTAGTAGACGATGTAGAAGTCAATCAAATGGTGGGCGGGCAGATTTTAAACAAGTTAGGTTACAGTGCAGATTTTGCCAGCAGCGGACAAGCAGCTTTGGATGCTTTGGAGCGTTCAGAATACGATATTGTGTTTATGGATATGCAGATGCCAGAAATGGACGGGCTGGAAACTACCCGCCTCATCCGCCAGCGATTTTCGGTAGATTTTCCCTTAGAAAATAATGGAGAAAAATCAGAAATTTATGCTTCTGAAATTACGGCAATTGATGAGCAATTTAACAATCAAAAATCGCAAATCGCAAATCCCAAATCGACTCGTCCTTGGATTATTGCGATGACGGCTAATGCGATGCAGGGCGATCGCGAACTTTGTTTGGAAGCTGGGATGAATGATTATATCACTAAGCCGGTGCGAGTGCAGGCAATAGTTCAGGCGATCGCTCAGTACGATCGAGAAACCGGGCGATCTAAATTCAATTCTGAGGTGAACAATCCGCAGGCGGCGCCGACAGACTCTTATTCCCAAGCTGGGGCTGCTGGAAACGAGATTAAAAATGTTGCGCCTGCGATCGACGAGATGGCCTTAGCAGAGTTAAAGAATTTAATCGCCCGCGCAGGCGTTTTGATTTCACAAATTGAAGCTGGAACTCAATCGGGAGCGCCAAAAGATCCTCCTAATCTTGGGGAAATTATAGCGGGTACTGGCAATATTCATTTTCCGACTTTACCTGCTGTGACACATCCCAAGTTAGAGGAAGAGAAATCCGAAATTTCACCGCCAGCAGCGCCGGAAAATTATCTACTGGAAACAGCCAAATCAGAAATCGAAGTGCCGCCTCTTGACAGTCAAACTTTTGAAGAATTGAGGGAGTTATTGGGAGAAGAAGCCGAAGAATTTTGGATCGAGCTAGTTGAGAAATTTCGGGAAGTAGCACCGCCAAAATTGCAGGAACTCGCAGATGCTGTCAAGGGCGCGGATGCTCCCGCAATTAAAGCCTCAGCTCACGCTCTTAGAGGTGCTTGTACCACAGTCGGAGCTATGCCTTTGTTTCAATTGTGCGCGCAGCTCGAACAGTTGGCCAGAAATGAAACTCTCGCCGGCTGCGATGTTCTGATGTGCAAAATTGCAGCCGAGTATCAGCGGGTAAAAGCGGCTTTGGCATCTAGTTACTGATAAGCTGTACTGCATTTAAATTGTATATTTCAATGAACTATTCCCCACTCGCCGTGAATCCTCTAACCCTTCTCCCCTTCTTTCCCTCGAACCCTCGAACATAACAGACAATCTAGATGCACAGCACCAAGCGCGACGCGGGACGATCGATCGCCCGCTGCGTTCGATCGCCCGTTTTCCCCAAAATCTTCAACATTTTAGGCCATTTAGCCAATGACAAAACTTTAGACTTTCTGACATAATCTGATACAATTCTCAACAGAATCTCAACAGCAACGCGGCGACTAAATCGCTAACTTTTCAGATACTGCCACCAATTGCTAGTATAAAAAGTTACAGTCGATCCCTTCAGTTGGTGAAAGTTAAGTGTTCGAGGGAGTATGAGATTATACAAGTGTTGAAAATGACCTGTGCATCGATCGAGGGTGAACTTATCTATCTCAACGCAGAAATTAAATCTGCTTCTGGCTTTGAACTTGATGCTATTTTCACAATACTATGATTAGCGCTGACTTTAGAAGAAACTCGCAAACCACACCCAAAATTCTGATCGTCGATGACGAAGCAACCCAGCAGCTATTTACCCGCCGGATCATGGAAAAAGAAGGCTACCGGGTAATTGAGGCATCAAACGGACAAGAATGTTTGGATATTTGTCAAAAAAATCTCCCAGATATTGTCTTATTGGATGCCATGATGCCTGTAATGGACGGCTTTACTTGCTGCGCTCAACTCCAGGCCAATCCCCTAACGCAAAACATCCCGGTGCTGATGATTACAGCACTAGACGACAAAAAATCTGTCAATCAAGCTTTTGAAGTAGGAGCAACAGATTATGTGACGAAGCCCATTCACTGGCCAGTGCTGATTCAGCGAGTGCGGCGCTTGATTCAGCAGTCTCTACTTTACAGGCAGTTGATTGAAAGTCAAGAGAAAACTCAAAAATTATTGCTGAATATTTTACCAGAGTCGATCGCGCGGCGGCTGCAAGAAGAATCAACCCCAGACTTAGTAATTGCGGATCACTTCCCCAATGTCAGCGTCTTATTTGCTGATATGGTAGGCTTTACCAAGCTAGCCTCAGAAATTCCTCCTATTGAATTAATTTTCAAACTAAATTCTATTTTCTCAGAATTTGACAAACTAACCGAGGAATACGGGTTAGAAAAAATTAAGACAATTGGGGACGGCTATATGGTAGCATCTGGATTGCCAATCCTCCGGGACGATCATGCCGACGCGATCGTACAAATGGCCCTAGCCATGCAGCAAGCTATGGCGCGGTTAAACGCGCAAACAAAAGAATTCCACAGCCTGCGAATTGGCATTCACTCCGGGCCTGTGGTTGCAGGGGTCATCGGAACTAAAAAGTTTAGCTACGACCTTTGGGGCGACACCGTAAACACGGCAAGCCGCATGGAACAGTACAGTTTTCCAAGCTGCATTCAAGTGACAGAAGACACCTACAAGCAGTTGTCAAAAAAACATTTGTTTGCTGAAAGGGGAATGATTGATGTTAAAGGCAAAGGTAAGATGAAAACTTACCTGTTAGATTGTTCGGAACATCTCAACAGATATACTGCCTGAATCGTTCATTCAGTTGACAGTTGACAGTTGACAGTTGACCTGTGAGAGCGACCTCTACCTGGCAGGAAGAGGATTGGAGTAATGAATAGTCGGATTTTAATTTCTCAAGGGCGAAAAAGCTTGGGGCTTTAAACCAATTCTTTCTGGTAATGAATAATGGCCAATGGAAAATGTGAAGTCGTACAAAGCGTGTCAACAACCACCTCAAACTTAGTATCAATCTACTGTTTGATGCTGAGGTCTAGATCCCCCCTAGCCCCCCTTAACAAGGGGGGGACAGGAGCATTCTCTTTCGGCAACCCCTACTCCCCTTTTTAAAGGGGGGACAGGAGCCTTCTCAAAGTCCCTCTTCTTAAGGGGGATTTAGGGGGATCGAAACTCGGATATAAACCAGAGATACAAAGGTTTTCAGCCAATTATTGACACCAAGGGAATTCGTATAATACGAAACTATCCATTACCAATTCCCAATTCCCAATTCCCAATTCCCAATTCCCAATTCCCAATTCCCAATTCCCAATTCTCAATTACTAAAGTTAAGGAGCGCGCAAAAATGGGTTTAGTTTTAATTACAGACGATGCAGCATTTTCTCGGCGGATGATTCGCAAAGCTGTCGAAGAAGCCGGACATCAAGTCATAGAAGCAGCCAACGGACAAGAAGGCTTAGATATGGCAGCATCCCAGTCGCCAGACTGCATCATGACAGATTTGTTGATGCCAGAAATGGACGGTTTCGCCCTGCTAAAAGCTCTGCGCGAAAAAGGATCGAAAATTCCAGTAATCGTACTTTCTGCAGATATTCAAGACAGCGCACGGCACAAGTGCGAAGAATTGGGAGCATTTATGATGCTGAAAAAGCCCCCAAAAGCTCCAGACATTCAGGCTGCAATTCAAAAAGCTCTGGATAGCAAATAGGAGATATGAGGTGGAGCTAACAGCAGATGAAATAGATGCTTTGAAGGAGCTGATCAATATAGGCGTGGGAAGTGCCGCTGGAATGTTGAATGAAATGATTCAATTTCCCATCCAGTTGCAGATTCCAGATATTGAGCTTTTATCGGCTCGGGAGCTGCGAAGCGAATTAAAAAAACGCTTCGGTATAGAGCCTCTTTCCACCGTGCAGCTAGGCTTCAGCGGCTCATTTAGCGGCAGCGCCCAGCTACTTTTTCCTACCGACAGTGCGGTGAATTTAGTCTCTGTTCTCACTGGCGAAGAAAAGGGAAGTCCTGACCTTGATTCTCTCAAAATTAGTACCCTCAGCGAGGTGGGGAATATGGTCATTAACGGCGTCATGGGTTCCATTGGCAACATTTTAGACCAACCGTTAGACTATGCGGTTCCCTATTACGCAGAGGAAGAGATTGAGGAATTGCTGTTAAAGGAACAGTCGGTGGATTGCGGCAGCGTACTGTTAGCTCCGGCTCACTTTAGTATTGAAGAACTGCAAATTCAAGGAGACATTCTGCTGTTTTTCGATGTAGGTTCCTTTCAGATGCTGCTGAAGGCGATCGCCGCAGCATCTTAATACCCCTCTCCCGGAGGCTCGCCCAAACCGGGTTCGGACAGCAAGTGCAGAGAATCTGCTACAAAGTGCGATCGGTCTTTTTCCCAGATAAATTGTATAAAATTAGCTAAAACATGGATACACAAAATCAATCAACAGCCTCAGAATCTCCAGACATTGACTCGGATGCCAGCGGGGATTTGGTAGGGACAATAGTTGCAGAAACCGGCGCCAACGGGGTGACAGCAGAGATTGTCAACAACCAGTACCGGCAGCAACTCATTATCGCTCTAGCAGCAGTCAGAGATGGGGACTTTAGCGTTCGTTTGTCGGCTGACAACGGCTGGGGTGAAATTGCCAAAGTATTTAATGAAATGGTGAGTGTCAATGAAAAATTTGCTGAGGAAGTAGAGCGCGTCAGCCAAGCAGTTGCCGAAGAAGGAAAAGTGCCAAAACCAACAGCAATCAAAGAATTTAAAGGTTCTTGGGTTAGCAGTATTGAGGCGGTGAATGCGACGCTAAACAGTTTAGTTGCGCCGACAATAGACATGGCGCGAGTGCTGCACGCTGTAGCTAAAGGCGATTTGTCACAAAAATTTAGCTTAGAATTTGAAGGCAAACCGATCAAAGGATTGTTCCGCCGCATTGGGACTACTCTCAACAAAATGGTAGACCAATTAAATGGTTTTGCCTTAGAAGTAACTCGCGTCGCCCGCGAAGTTGGCAGCGAAGGCAACTTGGGAACCCAAGCACGGGTAGAAGGGCTATCGGGTATTTGGAAAGAACTTACCGAAAGCGTGAACTTGATGGCGGCAAATCTCACCAATCAAGTGCGGAATATTACCAAAGTTGCAACTGCGATTAGTGTCGGCGATTTGAACGAAAAAATTACAGTTGAAGCCGAAGGGGAAATTTTGCAACTGAAAGATACTCTCAATCAAATGGTTGACAGTCTCAACGACTTTGCAAAAGAGGTGACGCGGGTAGCAAAAGAGGTGGGAACTGAGGGCAAACTCGGCGGTCAAGCACAAGTGCACGGAGTGGCTGGTGTCTGGAAAGATTTAACACAAAATGTTAATTTAATGGCGAGCAATCTTACGAGTCAGGTACGCAATATTGCGGAAGTTACTACGGCGGTAGCTCAGGGAGATTTGTCTAAGAAAATTACTGTGGAAGCTGAAGGGGAAATTCTCGAACTGAAGAATACGATTAATGAAATGACTGTTCAGCTTAACGAGTTTGCTTTAGAAGTGACGCGAGTTGCTAGAGAGGTTGGCGTTGAAGGCAAACTGGGAGGTCAAGCAAAAGTTGAGGGTTTGTCGGGTACTTGGCTGAGTTTGGCTGGCAATGTGAATATTATGGCGGCTAATCTTACGGAACAAGTTCGGAGTATTGCGGAAGTTTCTACGGCTGTGGCTAAGGGAGATTTGTCTAAGAAAATTATTGTAGAAGTTCAAGGAGAAGTTCTGGAACTGAAAGATACGCTGAATACAATGGTTGACCAGCTCAATACTTTTGCAGATGAAGTAACGGGGCTGGCCAAACAGGTAGTTGCAGGACAGTTGGGAGGCCAGGCGACAGTACCTGATATCGGCGGTACTTGGAAAGATTTGACGGATAATGTTAATTTGATGGCGGCTAATTTGACTGCTCAGGTACAACAGATTTCCCAAGTGGCGATCGCCGTTAGCAGTGCTTCGGAGGAATTGATTATCGAAAGCCAAAATATGGGGGCTGCGGCTGAAGAAACTTCGGCTCAAGCGGGGACGGTATCTGCGGCGGCGGATTTAGTTAATAGCAATACTCAATCGGTGGCTACTGGTATCGAGGAGATGAATGTGAGTATTAAGGAAATTGCTAAGAATGCTTCGGAAGCTGCGACGGTTGCTAATTCGGCGGTGAGGATGGCCCAAAGTACGAATCAAACTATTACTAAACTCGGCGTTAGCAGTGCAGAAATTGGTAATGTTGTCAAGGTGATTACTTCGATCGCCCAACAAACTAATTTGCTGGCTCTGAATGCTACAATCGAGGCGGCGCGGGCTGGAGAGGCGGGCAAAGGTTTTGCGGTGGTGGCGAATGAGGTGAAGGAGTTGGCGAAACAAACGGCGGCGGCGACTGAGGATATCAGCAAGAAGGTGGAGGCGATTCAAGCTGATACTAAAAGTTCCGTGCAGGCGATCGCCCAAATTACTTCTATTATCAACCAAATCAGCGATTTTCAAACTACGATCGCCAGTGCAGTTGAGGAACAAACGGCTACAACTACCGAAATTGCGCGCAATGTCAATCAAGTTGCGATCGGTTCTTCGGAAATTGCCCGCAATATTACCAGCGTCGCCGATGCAGCGGGAAGTACCGCCACCAGTGCTAGCAATACTCAAAATTCTGCGATCGAACTGTCGAAAACCGCAGCTCAATTGCAAGGACTTGTCAATCAGTTTAAGTATTGACAGTTGACAGTTGACAGTTGACAGTTGACAGTTGACATTAGTCATTAGTCATTAGTCATTAGTCATTAGTCAGCAGCGCGAGCGTCCTCGAAGAGCGAACGTCATTAGTCATTAGTCATTAGTCATTAGTGCTAACTTAACGTCTTATGCAGTACCGGTCTTCTGTCTGGCGATTAAGGTCCAGATCCCCCCTAACCCCCCTTCCCAAGGGGGGGACAAGAAGCTCTCAAAGTGGGTCTTCTTAAGGGGGATTTAGGGGGATCTGGCAAGAGGATAAAAGCCAGATTTTTCAATGGTTTCAGGCTTAAGTTGACACTAATGCACACCCTACATGGGACTAGAAACCAGTTAAAGATGAAGCAAAAGTCAATTAGCAGGATATCGAAATGTTAACCGAGACACGCCACCGATTTTATACTCCAGAGGAGTATCGGCAGTTAGAAAAAACTGCTGAATTCAGAAGTGAATATCGCGATGGAGCAATTGTATCAATGACGGGAGGCACGATTAATCACAACCGGATAACAGGCAATATCTATGCCTTCTTGAAATATGCTTTGCGGGGAAATAATGCCGAAGCATTTATGAACGATTTGCGGTTGTGGATTCCTCGACATCGCCGGGGAACTTACCCCGAGGTCATGGTAATTTCTGGACAACCAGTTTTTAGCGAAGGACGTAAAGATGAAATCCTCAATCCTGTGCTGATTGTGGAAGTGCTTTCTAACTCTACAGAAGATTTTGATAGAGAGAACAAGTTTCGCTTTTATCGATCTATTCCTGAGTTACGCGAGTATATTTTAGTCGATCAATATGAGTTTTTGGTTGAGCAGTATATTAAGAATGAATCAGGACAATGGTTATTTCAGGAGTATCAGGGAGAAACCTCTACAGTTTCCTTTGCTTCTGTGGGAGTACAAATGTCTGTGAGCGATATTTATGAAGCCGTTGTATTCGAGACGGAGGAGACGGAATAACATCAACATCCACGGTAAAGTTAAGGTACACATTGCGAACCCTACACGATTAGTCCAAGACTGCTTAAAATTAATTCCCCATTACCAATTCCCAATTCCCAATTCTCAATTCCATAAAATGAAAACCTACTCAAAACCCATTTCTTTAATTCTGATTGGAGGCTTTTCGGATTCAGAAAATCAGAGATTGCGCGAAACTTTAAAAGCAGACGAATATGTATTTGCCGCAGCTACCGATTTATACAATTGCTTAGATATCGCTGAGTGCCACCATCCCAAAGCTGTCATCCTAGATTTTGCAGCCATAGAACACAATTATTTAGCGATCGTCCAATTCTTGCAGTTGTTAGAAATACCCACGATCGTGCTCAGCGACGACTTAGCAAAAAATATGATTCAGTATTTGTCGCTAGCAGGAATATTCGCCACTCTCAAAAAAACTAACAATGAATTAGAATTGCGGCGCACCGTGGCAATTGCTGCCTACCCAAACGGTGGCGGTGCAATTGATTCCCACAGTCAAATGCGGAATTTCAACTTAGGCAAGCTCGAAACAGGAAAACACACTAAATTACAGGATGTTGTCAACAAAGCTATCGGCACAGCAGTTTCTCAGATGAGCGAAATGATCGACTGTGAGGTAGAATTTGAAATGCCTTCATCTCAAGCGCTGTCCCCGCTATTTTTGCAACAAAACTTGATTCAAACCTTGGGAAAAAACCTAGTAGCTGTAGCGCAAATTGATTTTAACGGCAATTTATCCGGTTCGGCTCAGATGTTGTTTTCCTGCGAGGCTGCTGATGCTCTTGTTTTAGCTCTCAACGGTGGCGGCGATGTCGCCAGCGAGGAATTCAAGCAAGATAAAGCCGACATCATGGGGGAAATTGGCAATTTAGCTATTAGCGGTATCGTTGGCACGTTTAGCAATACATTAAAATACAATCTCGGTTATGTAGTTCCCCACTATATAGAAGGTTCGGCAGATGAAATTTTTAGCGCTATGAATTTTAATATGAGGTCAACAATTATACTGTTTGTGTCTCATTTCAAAATTATTGATGTTCGCGTAGACGGCGATTTTATTCTGTTTTTTCAAGCTCGCTTACTGCTCGATTTGTTATTTCGAGTTTAATCCAAAATGCCCAGAATTAAGATTTTAATTGTTGATGATTCGGTAGTGGTGCGCCGATTGTTAAGTAACGTACTCGACGGCGATGCAGCACTGGAAGTTGTGGGGACTGCACCCAACGGTAAAATTGCTTTAGCCAAGATTTCTCAGGTGAATCCTGATTTGATTGTGCTGGATGTGGAAATGCCGGAAATGGACGGTTTGGAGACGCTGGCGGCAATCCGAAAACTTGACGGGAATATTCCTGTAATTATGTTTAGCGCGCTCACAGAGTTGGGCGCTGTTGCTACTTTAAATGCTCTGGCGCTGGGTGCTACGGATTACGTGACTAAGCCTCACAATATGAAGAGCAAGGAAGCGGCGCTAGAGCACATCCGCGAGCAATTGATTCCGAAAATTAAGGCTTTTTGCACTGGCGGCAAGAGGCCTAATTTGGGGAATATTGCAGTGCCCCAAAAGCAGAATGTTGCTACTACACAATCGCCAAGCCAACCGCGTTTAATTTCGTCGAATTCAGCGGTAAATTTTAAATCAAAAGTCGAAATTGTGGCGGTTGGGGTTTCGACGGGTGGGCCAAATGCTTTGGAAATTATTTTGCAGGATTTGCCGGCTAATTTCCCTGTACCAATTGTAATTGTGCAGCATATGCCTCCGGTTTTTACGAAGCGTTTGGCCGATCGACTGACCGAAAAGTGCAAAATTAGAGTGGAGGAAGCTGTGACGGGAGGTATTGTCGAGCCTGGGCGGGCTTGGATAGCGCCCGGTGATTACCACATGGTGCTGGAAAAACAGGGCTTTGGGGCGCGAATTCGCACGCATCAAGAGGCGCGGGAAAATTCTTGCCGCCCTGCGGTTGACGTGCTGTTTCGATCGGCTGCTAAGATTTACGGTGCTGGGGTTTTGGGTGTGGTGCTGACTGGAATGGGGCAGGATGGGCTGCTGGGCTGTCAGAATATTCGGGAGGCTGGGGGTAAGATTATCGTTCAAGATGAGGCTAGCAGCGTTGTCTGGGGGATGCCGGGAAGTGTGGTTAATTCTGGTTTTGCCGATCGAGTGGTATCCTTGCAAGATATGGCTGCCGAAATTATCGATCGAGTTAGTTGACAGTTGACAGTTGACAGTTGACAGTTGACAGTTGACAGTTGTTATTTGTTATTTGTTATTTGTTATTGTAAGTCCCTGTGCCTTGTTGCCTGATTGCTTCTAGTTCCAATGCCCTGTTTGGCCGATGCCCTGTTTGGCCGATGCCCTGTTTGGCCAATGCCCTGTTTGGCCGATGCCCAATTCCCAATTCCCAATTCCCAATTCCCAATGTCTCGACCAACATTATATATTGCCATCACGAATCACGGATTCGGTCACGCTGTCCGAGTTTCTTCAGTAGCTGCCAAAATTCAAGAATTAAATCCAGATATTTTACTAATTATCACCACAACAGCACCTCGCTGGCTGCTAGAATGTTATATTACTGGCGATTTTATCCTCCGTCCCCGCGCTTTTGATGTCGGAGTCGTGCAAGCTGACAGTTTGCATATGGATAAAGAGGCGACGCTGGAAAAATTGCGGGAAATTCGGAAAAACCAAAATTCGATTATTGCCGGCGAAGTGAATTTTATTAAGCAAAATCGGGTGGGTTTGGTGCTGGCAGATATTCCTCCTTTGGCAACGCGAATGGCAGCAGCGGCTGGGGTTCCTTGCTGGATGATGAGCAATTTTGGGTGGGATTTTATCTATCGAGATTGGGGCGGGGAGTTTGACGAAATGGCGGATTGGATTGGTGAATGCTTCGGAAAGTGCGATCGGCTTTTTCGTCTGCCTTTGCACGAACCGATGCCAGCTTTCCCAAATATTCAAGATGTCGGGTTGACTGGCGGCAATCCTCGCTACAGTAACGCTCAAATTAGAGAAGTATTCGGAATCGAAACACCGCTGGAAAAAACTGTATTGCTGACTTTTGGCGGACTGGGTTTAGAGGAAATTCCTTATCAAAATCTACAGCAATTTAGCGACTGGCAATTTATTACTTTTGATGCGGGAGCTCCCGATTTGCCGAATTTGATTAAAGTCAAAAATCAGGAGTTTGCAAAATCTTTCCCAATTTTACCGCGACCGGTTGATATGATGCCTGTCTGCGGGCGCTTGGTTTCTAAACCGGGATACAGCACTTTTTCGGAAGCTTTGCGCTTGGAAATACCTGTTGTTTCTATTATGAGAGATGGTTTTGCGGAAGCTGCGGTGTTGTTGGAATGGCTTGAAAATTATGCGGAACATCAAGTTGTGACGGCGGCGGAGTTTTTTGAGGGGGATTGGGGGTTTTTGCACAAGCCGCTGCACCCGCCGCGTTTGTCGGATAAGTTGGATAAAAATGGTACGGAGGATCTCGCCCAAGCTGTTGTAGACTATTTTAAAGATGAGGATTAGGACGACGGTGATTGAATAGTTTTGCAAACAATCTCATCCAAAATCTCAAGTCTAAAATCTAAAATCGAGTGACGGCGATTGAAATCGCGCCTACACAAACAATGTCGGCCTCCGCCGACTCAAGAGTTTACAAGAGTCTCAGGCACAATCCACAATTCACAATTCAAAATCTAAAATCTAAAATCTAAAATCTAAAATCGAATGCTTCATCACCAGGAAATACTCAAAATTAAAACTACAGGCAAGTCTCTGTACAATATCAGTCTTAAGATAGAAGATGTGGTAGCGAATTCGGGTATTAAAACGGGACTTTGTAGCTTGTTTTTGCGCCACACTTCTGCTAGCTTGGTGATTCAAGAAAATGCTGACCCGGATGTACTGACGGATTTGGCTAATTTTTTGGCTAAACTTGTACCGGAGGGCGCGAGTTACATTCACGATGCGGAAGGCCCAGACGATATGCCGGCGCACATTCGCACTGCGCTGACTCATACTTCCGAACAAATCCCGATCGCACGCGGTAGATTATTGTTAGGAACTTGGCAGGGAATTTATCTCTGGGAACACCGCCAGCGGGGCCACATTCGCGAATTGGTTGTTCATGTCAGCGGCGTTTGATCGGAATTTGTACCTCGCTGATTTTAGTTGCTTCGGGCGTCATCGGCGAGTTGTAAAAAAAGCGGCGCGGCGGCCCGACTATTTCGTATTCGGGATGTTCTTGAAGCCAATCTTTGAGTTTCTGGAGGTTATTTTCGTAGCTTTCCCAAGTGTAGGCGCCGCCCACGCCGATGCTGACAACTGTCATCGGTGAAGTATCCGTGACTTCCACAGCAGAGTTAACGCTGCTTGGGGCGATATTTGGTGCGGGATACAGGAACGAAACGAATGCCACAGGAACTGCATCGATTTGCCCGGAAGTTTCTGTGTAGCGCGCTTCTACTGGCGTTGTCATCGCAATTTGGTTGTTGCTGATGTATTCAAATAATGTCCGCTGTTGCTGAAAACGCTCGGAAAATTGAATTTGTCGCAGACGCGACTGGATTTGAACCGTTGCTCGAATCTGAGCAACTTCCAGTTTGTTTTAGTATTTACGAAGGTCACAAAGGTTTTGGAAAAAAAGAGCCTAAAAAGATTAACATATCAAAGGCCAAGACAGACGCAGAGGTTGAAAAGATACTAGGCACAATGTTAAACCCAAGTTTAGTGCCGATTGTTAAGTGGAAGTTCAGACCGGGAGAAATTTCAATAAAGGAGGCGCTAGAACGTGGCTAAATCAAGTAAAAGTGCATCGGGCAAGAAAAGCACAAGCGTCCCCGGTGGCAGTAGTGGTGACAGCAACAAAGGAAGTACGGAGCGAGATAAAGCAGGAGCCACTAAAGGTGCAATTCGAGAGGAATTTCTCAGAAAAAAAGATGAACTACTCAAACTAAAATCATTAGACATTTTTCTTGTAAAAGATGCCATGGGCATTAATCCTAAAAAAAGTGACATGAAACCAGAACTAAAAGAGATAATTAAACGCCTTAAACTAAAAAACTCAAAGCTGGTTTAATAGTGTATTTCTGAGTCAAGCCGCCCCACTTGGGCGGCTACTTGTAAAAATGGACTCAAAAGAACTGAGATAAGCCACTATTCTTAAATATTTTGTATAAAACTATACATTAACTTTCGGTTCAACCGTATAAGCCGTAGTTTTTGGAATTGAGATAAACGAAGCGTGTTATATTTGATACGTCAGCAAAATGCGTAAGGACGGTTAAAATGAACGTTTGGAGCCTGATTATTGAGCTTTTCAGAGCGCTTGTAGAACGTGACTCAATTCTTTCTGAAAGAATTGCAAAACTCGAAGAAGAGAACGGACTGGACGTAACAGAAGAAAGCGCCACTCAGTCGCAGTTGCAAGAGCTAGTATCTAAACTATCCGAACAGACCGTTCCACCTGCGGTATAAAGTTTGTTGGTTTACCGATTAAGGGTTTAGTTTTCCCCGGCATAACAGCCGGGTTTTTGTTTGCCTACTTACTTTCATTTCTGAGTCAAGCCGCCCAACGTAGCCGCCCAAGTAGGGCGGCTTGACTCAGAAATACACTTAAATACAAGGAAGCCAAGAGAAACTTTCCGCTTCATTCACACTATGCACACGACGTGACCGAAACATTTTGACTTCCGTGCCGGCGCTCGGGCAATAAAAAACCGCCCCGGTGGTCGGTGAGGGAGAGGGTAGGTTAAACTTCGGTTATTTCATCAGCCTCACTTACCCCTAGGTAGTGTCGCAATATTACATCGACACTATTGCCACAAGCTGTAGCTATGTGAAGTAGTGCATTATTGTTGTGCTTGTTCGCATGAGCGGTAAGAGTGATGTAAGTATGCCTGGTATGATACTGGGGCAAATAGCCTGAAATTTTACCTTCATCCACTAACCGAGCAACGATACCAGGATAGTAATACTTCTTCCTAGTTCCATCAGCGAGAATCTTTGTACTCTTTCTGCCCAGCCAAATATCTCTGATAGAAGTTGACGAAATAAACTTCCTTTTCTGACTAGGAAAAACTAAGTGATCTAGGTTTTTAGCCTTTAACTCGTGTAGCAACTCTTTTAGTCGCAATGCTTTGTTGAAATAGAAAAGCCGTATTTCACCAGTTTTCGTGTCTTTGACCTTGTTTGTTGATTGCCCCAGTGATTTGTTGAACCGAATTATACTGCGAGTAAAATCGATATCCTTCCAGGTTAATGCCAGCGCTTCAGAAGTACGACAGCCTGTCAAAAAGTAGAACTCAATTAACGGTGCATACATCTTTGTCGCTACAGAATCGGACTCATAGAATGCCTTGATAATGATGTCTCGCTCCTCCTTGGTAAATGCACGTCGGTCTTCTTCCAGTTTTTTTTCATCTAATACCTCATGCCATTCTTTTTCCTCCCCGTTGACGACTTTAGAAGCATACTTTTGTTGAGTTGTAACAGCCGGTGTACTGAATTTGTCAAAAACAAAAGGACTTTCTGTAGTTGAATTAATCAGTATCCCTTTTGATTTGCAAAACTCAAAAGCTTTGTTTAGCTCGCTTAGAAGATACGCTTTTGAACGAATTGATATCGCGTTTAACGCCAATTGAATCTCTAATTTATCATCACATTTGAATAATGATAAATCTAGATTGTTTTGCGAGTGTTTGCCTAAAGACCTATCCCATACCAACCCTTTGAGTGCATTAGAAAATACTCCGAAAGTCACTTTAAAAGTAGTCTCTTCAACTACAGTTTTTTTCCACTCCAGATACGCTTCCCACATCTCCCCAACGGTGATTTCAGGTTCTGACTGTTTAGCGCCTGGTAGTTGGAGTACATCTGCTAACTTTGCGTATTTGCCACCACCCAAGCCGTACTTAGCAAGGGTAAGGTCAAACAGTTTCTCCCACTCTGGGTGGTCAAGGTCGGCTTCAATTGCGATCGCTAATTGGGTTGCTCGCTTCCAATCCTCCGGGTTGTCCTTGTAGCCGTACTTGCCTATTCCTAGGCACTTTGGCTTGCCGTTAAGCGATTTACCGTCCAATTGTTCCCACAGTGGGTTATGGCGCTTAGGAAAGCGTAACGCTAAAGAACCCTTGTCAGAGTAAACGGTTACATCACACGGTTGGGGACGCTTATCGACTCTCATGGTTGTTTCTCCTGAAACTATTGTTTTATCAAGGTTCTAGTTTTCTAGACAGTTTCTAGACTTTTGATCGAGTCTGCATTTCCTGACCAAGCCGCCCAAGTAGGGCGGCTACGTTGGGCGGCTTGACTTAGAACACTATAACATGGTTGTTGCTGATGGTTGACAATAAGGGATTGAATGCAATTCCTGTCGCTTGTCGCAAATCGCCCGCGTGGGTGTAGGTGACAGCGCGGTACTGAGGATATTGCTTAACTTCTATGACGCCAATCTGTGCGGGATCGGGGAATCCACTAGGTAATGCCATTTGAGATTTTATATTTGAGATTTTACACTAAAGAATGAGGAAAGATTTACTGCACAACGGTTTGGAACTTGCTTGCAGTTGCATTGCTTGTGGCAACTGTTATAAATAGGCTGAGATTGTTTGCAGACGATCGATCGACTGTCACAACCAGTTTACCAGTTATTCAGGGCGCTGCTAACTGTCGATCGCCTAGAATTAGTTAGAGATTTATTAATTAACCTCGTAATAATACGGACGGCCCTCAGCAAGCAAAGAAACATTAATCTAGTTGTCCTTGAAAAATTAGCGTTTTTCAGGGGCGTCTGCTATTTTTGTCGGAAAATATGCGGCTGTTGTGCCGATCGAGCTGTGCGTTTTCAGTTATTGCCACGGTTATCGCGTTCAGCAACGCCGGTCTATTATACCGCTTTCAGGGAATGACGTATGAAAAAGATTCTAGTGATTGAGGACGACCAAGTAATTCGGGAGAATATTCTCAAACTCCTCAAAGCGGAAGGTTTCGACGTGACCGGTGCAGAAAATGGATCGCAAGGTTTATATGCGGCGGTGTCAAATCTTCCCGACGTGATTATTTGCGACGTGATGATGCCGGAACTTGACGGGTACGGGGTGCTGGCGGCCTTGCGATCGCATCCTGTTACTGCTACAGTACCTTTTGTTTTTCTCACCGGTAAAGCCGATCGATCCGAAGTGCGGCAAGGCATGGAATTGGGAGCAGATGATTACCTGACTAAACCTTTTACTAAAGCTGAGCTTGTGGGCGCGGTATCGAGCCGCTTGAAAAAACAAGCAGCTTTGGCCCAACAGCAGCATTATTTGCGATCGCAAAGCAGCGAATTACTTCAAGAAGCCGCCGATAAATTAGAGCAGATCAAAACAAGTTTGTGCGACGCCTTGGAACGAGAAGAATTCCAAGTTTACTATCAGCCGCAGGTCAATGTCCAGACTGGTCAAATTATGAGTGCAGAAGCTTTAGTGCGCTGGCTGCATCCAGAAAAAGGGCTGATTTCGCCCGCACAATTTATTCCAGATGCCGAAGAAACTGGTTTCATCGTACAATTAGGTGAGTGGGTTTTGCAGACAGCTTGCAGGCAAATGCGGGTTTGGCAAAATGCTGGTTTTTCGGAGCTGCGGGTAGCGGTGAATCTGTCGCCGCGCCAATTTTACCAGGCGGATCTCAGCAGCAGAGTTGCCGAAATTTTAGGAGAAATTGGTTTGGAACCGAGCTGTTTGGAATTAGAGCTGACAGAAAGTATGATGGTGGAGGATGCCGAAAGTGCGATCGCTACTTTGCAGCAATTGAAAGATTTAGGAGTTTCTATATCTATTGACGATTTCGGCACAGGCTATTCTTCCCTAAGCTATCTGACACAATACCCCTTCGATGTTTTAAAAATCGATCGCTGTTTTATCAGCAACATCACCGACGGTTGCACAAATGCAGCGATTGTGAAAGCGATTATTGAAATGGCTCACAGTCTCTGTCTAGAAGTAATTGCCGAAGGAGTTGAGACGGAAGCAGAAAAAGATTTTCTCTGGCGCTACGAGTGCGATGCCATGCAAGGATATTTGTTCAGTCCTCCTTTGTCGGCAGCGGATTTTGAACAGTTGTTGGTCGAAGGCAAATAGAATATCGGTTAAGTCAATATTTGTCCTATAATTAAGTTCGTTCGGGGTGGAATATGGTTTTAGAATCCAGCAGTAACGTTGACTCACTCAAATCAAGCACTAAGAAAAATAAGGATGTTTACATAGCTCTTAAACTAGCTCTAGTGATAGTGTTTTTAGCTATTTTGTCCAAATTTTTTGTGATTGTAAACGCCGGAGAACGGGGCGTGCTGATGCAGTTTGGTAAAGTGCAAGAACAGGTACTCGGAGAAGGAATTCACGTAATAGTCCCCACAGTTTATACTGTAAAAAAGTTGAGCGTCAGGGTACAAAAACAGGAAAGTTCCGCTGAAGCTTCCTCAAAAGATTTGCAAGATGTTTTCACGGATGTAGCGCTAAACTGGCACATTATCCCAGAAGAAGCTAATGCTATTTTTCAACAAATAGGTGACGAAAAAGAAGTCGTCGATCGCATTATCGCTCCGGCAGTTGAAGAAGTATTAAAAGCAGTTATGGCAAAATACACGGCTGAAGAAATTATTACTAAACGCGGAGAAGTTAAAGCAGCAGTTGATGAGTTTTTAACCTTGAGGCTGGTTACATATCACATTGCTGTTGACGATATTTCTTTAGTACACGTTCACTTTTCTGAGCGGTTTAGCGATGCGGTGGAGGCGAAACAAATTGCCGAACAGGAGGCAAAAACAGGGGAGTTTTTAGCGCTGAAGGCAGTAAAAGAGGCCGATGCTAAGATAAATTTAGCCAAGGGAGAAGCCGAAGTGCAAAGGTTGCTGCGGGACAATTTGACTCCGGAACTTTTGGAAAGGCAGGCTATAGAAAAATGGAATGGGAATTTGCCGCTGATTGTTGGTGATGGGGGTAAAAATTTATTGGACTTGAGGAAATTGGTTGAGAGATAACAGCCCTGGACGCCTCAGCCCAAAGAAACCGGGTTTTTTACCTAATCTGTGACCTACAACGAAGGATTTTCGGAAAAAAACCCGGTTTCTGACCATCGGTGCACAAGTCCCGTACAAAAATACACGGCGTTTAGCTTTTTATGTCGGTAAAAAAACTGGTTTCTTGAGTATTGGTGCGTAAGTCCTGAATTACCAATTACCAGCACCTTGAGTTAATATCTGTTCAAAAGCTTTAGTAATTCCAGTTTGAAAACGCTGTCGGTGCTTCAGTTTTAAAACAGGTTTAATTATTTCCAAACATAGATTAGAACTTGGTTGGCTATCTATAATTTTAATCGATCGCAGTGTAGATAGCTGCAATTCTTTTTTTACCATCAATTCAGGAATAGCCGCTGCACCTGGGCCGCTTTCGACCACTGCTTTTACCATTTCACTGCTGTTCAAAACTAAAGTTACATTCAATTCATCGGGATTAATGCCCCAACTTTGCAAAGCTTGTTCCAACATTTGCTGAACTCCAGAACCAGCTTCTCGCATCACCCAATCCGTTTTCACAATTTCCGTTAAACTCACCTCTGCACGTTCAAACCAAGGGTGAGATTGACCAACTACAATCAGCAAGCGTTCGCTGCCTACAACTTCTTCCTCCAGAATCTTCTTAAGCGAAGCTTTGATATCTCCCGTCACTAAACCCAAATCAAATGTTCCCGTCGCCGTCCCCGCACAAATTTCTTCGGCATTTGCCAGAGTACAATTCACGGAAATACCAGGATATTGCTGTTTGAACTTGCTAAGTTTATCAGGCAACCAATAATTGCCAATGGTCAGACTGCAACCCAAGTTTAAATCGCCTCGCTGCAAGTCGTTCAACTCCCGCAAACCTCTCTCAGTCAAAGCAACTTGGTCGAGAATTTTCTGAGTTTCAACTTGCAGCAACTTCCCAGCATCTGTGATTTCGATGCGGCGGCCGATGCGGTGAAATAGTTTTACTCCGTATTGCGCCTCTAAGCTTTGGATTGCCGCACTGACAGCGGGTTGAGTGATGTAAAGTTCTTCCGCCGCGCGGCTGAAGTGCAGGTGTTCCGCCACAGCTAGAAAAACTCGCAGTTGGTCAAGTGTCATTCCGGCCATTCTGAGGGTCCCTTTACTAAATACAGTTATTTTTTGAGATGAAAATCTCTGGCGGCTAAGCTTTGACCTGAACTTTTCGATCGACTCTCTGGTACAGGCTGGAATTACCAAAAAAGCACGGTTGCCAGCCGCTATTTAAATTTTCCTTTTAACGTCAAGGGTTTGAGCTTGTGGCGACAGATTGCGTCTGGTATTCCAACCGTTGTTTTGCGGCGGCACTGCATCACTTGTATTTATTAATTCGATAAAAAACAACATTTGATTCTACCCCAGAAGGGGATTACAGTTATATTCAAGCTTCTAACGCAGGGCCCAATGCTGAAGCAGCACCGACAAGTTTAAGCCGATCGCCAAAAGTCGATCGACAAAAAGAGAGAAGATAAATGACCAAGAAAACGCCAAAAAATCAGAGTGCACACGGCTTAAAGCCGGACTGCCTATCCTTCGGGGAGGTTTTAGCTCAATCCTTTGCCGTCATTGCACCTACAACTATCCCAGCATCTAATATAGGTTTAATTGTCGCTCTTTCGGGTAACGGGGCTTGGCTGAGCTTTCTCATCGGCTTGATCGGCCTAGTATTTGTCAGCATCAATATCAACCAATTTGCGAGTCGATCGGCTTCTGCAGGTTCTCTTTATTCTTACATTGTTAAAGGACTAGGCCCGACTGCCGGCGTAATTTGCGGCTGGAGTTTGGTACTGGCTTATCTATTTACTGCTATGGCCGTTTTGTGTGGTTTTGCCAACTTTACGGGTATTTTCATCGGTCATTTAGGCATCCATCCGTCACCGATTACCCTGTTATCGATCGGGGCTGGCGTTGCTTGGTATGCAGGTTATAAAGATATCCAGCTTTCAGCTATGGCGATGCTGTGGCTGGAGGGAGCATCAGTAGCGGCGATCGCACTTTTAGGAATTATCATCTGGGCGCACAAAGGTTTTGCCTTAGATATGTCCCAACTGACTTTGGAAGGCGTAACTCCGGGGAACATAGCGACGGGACTTGTCTTAGTAATGTTTGGTTTCTCTGGTTTTGAAAGTGCTACATCTCTGGGCGACGAAGCGAAAAAACCCTTAAAAAATATCCCCAGGGCTGTCATGGGCAGCGCTGTGATGGCAGGCTTATTCTTCATTTTGATGACCTATATTGAGGTTTTGGGTTTTAGCGGTACTGGAGTTTCTATTACTAATACTGAAGAACCTCTGAGTTTTCTGGCGCAACAAGTGGGCATGGGCTGGCTGGGAGAGTTAGTGGCTTTCGGCGCTTTATTTAGCTTTTTTGCTTGCGTGCTCGGCAGCATCAATCCAGCGGCGAGAGTGTTTTTTATGATGGCGCGCCACGGTTTGTTTCACTCTTCATTAGGTGTAGCGCATTCATCTAATAAAACTCCCCACGTTGCAGTAACGATGTGTACATTTCTGACATTCTTGGTGCCGGCTGTGATGTCTATGTTTAACATCAAACTGTTCGATTGTATGGGTTATTTGGGGGCAATTTGCAGCTACGGATTTTTAACCGTGTACGTCTTAATTTCGATCGCGGCTCCGGTTTACCTGCACAAAATTGGTAAGTTGCGCCTGCGAGATGTGCTGTTCTCAGTGGCGGCGATCGCATTTATGATGATTCCGATTGCGGGCAGCGTGGGCATTCCCGGCAGCACTATGTTCCCACCTCCCGAAGCTCCTTACGATGCCTTTCCTTACTTGTTCTTGATGTACTTGGTTGTTACTTGCGGATGGTTTTTCTGGCAGCGGCTGCGTTCTCCTGAACTGACGGGATCGATGCAGCAGGGTATTGACGCAATTCATGCCAAGTTCGAGGAAGAAAATGCAATTTACGGCGGTGTTCGATTGAAAGCAGTATCGATCGACAGCAACGGCTTTGATTAGTTGCAAGGCGGTGTTTATAGATGTTAATTTAGCCGCCAAGACCGCCAGGGAATTAATTCCCTGGCTAATAGCAAAAGTCCTCTGAAGAGGACTAATAATTTCTTCAGTCCTCTTGAGAGGACTCGCAGCTCTGAGGCGGGGGTTTTAACCCCTGCCGCACCGCGGGAGCAACCGCAAAGACCGCTGAAATTAAGGAGACACAGAAATGAATGAATTACTAACAGCAATTTCTACGGCAATGACAGCTTTTACGGCTACGAATCTAGACGATATTCTGATTCTGCTGCTGTTTTTCTCGCAGGTGAATGCAGTATTTCGGCGCAGGCATATCGTCTTCGGTCAGTTTCTGGGTTTTACTGCACTGGTTTTTGTTAGCCTTCCCGGCTTTTTTGGCCGCTTAATCTTTCCGCCAGATTGGATCGGAATGCTGGGTTTGCTGCCAATTGCGATCGGGCTTAGCCGCTTGCTGAATTCAGAAACCGACGATTCGGAAGTTGAGGCAGAATTAGAGCAATCTGAGAAATCTTTTTTTAGCAGTTTTCTGTCTCCTCAAACTTACAGCGTAGCAGCGGTGACGGTGGCAAATGGGGGCGACAATATCGGGATATATGTGCCGCTTTTTGCTAGCAATACTTTAGAAAGTTTGGCGGTTGTTCTCGCTGTATTCTTCGGGATGGTGGGCGTTTGGTGCTACGCTGCTTATCGGTTAATTCAGATGCGGGCGATCGCGGATACTCTGACTCGCTACGGCAATCAGCTTGTGCCTTTTGTTTTGATCGGATTGGGAATGGCGATTCTGGTTAAAAGCGGCACTCTGGCAAGTCCAACTTTAAGTATAATATCTTTAGTTGGTTGCGGTTTCTGTTTGATAACTATGAGCAGAAGTAACGCCAGCGAACCAGAAGTTTAGGAAAGTTGAAGGAACAGCACATGAGTTGGATTGCAGCAGCGATTATTACCGGGATTACATCTTTTGCCGCAACCAATATCGACGATATGGTGCTTTCGATGCTGTTCTTCGCCCAGGTAGATGATACTTTCCGCCCCCGGCATATCTTTGTCGGTAAGTACCTCGGATTTGCAGCACTCATCGCTGCTAGTTTGCCCGGTTTTTTTGGCGGTTTAATTGTGCCGAAAGCTTGGATTGGCTTGCTGGGTTTGGTTCCGATCGCGATCGGCATCAGTCACTTAGTCAAAAGAGAAAATGAGGAAAATGACGTACAAGCGGTATCGGGCGAATTTAACCGTCAATCTAACTCATCTGCGGTGTCAAAACTAGCAAATCTTTTCAACCCCCAAACTTTGAATGTGGCTGCGGTAACAGTGGCTAACGGGGGAGACAACATCGGCATTTATTTACCGCTGTTTGCTAGCAGCGATTTGCCGAGCTTGGTGGTGATTTTGGCGGTTTTCTCGGTGATGGTAGGTGTTTGGTCTTATGCCGCTTACCGGTTAACTCTTCATGGGGCGATCGCCCGTATTTTGACTCGCTATACTCAGGCTGTTGTCCCTTTTGTATTGATTGGTTTGGGAATATTCATCCTGATTGAAAGCGGTACTTATCGCCTGCTCCCGCCCTTTCAATCTAACTAAGAATTAGCCCGGGTTCCCCTACTTACATCCCTCTATAGGTAGATAATTTTCCGGAACATCATAAGTTCTAACTCATCAATTTTACCTTACCAATTATTTTCTTAAAATGGTGTCTAAATTACTTGCACTATATCACCAAAGATGCTAAGTTAATAATGAACTAATTGCTCGAGCTAAAAGCAGCTTCAAACTAATTTAGCCGCGAATTTTGACGAAAGTTCAAGCCATATTGTGAGCTAGCAAGTTGCCAGACTTAGGCAAGAATATACCTGTCATTTCACTAAATTATGTAGTGGTGAATCCAACTCAGCTAAAAACTTGAGGAGGAATCCTTAAAATATCGCCCGAACACTTCGCCACTACCCCACGCCGCTCGACTTTGACAATAGGTCTAATCCTAAAAAACCAGATTTTTTGATTCTGCCAAATTTGGTTTCTCAGGCCAACCAGTTAAAGAGAGTTCGTTTTTGCCTAAGTCCTAAGATAGCAAGCAAACAGAAAGTTGGAAAAAACCTGACAATCTAGAAAAGGACAAAAATTGTGAAAATCTTCAAATTTGTTTTAGTGCTCTTGGTAATGGCCGCCAATTTAGTATTCGTTCCCCCATCCTGGGCCGACGCTCCAAAAACGCCGAAATATGCGAGCAATCCCGACTACATAGAGGTGACTCAAGCTCTGAACACTCTCAGGACAGCGAAAGATGCACCCAATCTCGCCCAGACTTATACCCCTGAGCAACTTCAGCAAAAAATCGCTCAATTGGAGTTTCAAAAATACACTTTAGAAACGGGAAAACCTTGGGGTCAGTGCCGCAACGAAACCGGAAAAACCCTGGCTGTCTACGGCCCGAAACGCAAAAAAGCAGCTTCCTCTTCTTACGAGAATGCCCTTTATTTTCTAGCTGACGGCCAAACAACTGAACATAAATGGGATTGCGATGGAATTTATCTACCCAGCGATATCAAAGCAACTGATTTAAGAGCGACCGATCAACCTTCAGAAGAATTGACTGGCGGTCTAGCTGTTAAGATAGTTGACGGAACTCAAGTTGTAGCGAGAGCTAATCCCGATACGGCGGCTGTAGAATTCAACGTTCCTACTGCTAAAGTTTTCCAGCCTGGGGATGCGAATTGGTTTGTTCCTGATGTGACTCAGGCGTACATAGATGCCCAAGTTCCCAACGCACCTACTGAGGAAAATGATTAGTTTTGGTGAAGTTGTAATGCGATCGCCTGTGTAAAGCCCGTTGCAACGCAAAATCCCGCCCGGGAGCGCTCTCCCGGCAATCGTCCAAGCTCGATCGCTCGTGCCGTAGGGACACGGCGCCATGCCCTTCTTCGTGTCAACTTAAGCTGTCAGTCCGGCAAATCCTCTCACCTACCCACCAGCCCGCCAGGGAATGAATTCCACGGGGCTTATAGCGAAAGTCCTCTCAAGAGGACTAATGAGTTTAAAAATTCTTCTTCTGAGTCCTCTTGAGAGGACTTTAGCTTTGAGGCAGGGGTTTCAACAAGAGCCGGACTGAAGGTGTTACCTTAAGTTGACACCAATCGGCATTGCCTTTGTCCCTACCTCTGCTACTTCATATTT
Organism: Microcoleus sp. ARI1-B5; assembly: GCF_036705795.1. Classification (NCBI taxonomy): domain Bacteria; kingdom Bacillati; phylum Cyanobacteriota; class Cyanophyceae; order Oscillatoriales; family Microcoleaceae; genus Microcoleus; species Microcoleus sp. ARI1-B5. The sequence goes on from NZ_JAUBVK010000007.1 coordinate 235,275, forward strand.
GCAGTTAAAATTAAAAGGTTTCTCTATGCTATTAAAGTTGAAATCCACGAAAGTAAATACAGAAAAGACTAAGCGACCAAATCCGTCGCGGGTGCGCGATCATTTGGCAAACGAGCGCACTTATTTAGCATGGATGCGGACAGCAATATCGCTGATGGGTTTTGGCGTAGTTATCGTGCGCCTTCGCGCCTTCCATCCCCCTCTGCTGCCAACTCCGGGCAATGGTTGGAAGTTAGGTTTGCTTTTTTCAATAGTGGGTTTGCTGACGGTGCTATTATCAACTAAGCACTACTTCGGCGTCCGCCACGATATCGATTACGATACTTATGAACCTACCGATCGCTGGGTAATTCTTTTCAGCCTCGCGATCGCAATCCTAGGGGCTGGGGTAATTTATTATATGTTCACCGTTCCTTCTAGCTTAGAAGGTTTGATGGCTCCTGAATAATGGCGCAGGTTTAATATCAATCTTAAAGAGTTCGATCGCGTGCAATTATCGTTCCAACCGATGCAAGTAGATGATGAGAAACCAAACCAGCAAAATCTGTCGCGGGCGATCGACCGATCGGCAAATGAGCGCACCTTCTTAGCATGGATGCGGGCCGCGATCGCCCTCATGGGTTTTGGCGTCATCATCGTCCGACTTCGCGTCGTGCAAGTGCCCGTACAGTACCGCCTGGGGATGGGGTGGAAGTTGGGTTTAATCTTCTCTCTAATAGGTTTGGCGACAGTCTTAATCTCAACTTTGCACTACTTCACCGTTCGCCGCCAAATTGACGAGGATACCTACGAACCGTCAGATTGGTTGATATTCGTCTTCAGTTCGGCTGTCGGCTTATTGGGGATTGGAGTAATTTATTTTATCTTTGCAGCCGCCGTGGGCCCAAGTAGTTTTGTAATACCCGATTGATTTTCAACAGGAGTTAATTATGAACAGCGATACAGTTGCCACGATCGCTTCCATTATCATCTTAGCTGCTGCTATCTGGGCAGCATTCGTAGTGCTGGAGACTGTCGCGAAAATAGTCCCTAAATTGCTGGGCGTGACAGTGGCGATCGGGCTTTTGCTCGTTTACCTGCAATTTTACTGGGGCATCGATACTGCATATCTTTGGCAAACTGTCAAGCATTTGCCTGAAGCTTTCAATTTCTCGATCGGCGCCTAAATTAGCACCAGCCAGGATTCTCAACAACCTCTCGCGGATAGATATTTTTGTACCGGGAAAAAACTAGATTTAGCCGATCGCCCATAAAATACGGTAACTCGATCGAGTTACTAGACATTACTCAGTTTTGCTGTTAAACTACGGTAAGCCGATCGAGTTATGGGTTCTTAACGTGGAAAACGCTAAAAAAGTCAGTGAAAAGTACGAGCTTGCAGGACAACTCACCCAACAGTTGCCACAAGCTAAGGGCTTTAACGAAGTCTGGTTTAAAAAGATCAGAGGCGGGTTGCTTCTGGCAATTGGATATTTGCTATCACCGCTGTGTTGGTGGAATGACATATTTTTCAATCTGCCAATTGCCTACGCCTTTGGGTATATCTTTAGTTGGCTTTCCCCAGATTTACTGTTTCCTTGCACCATTGTCGGCTACTGGCTTTCCAATATTGCGGGAATTCTGTTGATGCAGCTAGGAACTTTAGATGTTTTTACAGACAAACCCAAGGAAAAAAACCTCAAAAAAGAGTTATTGACGGGTTTAGTTTCCTCAACCGCCTTCACTCTTGTCATTGTGGCATTGATTCATTTTAATGTTCTCGATACTCCCGATTTCTTTGCCGGCAAGCAGTCGGTTAACCTCAGCTCTACTTTACCTATGACGAGCGTCATTTCAAGGTAGAAGACAAAATATAAACCCCATAAATGAATCCAGGGTTTTTGATCAGTTACACAGGTACATTTAAGAAAATCAGGGAGCTTTTACACTACAATTTCTGTAGTCTTGTTTATTTGCATTTAGTTACTTTTACCAAGAATAGAGTTGCTGAGAACGCGACAACTCTAAAGCCTTGAAAAGACAAATTTATGGTGAAAAATATTGAAATGCAAGTGAGATTTAGCCTGTGTAGCTGTGTTGCAGGAGCCGCCCAAGTTATCTATTTGTGGGTGGGCAGCGCTTAAATACACAGTTTTTGGGCATAACCGTGAACTACTTATTACTATCGTTTCTCAGCTTTTTTGTGGGCATTATCGTTGGTTTGACCGGAGTTGGCGGAGCCTCGCTCATCACCCCAATGTTAATTTTTGTTTTTCAAATTCCAGCATCAATTGCTATTAGTTCTGATGTCGTAGCGGCTACACTGATGAAAGTTGTTGGCGGCTTCAAACACTGGCAGCAAAAAACCCTCGACTTGCAAGTAGTTAAGTGGCTGGCTTTGGGGAGCGTACCCGGTTCGCTGACTGGCGTGTGGATTTTACACTGCATCCAATCCAGCGAAAATCAGGACTTAGACAGCATATTGCTGCGCTTTCTCGGAGTAGCGATCGCCCTAATTGTCGCTTTATCGCTGAGCCAATTAGCGGTCAAAACATTTTTCCCTAATTTTAAATTGCCTTCGCCCCCTGAATGGGACTTAAATACTAATTATGGTCGTTTTTGTACTGTGAGTGCAGCAGCAATTTTAGGCTGCATAGTGGGAATCACTAGCGTGTCTTCCGGTTCGATGTTTGCACTGTTGCTGATTGCTTTTTTCCGCCTGGATACTTCTAAATTGGTGGGTACAGATATTTCGCAGGCGGCGCTTTTGTTGATGTTTACATCTGTGGGACACCTCAGCCTCGGAACAGTAAACTGGAGTTTAGTTTTGCCGATTTGGTTGGGTTCGGTGCCGGGAGTTTTGGTAGGCGCTAAATTCTGCCAAATTATGCCTCAACGCCCGCTAAAGTTTGTTATTTACGGAATGTTGGCGATGGCTAGTTGGAAGTTGTATCAAGTCTGAAAAGTAGGGTAAGGTCAGGAGTATTGCTGTCAACAAATATGCGCTTTCGGTGCAGTCCGCCAGGGAATTAATTCCCTGGCGGTCTTTCGGGTTAAGCTGATAGCAATGTCGCAGTAATGACGATCGCCCCTACTACGTATTAATAATTGCTGACTAATGCTTCAAGTTCGCCGACGGTAGGCAATTCTAAATCTTTGAACAAGACTGTACTGAGGTAGCGTTCGCCATAAGAAGGCTGCACAAAAACTATCAATTTTCCAGCATTTTCCGGCCGCTTGCCGACTTGAATTGCGGCACACAAAGCGGCGCCTGCAGAAATTCCTGACAACAATCCTTCTTCTCTGGCTAGTCGGCGACTGTAGGCGATCGCATCTGCGTCGCTAACTGCGATCACCTCATCAATTAACTCTGGTTTCAACACTTCCGGGATGAATCCTGCGCCAATCCCTTGAATTTTGTGAGCACCAGATTTGCCTCCAGAAAGCACGGGGCTGGTGGCTGGTTCAACTGCGATCGTCCTAAAACTCGATTTCCGCTGTTTAATTACCTCAGCAACTCCAGTAATCGTACCGCCGGTGCCAACTCCAGCAACTAAAAAATCTACTTTACCTTCTGTATCTTCCCAAATTTCTTCGGCCGTTGTTTCCCGGTGAATTTTTGGATTAGCGGGGTTGCGAAACTGTTGCAGCATGAAAGCATCGGGGGTTTCTTCTACAATTTCTTCCGCACGGGCGATCGCGCTTAACATCCCTTCATGTCCCGGAGTTAATTCCAACCGAGCTCCGTAAGCTTTCAGCATCGATCGGCGCTCTAAACTCATCGTATCCGGCATTGTTAAAATCAGACTGTAGCCTTTCGCCGCCGCGATCATTGCCAAAGCAATTCCAGTATTTCCCGAAGTCGGTTCAACTAAAACAGTTTTTCCCGGTTGAATTAACCCCGCATCTTCTGCCGCCTGAATCATGCTCGCCCCAATGCGATCTTTCACCGAAGCCGCCGGATTCATCCCTTCCAATTTCGCTACAATTGTAGCAACCACTCCCTCAGCTTGAGGAATTTTATTGAGCTGAACTAAAGGAGTTCTGCCAATTATTCCTGTAACATCCTTAGCAATTCTCATGGCTTAATTTCTCTCCCTTTAAATGTAGTACATGGGATTTGCTTGTTTGCGAACATCCCGCTGTTCGCACAAATCTTGTAATGTGTATTTGCCCAAAACCGCCAAAGATGCCTGTTGAGCTTCCTGCCAGATTTCTAGCACCGCAGTTTTTTCTATTGTTACAGATTCCGAAACTTTTTGGGTCTGGCCGCTGCCGGATCCTTCGAGAGTCGAAAACACCTCTAGCAAAGTAATCTGCCAAGGCTCTTTCGCTAGCAAATAACCGCCTTTAGCACCCCGCAGACTCTGGACAATACTTGCACGCCGCAGCACGGCAAGAATTTGGTCTAAATAGCGTTCCGGTATCTCACCAGAAGCAGTAAGTTCGTTTACTGTTAGGGGCGAATCCTTCGGGTGGTGGCTCGCCAGTTCCAAGAGCGCTAACAGGGCATATTCTACTCTAGAAGATAGTTCCACATTCCCCACTGGCGATCGAGTTTAAATTGTACATTATATCATAGTACACAATTCCGGTAGGTGTACAGGTGTTAGTATATTTTTATTACAAAAACGGTTGGAGAAATCCCGTGAGCAACGTAAATGTAGGTTTAAGCTGTCGGCACTGTCGGTTTTACGAGCAGCACGGGCACAGGGGCGGAAACTGCCTGATGCTCGGCGTGGGGGTACAGGGTGGGTGGAAAGCTTGCCCCTTCTTGGTTCCACCCTTTGCACCGTCTTGGGAACACCCAGAAGCGGGTAGAGAACGAAAGTCTCAAATGTTGGAGCGATCGAGTATTTTACAAGCAATACCGCCGCCTTAAAGTAAGTGCTAAGTAGGTAGGCGGATATATGCTGTGTCATCGTTAAGTTTATTCATACTCACCTACTTGGCGGCAGTCAACACGTGCGAGATATCGCATCTGTTGGCAGTGAGAAGGAAGAAATCAACACAAAGAAAAAAGCAAGTGCGATCGTCACCCTTGCTTTTGAACTTATTGACCAGTGGAGGAGAAAATTTAATAAATGCAAATTCTCACAAAACTGGGTTTAAAACCCCGTCCTTTTAGGACGGCTTTCTCTGAATTTAGGGATACGCCCGTACTTGTGTTTGTATATTTTTGTGAATAATTCGGCAATATTAAGCCAGCCCCGCTAGCATAAAGATATCGTGATGAGGTCGAAGTCATGCTAGTTTTTGAGTTCAAAGCATTCGGTAAAAAACAGCAATTTGACGCTGTAGACGAAGCAATTAGAACGGTGCAGTTCATCCGCAACAAAGCATTGCGCTTTTGGATGGAAAACACAAAAGTCGATAAATACGGCTTAAACAAGTACAGCGCTGTTCTAGCTAAAGAATTCCCGTTTTGCGATGACTTAAACAGCATGGCTCGCCAATCTAGCTCAGAAAGAGCGTGGTCGGCGATCTCCCGATTCTATGACAACTGTAAAAAGAAAGTCCCAGGAAAAAAAGGATTTCCGCAATTCCAGAAAGACAACCGCTCGGTCGAATACAAGACTACTGGCTGGCGTCTGGCAGATGACCGGAAATCTATTACTTTTACCGATAAGAAAGGAATCGGGAAACTCAAATTAAAAGGAACGCGCGACTTGCATTTCTACCAACGCAGTCAAATCAAGCGAGTGCGCTCGGGTTAGCGAGCAGACGGATATTACGTCCAGTTCTGCATTCAAGTTGACCGCTCTGAGAAGATTGAAATTACTGGCAACGCCATTGGATTAGACGTGGGACTAAAAGAGTTCTACACAGATTCCAATGGTGTTGCAGTCGAAAATCCGCGATTTCTGGGCAAGTCCGAGCGCAGGTTAAAAAAAGCCCAAAGACGAGTTGCCAAACGAGTCAAGGGTTCGCAAAATAGAAAAAAGGCTAGAGTGATTTTAGGAAAGCGCCACCTCAAAATAAGTAGGCAACGTAAAGATTTTGCCGTGAAATTGGCAAGATGCGTGATCCAGTCTAGCGACTGTGTAGCCTACGAAGATTTGAGGATTAAAAATATGGTGAAGAATCACTGTCTAGCGAAATCGATTAACGACGCATCTTGGTATATGTTCCGAGTGTGGTTGGAATATTTCGGCAAAGTATTCGGAAGAATTACGATTGCCGTGCCAGCCAATGGAACAAGTCAAGAATGCTCTAACTGCGGAACAATTGTTAAGAAAACTCTATCAACGCGAACCCATGCTTGTCGGTGTGGATGCGTATTAGATCGTGATTGGAATGCCGCTAAAAATATTCTAAGTCGGGGATTGAGTACGGTGGGGCACACCGGAACTTGGATTTTAGATCCGAACGCTTGTGGAGAATTGACCGCTACCGATGTTGAAGTAATTCTGCATCGGCAAGTCGATTCTGCGAATCAAGAATCCCCTCGCATGCACGGCAGGGGAGTGTCAAATTTCGTAGTGCCACACCTCAGAAGGCTGCAGAATAATCCGGTGGAGCGGCAGACGATCGATCAAGCCTTGCTGCTCAAAATGACCGAGGGTGCGAGTTACAGTTACGCGACTTGTACCGATGATTTCTGCAATGTCCTGATGCGTTAAAATCATATCGATCAGATGTCCTTGCTCTACCTCAGAACCAAACCTCTTAGCCAGCCAAGTTAATAGTTGATAGAGCATAAAATCAACTCTTTTGTAACCTCGCATTACCATAAACTCTTCAGCCTGCTGAATGTGATTGAGCAGAATATCTCTATTTAGCCAGCGATCGCCACATAGTAAAATTGCCTCGACTTTAGTGAGGCATTCAATTTGAAAAGGATCGCATTTTGATATCGGTTTGCCGATCGTATCACCAGGCCCCCACAATCCCAAGGTGATAATTGTGCCATCTTCAAGCCACGTTACAGTTCGCACTACTCCAGTTTCAATTCGCCACAGAGCATTGCTTCTGTTGGGCAAGTGCGAGCGACGAGAAAATATATGTCGGCTCGTTTCATCAAAAATTTTAGTGGAAACAGAAACAATAGTCATAGCCAGTTACTGAACGAATCAAAGTTAGTTTGTACAATTGCAGCAGGATAGTGCTGCTAGCAAAAATCTATATAAATTAAACCTTTACTAGATTCCTGCACCGTCTAAAAACTGTGTAATAAATAAATTAGAAGACATAAATAATTCATGTTTTTCGACCTCTGCTGGCTCTGATTGAGTTGTTTTGAGCGGAGATAATTGAGATTTCAAAAAAGCAACCTGCTCTTCTAAATCCTTAATGCGATCGAACAAAGCTCGGATTGCTTGAGCTTCCAAATCCGGTAGGTCTTGAGAATTTTGAGCATCTTCCACCTGCTTTTTCCGAGGGATGATGCGGCCGGGAATTCCCACAACTGTGCAATCGCTAGGGACATCCCGCAGCACTACCGAACCCGCACCAATCCGAACATTATTGCCAATTTGAATATTGCCTAAAACCTTAGCACCGGCTCCTACCACTACATTTTCTCCCAGCGTTGGATGCCGTTTTCCTATTTCTTTACCCGTGCCGCCAAGGGTCGCTCCTTGATAAATTACAGCATAATCTCCAACGATCGCAGTTTCGCCAATTACCACCCCCATGCCGTGGTCGATAAACACCCCCCTACCAATTTTTGCACCTGGGTGGATCTCAATACCTGTTAAAAAGCGGCTCAGTTGGGAAATCAAGCGCGGTACAAACGGCAGGCCAGCGGAATAAAGCCAGTGTGCTATCCGGTGCAAAAAAAGTGCTTGCAGTCCGGGATAGCAAAATAATACTTCCAGCCAGTTGCGCGCCGCCGGGTCGCGTTCGTAAATAATTTGCAAGTCACTGAACATATTTACTCTCGCCGTGTTTGGGTTATACAGTATCGGCAGTGCGGACGGTTTAAGCTGCTTTATGCAGTAGTGGTTGTGGCATTATTACATATAATACTGTAAATCGACCGAATTACAGTAGTTAATGAAAAAAAATTTTTCCTTCCCCAGCCCCTTCTAAGCTGCCTCCGATATTTTCCGCGAAACAAACGGTACAGCTTGTCTGACTTCTTGCCGCAGCGGAATCTCGATCGAGAATTCCGTCCCCAATCCCGGTGTCGAATCGCAGCGCAGCGCACCCTTGTGCTTTTCTACGACAATTTTATAGCTGATTGACAGTCCCAATCCTGTCCCTTTTCCGGCAGGTTTAGTCGTAAAGAACGGGTCAAACAGCAGTTTTTTGACATTTTCTGGCATACCGGGGCCGTTGTCAGATATCCGCACAATTATTTTGTCGGGACTTGAATATTCTGTGGTTATGGCGATCGCGATCGGATTGGCTTCCGCTGCTTTGGGCCCGCGATCGAGGCTGTAACTCTCAAGGGCGTCGATCGCATTAGCCAGAATATTCATAAACACCTGATTTAATTGTCCGGCATAGCACTCTACTAAAGGTAAATTGCTGTAGTTTTTAACAATCTCGATCTGCGGGCGATCGGCTGTAGCTTTCAGGCGACTTTGCAGAATTAGCAGAGTGCTGTCAATGCCTTCATGGATGTTGACAGGTTTCATTTCGCTTTCGTCCAAGCGAGAGAAATTCCGCAAAGATTTGACAATTTGAACAATGCGATCGGCTCCTATTTTCATCGAGGACAGCAGTTGCGGCAGATCTTCGCACAGAAAGTCCAAGTCAATATTTTCTAAATGCTCTGAAATTTCCGACGGAGGGGATAAATAGTGTTTCTGGTAGAGTTCTACCAACTCCAACAAATCGTTAGTATATTTGCTGGCGTGGTGGATGTTGCCGTAAATAAAACTAATAGGATTGTTAACTTCGTGGGCGACACCAGCAACTAATAAACCCAAACTAGACATTTTTTCCTGCTGAATCAGTTGACTTTGAGTTTGCTGCAACTCTTGCAAAGTTTGTTCTAGCCGTTGAGATTTAGCCGTGCGTTCTGCTGCTATTTTTTCAATGAGAGCGGTATAATTCCACAAGCTGATTAGATAAAGTGTCGCCGCCAAAGTTAAGATTGTCCCAAAAATTAAAACAGTCAAAGAACGCCAAAATCTTAGAGGATTAATGTACTCTGGCGTTAGCCGCAGTTGCAGCAACCACCTGCGATTTTCAATATTGAGAATGCGGGTGCAACTGCTGCCATCCGGGCAGTAAGCTCTTTCCCCAACTTGGAGTTGATTTTTAATGTTTTCGTCGGTGACTATCCTTTTAGTCTTTGCTTCGTAAAAAGCTAGAAATCTTTCTGCTTCAGGAGCCATAGCATCTTGAAGATAAACGTTAACAAAGTTGAGTTTAGTTTCCTGTAAGGCCGACTTAACAATAGCATCAACGAGCAAAACTCCGAAAGCAAAACCTTTCAAATTTTCGGGTGACGGAGCCGGTGAATCCGGCGGCACTTCTGCGGTATCGCCAGCAGAAACTTGACTAAAAATTGGCAGAAATACGAAGACGGTTGGTTGATTTTGTGAAGACCATTTTTGACGGTCAGTCGCAATAATTTCTTGTCTTTTGGCGGCTTTTTCTAACGCTAGCCGATTGGCGGTTAAATCTAAACCTAAATCTATTTCATCAGTCAGGAATTGCGGAGAGTCAGAAACACGGGGCAGCCAAGCGATCGCCTTCAGGCTCGGATGGCGGTACAGGGCAGAACCAACAAATGTATTCATTTCTGGTTTTTTAACGCCGTCAAATACGCTGTAAAATGCTCCAGCAGCACGAATTATTTCTAAATTGCCGCTAACATCTCTCTGAATGTCTGTAGCTATTTTGTCCAGCCGGTCTTGCAGTTCGGCTTGCATGGATTTGTATTCCCAATTGTACGCAACTGAAGAGGCGATCGCAGACAGTCCAAATCCTGCACCAAGTGTTAATGCTGCCTGGATGTAACGGCGATAAGCAAGTAAAGTCCTAGTTGCTAAATTGAACAATTTGTTAGCATTCATATTCTTCGCTGACCTTTTTTTCTCGTTCCCAGTCACAGCCTGGGAATGAATTTCAGGAGGAACCACCTCCGGTTTGGAGCCACGAGACAGCATTACCAGGCACGAGCCTGGTAACGATGTGGCAGCAGTATTTTGTAAAAGCTCCCCGATAGTATTTTGAGTAAGATGCAGCCGCTGATTTAAATTGAATAAGCAGGAAAAGTCATCGCGTGTTTGGGCTTGACGTAAACGTGCTGATCTCGCGTTAACTGTAGAGAATCGAATCGCTCGCGACTCACGTAAGCTGTTACTACCTGCTCGGATTCTAACACTAACTCGGTTTGTATTTCCCGCCCTAAATGAATGATGCGGCTGACTTTTGCTAATGAAAAACCAGACTCCGGCTTAGTTTTAATTTCCACGTCGTGGGGGCGCAAAAACACTACTTCCGAATGAGCGGCTCCATTATGGCGAGGCGTTGTGGGGTTGCTGGCGAACAAACCCGCAGCATTCGACAGCACATTGACCGGCCCAATAAAACTCATCACAAAAGCTGTTGCCGGTTTGTCGTAAATTTCCGCAGGAGTGCCGACTTGTTCGACTCTACCTTTGTTCATCACTACAATTTCGTCGGCTACTTCCATAGCTTCTTCTTGGTCGTGAGTCACAAAAACTGTGGTGATATTAACTTCTTTGTGAAGGTTGTGCAGCCACGATCGCAATTCTTTACGGACTTTAGCATCTAATGCTCCAAAAGGTTCGTCTAGCAGCAGCACTTTCGGTTGAACTGCTAGAGCTCTGGCCAAAGCAACCCGCTGCCGCTGGCCCCCGGAAAGTTGCGAAGGGTATCTGTCGCCCAAACCGTTCAACTGCACTAAATCCAAAAGTTCCTCAACCCGCCTGCTAATAGAGCCTTTAGGAACTTTGCGAATTTCCATCGCAAAAGCAATATTTTTCCGAATACTCATGTGTTTGAACAAAGCGTAGTGCTGAAACACAAAACCGATATGCCGTTCCTGCACCGACTGATGAGTAGCATCTTCACCGATCAGGTAAATCTGACCGCTGTCCGGCGGTTCTAGCCCCGCGATCATCCTCAGCAGAGTCGATTTCCCGGAACCGGAAGGCCCCAACAGCGCGACTAAAGAACCCCTTTTAATTTCCAAATTCACGTTGTCAATGGCGTGGAAGGAGCCGAAGTGTTTCGATACGTTCTGAACTGTAATGCTCATGAGTTTATTTACCTATTTTAGGAGTTGAGGATGTTAACTCCGAATACCAGACAGATTTACAGTAGTATATCCTGAAAAAAATATTTTGCAACACCTGTAACTTTTTGTATCGTATTTCTAGCCCTCCTGATGGGGACTGCGCTTCAAAGTTGACGCTGGCGGACCGTCCGAGTTAACCCGTGAGCGTTTCCAGATGTGGCTGTATCGTTCAGTTGACCTGTGACAGTTGACCTGTGACAGTTGACCTGTGACAGTTGACCGCAAGAGGGCGACCTCTACCTGGAAGTCCGAGGATTGGAGTAATGAATAGTCGGATTTTAATTTCTCAAGGGATCTCGGGGCTGGGGCTTTAAACCAATTCTTTCTGGTAAAGGCGATAAATGCGATCGTCAGTCAATTAGGGAAAAATTAAATGTCCCCGCCCGCAGTATGCAGGTAAAATGCCCAACAGCTTAGCAGCAATGGCTGTTTTGCGGTAGTCTGCTAGCCTGACCCTTCCCCGACTCCCGACAATTCGCCAGTCCCGGCGATATTGAAGATTTCAGGTACGAATTGCTCAATCTGAACTGCGATCGCCCACAATTTATATGACAATAGTTAGTTCAGAAGCCAGCCAGCTTCAGCTTTGACAAACTACCAGAATAGTAAATTCTAACCAGAACACCGCTATGGGAAAACCAACAGGCTTTATCGAATTCCTCCGCGAATTGCCCTCAGAACTCTCACCAGTCGAGAGAGTCCACAACTGGGACGAATTTCACCTGCCGATGGATGAGGACAAACTCCGCAGCCAAGGCGCGCGCTGCATGGACTGCGGCATTCCATTTTGCCACACCGGCACCATCATCAGCGGCATGGCAAGCGGCTGCCCGATTAACAACCTCATCCCCGAATGGAACGACTTAGTATATCGCGGACTGTGGAAAGAAGCCCTAGACAGACTCCACAAAACGAACAACTTCCCCGAATTCACCGGCCGCGTCTGTCCCGCGCCCTGCGAAGGTGCTTGCGTGCTCGGCATCAACAACCCGCCGGTCACGATTAAAAACATCGAAGCCTCGATTATCGACAAAGGCTGGGATGAAGGCTGGATTACCGCCGAACCGCCAGCCAAACGCACCGGCAAAAAAATCGCCGTCATCGGTTCCGGGCCCGCAGGTTTGTCGGCTGCGGCGCAACTAAATAAAGCCGGTCATTGGGTAACTGTATACGAAAGAGCCGATCGACCGGGCGGCCTGCTAATGTATGGCATCCCCAACATGAAGCTAGACAAAGAACAAGTCGTGATGCGCCGCCTGAAAGTCCTCGAAGACGAAGGCGTGACATTCGTCTGCAACACCGAAGTCGGCAAAGACTTACCAGCAGAACAACTGCTAAAAGAATACGACTCCGTTGTGCTCTGTACCGGCGCCACCAAACCTCGCGACTTGGGCATCCCCGGCCGGGAATTAAAAGGCATCCACTTCGCAATGGACTTCCTGACAGCCAACACCAAAGCAGTTCTCGACAAGAGCACCAACGATAACTTCATCTCCGCCGAAGGCAAAGATATCGCGATCATCGGCGGCGGCGACACCGGCACCGACTGCGTGGGCACCTCCATCCGCCACGGCTGCAAAAGCCTGGTACAGCTAGAAATCCTGCCCAAACCGCCCTCGGAACGCGCCGCCAACAATCCCTGGCCGGAATGGCCGAAAGTCTACCGTCTCGACTACGGCCAAGAAGAAGCCGCAGCCAAATTCGGCGACGACCCCCGCGGCTATCTCACCACCGCCACTTCGTTCGAGGGCGACGAAAACGGCAATGTCAAAGCCGTGCACACCGTTGAGGTGGAGTGGGCGAAAAACGAGAAAGGACAGTTTATTCCGAAACACATCCCGGGCACGGAAAAAGTGTTGCCCGCACAGCTTGTGTTGCTAGCGATGGGCTTCCTCGGCCCGGAACAGCCCTTGCTGGATGCGCTGGGATTGGAACGCGACGCCCGCAGCAACGTGAAAGCCGAGCACGAAAAATATACAACCAGCATTCCGGGAGTTTTCGCGGCAGGGGACTGTCGCCGGGGACAAAGTTTGGTGGTTTGGGCGATTAATGAAGGGCGCGGCGTGGCCCGGGAGTGCGACCTTTATTTGATGGGTGAAACCGATTTGCCTTAGTTGATTGATTTGGCCGGTAGTCTACTGTTTCACTATTAGACCCGCAGATCCCCCCTAGCCCCCCTTAAGAAGGGGGGGACTGGAGTGTTCAAAGTCGACCCCTACTCCCCTTCTTAGGGGGGGACTGGAGTGTTCAAAGTCCCCCTACAACCAGGGGGATGCGAGGGGGATCGAGACTCGGGTAAAAACGAGATTTATCAAACAAAGGTTTTAGTAGATTGTTGACACTAATGCTCTTCATTGCCTTTTTTGAGATTTAACATTTTGAGTAAAGGGCATTCTTGACAGTGGGGAAATCGCTGCTGCACTTTGTTACCCTTGATAATTTGCTCGTAGGGGCAACTTTGTTGCGATTGGCGATCGAACTGCAAGTGCAAACCTACTGAGGCAACGGTTAAAATAGTACCAGCCATGCTGTCAATATACCCGATCGCGATCGAACCAACTGCCTCTGCAACTTGAACGCAAACGTAACAATCCAGAACTCGCCCAACAATATTACAACAGTGCCCATCAAATCTTTCAACAATTGGGAGCTGCGAAAGACTTAGAAAAAATCGATCGAGAGTGGGAATCCGATTAATTTTAATCGAGAAATGCCGCAGGCGATAGGTGAAAAAACTCAGCTAATTTCTGAATTTGACTCACCGTCAGTTCCCTGTTACCATTCAACACCTCAGCCACCAGAGACTCAGTATAAAAAATATCCACCAAGTCTTTTTCTGAAAGCTCAGCTTCAACCATCAAAGCCTTGAGCAATTTAATCCCCTTCAGCACAGGCATTGGCTCATGTTTTTGTTCGTAATCATAGACAAGAATACCCAGCACATTTAAGTAATCTCGGTCATCTTGCGTCAGTTTTCGGCGATCCAAAATATAATTAATCCGATTTTGGGTAGCAATTAACTCAGCTTCACAACTAATCGGGCGCGGGGGAAAAGCTACGATTAACTCAATGTAATCGCTACTAGGAGTTTTCAAACCAATCGTCATTTTTCCAATTCTCCTTGTCGTATTCTGAATGAATTAATACACTGCGGACGAATACTATTTGGTATTCATAATCAATAAAACTGATTAGCCGATAATTATTGCCACCAATATTAAAGACTGTAAAATTACCTACTAAGTCAGCGGAGGGAAAGACTTGGCGTACCTCGACAAAATTTTGCCATTCAGCCTCAGAAGTACGCTGATACCATATTAATAGACTTGGTTCAGCATTGGGGTGTTTTTCCCAAAATTCTCTCAGTGGTTTTCGGCTGATGACACGCATTAGATAATTATTTTATTCCTTGCTTGATAAGTATCATAGCTTTTAAGGTGCGTCTGCTTTGAGATTTTCGATTATTGATACAATTGTCGAAGATGACACACCCTACGATTACACAGCTCATCAACCAAAATTCAACGGATCGACATCAATAGTTAAACTAACAGAACGCGGCGTGCGTGAAGCGAAGCTATCCCGAAGGGAATCGCGCAACCCGATCAAATCCGACAAATCCAGCGACTCATCCAAAGGCAACTTCAGCAAAATCTGCCAGCGATAGCGATTCGCAACCCGCATAATCGCCGCCGGTGCAGGCCCCAACATCTCGCAGCCAGACGCCGGAAATCGATCGATATAATCGCGACAAACAGACGCCAACTGTACCGCAGTCACCGCAACCTCCGCCGCATCAGCACTACTCAACCGCAACAAAATCAACCGCCCCGAAGGCGGATAATTCAGCGCCGCCCTTTCTGCTAATTCCGTCTCCACAAAACCCGCATATTCGTGCCGCCTCACAGCTTGAATTACCCGATGTTCGGGAGTATAAGTTTGAATAATTACCCGCCCCGGATCGTCGCCTCTGCCCGCACGGCCCGCAACTTGAGTTAATGTTTGAAAAGCTCGTTCGCTGGCCCGATAATCCGATAAATTCAGCAACCCATCAGCAGACACAACACCCACCAATGTAACTTGAGCTAAATCTAACCCCTTCGTCAGCATTTGTGTACCCAGTAAAATATCAGCTTCCCCGTTGGCAAATTGAGTTAACAATCGGCGGTGGTCGCCCTTATTTCTAGTAGTATCGCTATCAAACCGAATAGTCCGCAATTCGGGAAACAATCTGGTTAATTCCTGTTCCACTCGCTGAGTGCCGCTGCCGAAGTTTTTGAAGTAAGGAGAACTGCATTCCGGGCAGTTTTGAGGGTGTCGTTCCGTGTGGTTGCAGTAGTGACAGCGCAGGATTTCTGCTGTGCCTTCGCCGACGTGGTGATAAGACAGCGAAACATCGCAGTTAGGGCATTCCATCACGTAGCCGCAACTCCGACAAGACACAAACGTACTGTGTCCTCTGCGGTGAATAAATAGGATGCCTTGCTGTTGTCTTGCTTGCAATTGTTCCAACGCATTTTGCAGCGAAGTGCTGAAAATCGAGCGGTTCCCTTGCCGCAATTCTTGGCGCATATCGACTACTTCCACGGGCGGCATCGGGCGGGAATAAATGCGATCGGGCAATGATAAATAATGGATATTTGGTAACGAGTAATAATCTCGGCGCGTCCCGACAAAAGTCTCTAATGCTGGCGTTGCGGAACCTAAAATTAAGGGACAATTTTCTAATTCGGCGCGCCATTTGGCAACGGTGCGGGCGTGGTAGCAGGGGGCTGGTTGGTCTTGTTTGAAGCTGCTGTCGTGTTCTTCATCGAGGATAATTAAGCCCAGGTGAGGTAAAGGCGCAAAAATGGCCGATCGCGTGCCGATGACAATTTGCGGTGTTCCAGTCAGCATCTGACGCCATGTATCGTAACGTTCGCCGTCGGATAGGGCGCTGTGGTACACGCAAATTTGCTCGCCGAAACGGGCGCGGAATCTGTCTGTAAGTTGCGGTGTCAGCCCGATTTCCGGGACGAGCACGAGGGCGGATTTGCCGCTGGCTAAGATTGGGGCGATCGCCTGCAAATACACTTCGGTTTTCCCGGAACCTGTAACGCCGTGCAGCAGCACTTGACGGAATCCCGAAAAAGAGTTAATAAACGCTAAGGCTTGAGCTTGAAAATGAGTTAAAGTTTTTGGTGTATCTGGTAATTGAGAAATTCCGCGATCGCCCCTGAGAACTTCCCTTTGATCGATGACAACGCTACCTTTTTGTTCCAAATTTTTGACAACAGAAGAACTCGCGCTGCAAATTCTCAGCAAATCGTTCATCCACATTTCACCGCCGCCGCGCCGCAAAACTTCCAATACTTCTTGTTGCCGCTTCGTTAAATCTGTGACAAATGCACTAGCAATTAATGTCACTGCCGGTTTGAGTTGTGGTTTGGGAGGATTGGGCGGTTCTAAATAACTTTCTACCCAACCGCGTTTCAATAAATCTTTCAATCCCCGATAACTTCCCTTAACTTGCCCCTGGAGGTATTTCCAAGTGTAATCGCCGTTTTTTTGAGCTTGCAGCAACTGCAAAATTTGACTCGCGGCCGGATTGAGAAATGTTTCGGCATTCGGAGAAACGGCGCTTTTAATTAAGCGAATTCGGCGCACGGAACGGCTTAACAAACCGGGCGGCAGCGAGGCTCTAATTACTTGAATTAATGGCGTGCAATAATAGGCGGATACTCGTTCTAGCAATTCCCAGTAAGTAGGCGGAAAAAAGCCCGTACTGACAACATCTTCGACATCTTTAACCCGCGCCGGATCTAAGTCTGCCGGCAGTTTAGAAATGAACCGAATCGCGATCGCCCCTACCTGTTGGCTGCCAAAGGGTACACTCAAAATATCCCCCGGCTGCACGTTCAATTCCGCAGGTAAGCGATAGGTAAATAACTTGTTTTCCTCCCCAGGCGAGTCCCCCGCACCCCTGAAAGGAGAGTCCACCAACACCTCGATCCACTGTGCAGGCGCGGTGGGGCGCTGTGGCGGTTCGCTGCTGCCGTAGGATGCCCCGGCCTCTGCCGCTGAGGGGGTTGATAAACCAAAAGTGACAGTAGACATAGGGTTGCACATCATACTAGGAGGAGCCGCGGTCAAAGGGAGTTTTTATTATCCCTCAGTTTAGCTCGATCTAGCAGTCTTCAATTCTATGAAATACTGTAGGGACACGGCGCCGTGCCTTTTGTCGTGTAAACTTAACCTCAAACCTTTAGTCCGGCAGGGGTTTAAACCCCTGCCTCAAAGCAAAAGTCCTCTTGCATAGGACTGATGAGTTCTTGAGTCCTCTTTAGAGGACTTTCGCTATTAGCCAGGGGTTTCAACCCCTGGCGGACTGTGGGTTTAACACGCTTGTTGACACGATGAAGGACACGGCGCCGTGTCCCTAACCGATATCTGTAAATTAGTCAACTGAAAACTGCTATATTAGCTGCGGGATTTGGCGATCGGAATCTCGATCGCAAATTCAGTCCCTTCTCCCACTGCGGAGGTGCACTCCAACCTCCCGCCGTGTTTTTCCACAACAATTTGATAACTAATTGACAGCCCCAAACCTGTACCTTGACCTACTGGTTTCGTCGTAAAGAAAGGGTCAAAAATTTTGGCTTTCACTGCATCATTGATTCCCGGCCCATTATCCTTAATACTGATTTTCACCCAATCGGTTTCTTGAAGAGATGTACTAATTATAATCTGCCCGTGAGAGGGATTTTTAGGGTTGTATGACTCCCCCTTTTCTGTATGGTACAAAGCATATATGGAATTACTCAAAATATTCATAAATACTTGATTTAGCTGTCCAGCATAACATTCAACTCGCGGCAAATCTCCATAATTTTTGACAATTTCAATTTCATAAAAATTAGGTTGAGCTTTGAGAACACTCTGTAAAATCAAAAGCGTGCTGTCAATTCCCTCGTGAATATTCACTGGTTTCAGGTCAGATTCATCCAAGCGAGAGAAATTTCGCAAACTTAGTACAATTTCACGAATGCGGTTAGTACCAACCTTCATTGAAGACAATATTTTCGGCAGATCCTCGCCGAGAAACTCCAGATCGCTATCCTCAATCAAATCTGCAATTTCAGCAGTGGGATTCGGATATTCCTGCTGGTACAAATCGATTAAACTTAATAGGTTGTGACTGTAGTTACTAACGTGAGAAAGATTGGCGTGAATAAAATTAACTGGGTTATTAATCTCGTGAGCTACACCAGCGATCATTTGACCCAGCGAAGACATTTTCTCTGTTTGAATTAGTTGAGCCTGGGTTTGCTGTAAATCTTGCAGAGTTTTTTTGAGTTTTTGAGCTTGAGCAGTGGCAGTGGCAGCAAGTTTATCCTTAAGTTCCAAGGTTTGACGCAGTTCTGCTTCAGCGTGCTTGCGCTTGGTAATGTCAAAAATTACTCCATCAAGCCAGAGAAGATCGCCGTTTTCATTAAATATGCCTTGACCTTTGTCTGACACCCATCTCACAGTCCTATCCGCTCGAATGATGCGGTACTCGATGATATAATCCCGTTTTTTTAATATTCTTGTAGCGATAATTCTTGTTACCGTTGCTGCGTCTTGAGGATGGATGATGCTGTTAAAACTTCGCACTCGATTGTTCATAAAATCGGTGGCGGGGTAGCCCGAAATTTCTGCGATCGCATCACTGATAAACTCAATTTTCCACCCCGAATCGAATACCCATCGATAAACGGCACCAGGGAGATTGGAAACCAATGTTCGGAATCGTTTCTCGCTTTCTTGCAGCATCTCGGTATGGGACTGAATGCGATCGCCCATGTGGTTAAAAGCGGCTGCAATCTGAGCAAGTTCGTCAGAACCTCCCAGTTGCGCGCGATCGCCCAAATTTCCTTGGCTGAAGCTATTGCTGGCTGCAACCAACCTCGCAGCGCGCCCTGTCAAGGTTTGATCGAAAAACAACCAGACGATCGCGCAAAATAAAGCTAATCCAATACTCGTTTCTGTCGAGCGCTGCAAAGCATCTGCATAAGCTTGCTGCTTGACTAACAAAATATCATACTCTACCAAAAGAATGCCGACTCTCGAAGGGCGAACTTCACCCGGCTTAGCCCCCAACAAAACCGGATAAATTGCCCAGGTACTCTCTCTATTTTGAGCAAGCTTGACTTCTCCTGACATCTTTTCCCGAACTTGGGAAAATTCTTCTGGCAAATAGTTAGGTAATGAGATTTCGCCGATCGGGCGATTCCGCAATTCGTAACGGGTTGCCAAAATTATGCGGTTATTTTCATCACAAAGTAAGGCCAAGCGGATATTGCGATCGCTCCCCAACTTGCTAATTGCGATTTCCACTTCCTCAACATCTCCTCTGCGGTACAAATATTCCAGCATTCCTGAGATTTGATTTGCGGAAAACTTTAAATTGCTAATTCCATGTTCTTCTTGCCGGCGGTCCGACTGATCTACCTCCCGTTGAAAAGAAAATAAACCAAATAAACTACCGAAAATCAGCAGAATCAAAGGAATTGATAAACGCAGAGAAAAGGGAAATCGTTTCATTGTTACGAATCAAGTAAGCGAGCCTGAATAAACTTAACTACAGAATTTGTCAACTCAAGACTCACACTTATTTCTAACAATTCCGAGAAACACTTGAGTTCACAACTTCACATTTTTGACCAACCTCTCGTCCAACAAGGGAACGGCATCTACAGCTTTCGGCAGCAATTTATTTTCTAACATCACTTGAGACAGTCGCTTGACGCCATCCAGCCATGAGGGGTCTGTTTTTCCTAGTAATTTTTGGTTTTCTTGGAGGTTGGGACTGCTCAGCCCCTTTAAAGATTCCAAAAATTGCTCTGGAGTCACTCCTGTACGGGGAGCCATGCGACTCGCAGCATCCTGGGGATTTTTTGTCAAGTAATCTAGGGCGCGAAACCGACCGTCAACTAAAGCCTGCAAAGCCTTGGGTTGCTTGTTAATTACCTCCTCGCGTACTATCAGAACATCGACAATTTCACCGGGAATTTGCGAACTGTCAAACAGTAGTTTTGCGCCGGCTGCGAGCAGCTTTGTCCGAGCAGAGCCAAAGGTAACAACAGCATCTATACTTCCCTTTTTAAAGGCTCGTTCATGTTCTGATACTCCTAAAGAGACAATTTTTATATCTTGAGGTGACATACTTTTTTGTTCTAAGGCACGGGTAATTATGAATGCTCCTAGTGCAGTAGATTCGACCCCTACAGGTCGGCTTTTTAAGCCTTGCAAATTTTGAATCTCGGGTTTTCCGAGAATCACATCCCCACCGTTAGAGAAATCCATTACAACTACAATTTTTACGTCGGGATTGGTGGCTGCCAATACCAAAGCTTGATCGATGGATATACCGGCTGCTTCAATTTCTCCATTTCGATAGGCTCGTACCTCTTCTGTACCTGAAGGGTAATCTACTAATCGAATGGGGGTATTATCATAGTAGCCTAAACTGCGAGCCAAGTACAGAGTTTCATAGCCTGGCCAAACATTGGCACCGACTCGCAAAGGGGGTTCTGCTTTGGTGCAACTAGCTAATATGGCTGTACACAGGGTTACTGCCACAATGCCAAGCGTAAAGCTTTTTTTGAGTTTCCGGCTCAATTTTATCCAAAAGTTGAGGTCAAATATCTGAAGATTTATCAACATATACTTAGGTAGGCTCCTGGTTATTCATTAGTAAATTATACTTAGAGGCTGGTACTTAATTTAAGGTGTTGCGATCGCCGCCTATATTAACCAATTTAGCCAAGAGAAACGCCGATCGCAAACTTGTAACAGCGGCTTGAAGGTGAATAATTGGCCTGCAACAAATTGCCTGTGACAAACAACTTTGTAGACAACCCGCGCCGACGCACAAGTATTAAGTTGGGCTGCGAAGTTTGACTGCGAAGTGAAGCAGCGACTACCAAGCTGGAGACGGTTCGCAATCTCCCAAACACCAAGGAAATCATACCATTCCCGATCGATTTAACTCCAATGTGTCGATCGCACTTACACAAGGGCGCCATTGTGTGCTAAGAATTACTACTTGCGACAACATCGACGCAGCAGTTTACATTTGGAGAGTATAGGATGTCAGGTAGCGAAGTCCGTGCAGACTTTTGGATGAGCGAGTACATTACCCCTTGGGATATTTACGTTCACGGCGTCATCGGCGTGCTCGCTTACAAAAAAACTGCCTACCAGGAAATGTACGTAGTTCAGACCGGTACCTACGGTAAAGGCTTAGTTTTAGACGGCAAATGGCAATCTTGTACAGGCGACGAGTTTCTGTACCACGAACCCCTCGTGCACCCAGCGATGATTGCTCACGGTTCGCCCAAAAAAGTGCTCGTTCTCGGCGGCGGCGAAGGAGCTACAATTAGAGAAGTGCTGCGCTGGAAAACAGTTGAAAAAGTCGTGATGATCGACATTGACGGCGAAGTAGTAGAAGCTTGTCGCGAACACCTGCCAGAAATGCACCAAAATGCCTTTGACGACCCCCGCTGCGAAGTAGTAATCGGCGATGCTTTGGACTATTTAGACAACACTGACAGCGATTGGGATATCGTCATTTCTGACTTATCCGATCCCATTGAAGAAGGCCCATCTTTCCAGTTGTTTACCAAGGAGTATTTTGAGAAAGTTCGCAAGATAATGTCGCCTGACGGATATTTTGTAGTGCAAGCGGGCCCAGTTTCTCCGGCAGAAATGAAAATGCACGCCCGCATTGTCAACACCCTGAAATCGGTTTTCCCCAACGTTCAATCCTGCACCAGCTTTATTTCTACCTACGGAGCTCCTTGGGGTTTTGCCGTAGCTTCAAGCGAAGAAATAAACACGCGGCCAGAACCCGAAGTTACCGACAAATTGCTGGCGGAGAAAACAACCGGCGGGTTGCGGATGCTCGACGGGATTACCCTGTTGGGGTTGATGCAAGTTCCCGGTCACTTGCGGCGGGTAATCGCCGAGGAAACCGAAGTTTACACGATCGCAGCACCGCCTAAGTTTTTCGGGAAAGGCTCTGTCGGTCAGTGAAGTTAAATTGAAAGAGAAAAGTCGTTTGGAGTAACTGAGATGGGCAATTTAATCCGCATAGTCGCTGCAATTTTTCTTCCCCCTCTGGGCGTATTTTTGACTGTTGGGATTGGCGGTGATTTTTGGATCAACCTGGTTCTGACATTTTTGGGATTTATTCCCGGGGTTGTTCACGCTATTTGGGTAATTGCCAAGCACGATCGGGGCTAGGTTGAGACCAAAGATATTGACTGTAGGGGCGGGTTCACTAACAATATATGTCACCAGCCCGGGGATATATAAACCCGCCCCAACCCAACAAATAACTAACAGCCTGCATCAATTTTGATGGTCATGCAATAATGCAGGTTGATATTGTTTGTGGGGTGGGGCGGGTTTATGTAAATTGTTGGTTGGTGTTTGATATTGTTGGTGAAAGGGCCCCTACGATATTTGGGTAGATAGGGAAATAGGGATTGATTTTGAGGTAGATTTGATATTGTCTGTGGGGTGGGGGCGGGTTTATTTAAATTGTTGGTTGGTGTTAGATATTGTTGGCGAACCCGCCCCTACGACAATTAATTACTGATAAAATCGATTTCTTGGCAAACCAATTCAGCGATTTTCTGCGCCGCCCCAGATTCGCCGCGAACACTGCGCAGCCGATCGCCAACGAGTGCTAATTTATCAGGATGGCTCAAATAGTCGATCGCCAAATCAGCCACAGCATCCGGTTCCAGCCGCCCGATCAACTCCGGCACAATCTCCTCCCGCGCCCAGATATTCGGCCAAGCATAAAGCTTTCCCGAACCCAACTGCAAGATTGCCCAATTAATCCCCGTCGCAAAAACAGAACCAACTAACGGCAAATTTGCCAACAATCCCGGCAAACCATCCCAAGCCTTCATCGCATCCAATTGCTGCGTCGGAATCAACACAATCATCGGTACAGCTAACGAACCCAATTCCGCAGTATTCGCCCCCACAGTAGTCAAACACAGACTGCATTGTGATAGCAAATCGTAGGCAGGAGTCTCAGTCCAAAGTTCTATTTGTAAGCCATTTGCTGTCTGCAAAAACGGCGATTCTGTTAAATGCAGTTCGGCGCTAGCGTTGGCAAATAAATGCAAGCAGGGATTTTGTTCGGGGTCTGCAAAACGTGCTATAGTTTGCACATCTATGGTAGGCGCAACCGGAATTACAAAGCGCGTTTGAGGGCGGATGCGGTGGATCGATTGGGCGATCGCCAAACACAGCGGTACACCTAAAGCTAATTTTGCCGCTTTAGAACCCGGTAACAATCCAATTAACTCTATTTTTGGAAGAGACAGAGCCTCTGGATATGCGTTTCCAGGCTCTTCCTGGGAACGAGGTAAATGAGTTGATTTGCGATCGCCTACTTCTGCGATCAAATCTCCGACAACTGCAAATTTACTAGCATATTTTTGGGGAACTTTAGCAAAAACTTCAGATTTCATCGCCGCAAACTTATCAATCCAGCGATACCACCGCGCATCCCATTCCGCATAAATAACAGTGCGATATTTTAGCCTTTTGCCGATCGCAACTGTAAAAAATTGGTCGCCGCCTAAAAACAACACAACTCCCTTTCGGTGCCAGTCCCAATTTTGGGCAGTTTTGCCCGACAATAAGAATGGAAAAAAATGCTCCGGTGCTTGCACTCTGTCCACTTCTGGGTAGTTAGATGCGATTTGTGCTTCTTTCCCCGTGGCGTGCGGACAGGGGGACAGCACCACCGAGATTCGCGCTTCTGTGCCCCTGTTTGCCAATTGCTGGCGCAATGCTTGCACGGCGGGACGCACCCAAGTTGCTAATTCTCCTGGCCCGTTGGAGAGGATTAAAATATCGACTGTCATAGGATTTAAGATTTGAAAGGATGCAACGGAGAATTTATGACAGATTTAATTGATGCCGTCAAGATGGGTGATGTTGCGGCTGTAGAATGTGCGATCGAACAGCGTGCAGATATCAATGCCAAAGATGAGGAAGGCGCGACGGCTTTGACGGCTGCGGCTGAGGCTGGCAATGCTGAAATTGTCAAAAAATTGCTCGCTGCGGGTGCGGATGTCAACAGTCAGGATAATGACGGGTGGACGGCGTTAATGAGTGCTGCTGCTGCCGGACATACCGAGATTGTACAGCTTTTGCTGGAGGCGGGGGCGGATGTGAATGCTAAAACTGCTTTTGGTTTGACGGCTTTGATGAGTGCGGCGGGTAGCGGGCGCACTCAAGTTGTGGAATTTTTGATCGATCGAGGTGCTAATATCAAGGCTAAGGATAACAATACTTGGACTGCGTTAATTTGGGCGTCTTCGGAAAATCACAAAGATGCTGTTGAGGTTTTGAAGCTGGCGCGCGATCGGGCTTAATTATTCAAGAAACCCGGTTGCTTGGATAAACCGGGTTTCTCGTTGCTATTAATTGCTTTCTACCCCAGCAAGAAAGGACTCTGCGCAAGGTAAGTGCTAGGAAATGTCAGTTGTTTCAAATTCAATCCAGCACCTCCCTCAAGAATTGCAATTCTATCTCCTGCTTTTGAGATGACTAAATCTGCACCCACTGGAGATATTTGATAGTTACTGAGTTGACCTGATAGCTGGAGTACATCTCCCTGACTGGGGTTGAAGTCCCGAATCCGAGCCTCCCCCGGGCCTAAATACAATTCTACAGTGTTGAGGGAGAAGCTAGTAACCGACTGCGGAAGTTGATAAGCAAAAATAAAAGTATCAGCACCTTCGCTGCCAATCAAGGTATCAAATTCGTTGCTACCGTAGCTCAAATAACGGCCATCAAAGTCAACTCCAATAATTGTCGATTTTCCCTTGCCAAAAGCAGTCACAACATCATTCCCAGAAGTCCCGACAAAAGTTGCAGAGCGATTTGTTTCAAATTGCCCAACTTTTGTATACTGATCGAGACCTGAAGCAAAACTTCCTGCTTGAACAGCCGCATCAACATCGGGATTGTTTGCTAAATATCCAGCTTCCCAAAAGTTATCCAATACAGAAACTCGATCGAAAATCAAGAAATTGGGTTCCCGATTTTCTAGAAACGGCATATTCGCAACACCCTCGACTTCAGCAATCACTGGGACAATCCTAGAGCTTGGTAGTCCATCAATCTCAAAATTTCCAGAAGCGTTAAACTGATAATTGTAGCCCCCTCGCGTTCCGGCTAGGCGGATCTTATCGGCTTGGGGGTCAAAGTTTTTAATCGTAGCTGCGCCACTGGCGACGATATACGAGCTGTAGAATCGATCCTCCTTCACACCGAGAACGAAAGTATCACTACCTTGACCGCCAATGAGCGTATCGCGATCGTTACGAGGGGGTAAACTTTTTTCATAAACTCTATTTCCCGCTGCATCTAAAGATACTTGAACGCCAGTGATTTCAACTTTTCCTACACCAAATCCCGTTACAATGTCAGTGTCTTTAGTCCCGACAAATGTAGCCGATCGCGCTGGCTCAAATTGTCCAAATTTCCGGTAGTGTTCCCCACCTGTTTTGAAAACTCCCGCCTTGACTGCTGCTGCTACATCGGGGTTTTTCAGCAAGTATTCTGGTTCAAAAAAGGTGTTCGCATACAGACCTTCTTTGGCTCCGAATTTGACAAAGTGCTGAAATCCTGATTTGAAAGTGCCGTTCTGTACAAACGGCACAAGTACGGGGTATCGTTTTAAATAAAATGCTTCGTCGTAGTCAAGCGATACTCGCGTGCGGCCTTCATCGTAACCAAACTGGATAAAGTGGTCTAAACCAGAAGCAAAAGGCGCGTTTGGATTGCTTGAGTTGCGGATTGAGGGAACAATATCTGGATTTTGAGCTAGATAGGTTTGTTCGTCAAAGTAACGCGATACTGCGGTGAGGCCACCAGCTTGACCAAATTTTTCAAAGTGTTCTCTGCCAGATTTGATGATTCCTGCATCAAGTGCTGGTTTCAGCCACGGATACTGTGAAAGATAGTATTGTTCCTCAAAGATGTCATAGTTTGCCATGATTTTTAGCTCGAGCTTAGTCTGCTTACTTGTCAGTTAAACTTGACCAATATTAGTAACTATACTAGCTCATTATGTCAAGTTAAGTATTATCAAGCGCCATTTTGTATTTGGCTGGTAGACACAAAAGGGCTCTCGCCGGAAAACTCAAAAGCCATCAATCATCAGTATCAACTCATGGCCAATGACTAATGACTGATGACTGATGACTGATGACTAATTACTAACCAATCAAGAAAGTACCATTACTCTTAGACTCTAGGAATTGCAAATTCAAGTTTGCTCCTCCTTCAATCACGCCGAGGACATCTCCAAAACGCTGGATTGACAAATTGCCACCAACAGGAGTCAGACTGTAGCCGCTTAAAGAATTTCCTTGCAGTTGGATCAAATCGTCTGCTGCGTTGAAGTTGCGAATCGTAGCTTGACCGTTACCCGTATACAGGGCTGTCGCGGAGGGATTCTGGGCCGCTGCTGGAACTCCGAGGACGAATGTATCAACTCCCGGGCTGCCGATCAGGACATCGAACTCATTGGTGCCAAAGCTTTCATACTGCCGGTTTCCGTTGCGATCGATACCTACTTCTACTCCAATCAGTTCCACATTCCCCGCACCAACACCAGTTATAACATCGTTGCTGCGGCTGCCGACAAAAGTTGCGGAGCGGCTGGGTTCGTTTTTCCCAAAATTGAAGAAGTGTTCCCGACCGGTTTTCAAGGCTCCAGAGTTGACAAACGGCACAATGTCGGGGTTTTTCTTTAAGTATTCGGGTTCAAAAAACGAAGTTCCAAAACGACCTTCTTTTGCCCCGAATTGAATGAAATGCTGGTATCCTGATTTGAAAGGTCCATTGGGGCCTATAAACGATCGCAGCTCGGAGTTGTTTGCTAAATAAAAATCTTCGTTGTATTCAGGCGATACTTGAGTGCGGCGCTGTCCTTCATCGTAACCGAACTGGATAAAGTGATCGAGACCGGTTGCAAAAGGCGCGTTTGGATTGACTGTGCGGACGAAGGGTGCAATGTCTGGATTGCCGGCAAGATAAGTAGCTTCGTCAAAATAACGCGATACTTTAGTTAAGCCGGCGGCTTGACCGAATTTTTCAAAGTGTTCTCTCCCGGATTTGATGATGCCTGCATCAATGGCCGGCTTGACCCAAGGATATTGTGAGAGGTAGTATTGTTCGTCAAAAATTGCGTAGTTAGCCATGTTTTCCCCCTAGGGTTTTGATGAGCCTGACAATTAAGAGCAATTAATTTCACCGGCGCTCGATCGCCGATCGCAAACTTACACAATCCAGACTTTCTGAAACTGTTTTAAGTTCCCGGCAAAAATATCAAATTTTCTAATAGCGCACTCATCCGAACGGAAAGTTTAACATTCGGAACTCATCCTTTTCTGCGGTTAATTAATTGCTCGATCGCCTGTTTAATGAGTTCTACAAACTTGGGAACTTTTCTCAGGAGCCTTTTTCTCAAAGATTGGTTGATTGTTTATTTTTTTTTACTTTTTAATATAATACACAGTATGAAATTTTTGTCAAGTAAATTTTTGTAAAAATAATAGGGAGTGTTTGCTCAAGGAATTTATAAAATAATGTAACGAAAAATAGCAATAAATTTGTCGAATTGTGTCATATGCAGGCTCAAATCACCTAATGGCAAGCGTTTTCTGGTAAAAATGCTTATGGGATAAAAAATTCCCGATTGCCGAAAACAGCATCTTAAAGGAGCCTAACCGGATGTTCACTCACGTCAAGCCCACCATTCGCCACGTCGTGCCGGAAAACTTGCAGGGGCGATCGCTCATGAAGGTGGTCTATGTCGTACTGGAACCGCAGTATCAAAGCGCCCTGTCCGCAGCGGTTCGATCGATAAATAACAAAAATCCGAATCTGGCAATAGAAATCAGCGGCTACCTGATCGAAGAACTCCGCAGCCCGGAAAATTACGAGGCCTTCAAGCGGGATGTGGCAGATGCCAACGTATTTATTGCTTCTCTAATTTTCATCGAAGATCTGGCCGAAAAAGTGGTAGCGGCTGTGGAACCGCTGCGCGACAGCTTGGATGTCGCCGTCGTCTTCCCGTCGATGCCGGGGGTGATGCGGCTCAATAAAATGGGCAGTTTCTCGATGGCGCAGTTGGGACAAAGCAAAAGCGCGATCGGCGAATTCATGAAAAAA
Organism: Microcoleus sp. ARI1-B5; assembly: GCF_036705795.1. Taxonomy (NCBI): domain Bacteria; kingdom Bacillati; phylum Cyanobacteriota; class Cyanophyceae; order Oscillatoriales; family Microcoleaceae; genus Microcoleus; species Microcoleus sp. ARI1-B5. Next base: position 263,716 of record NZ_JAUBVK010000007.1, read on the forward strand.
CGGAAGGAAAAATCCGGGAGTTCCTTCCAAGACGGAATGCTGAAACTGCTGCAAACTTTGCCGAAAGTCCTGAAATATTTGCCGATCGACAAAGCCCAAGATGCCCGCAACTTCATGCTGAGTTTCCAGTATTGGCTGGGAGGTTCCCAAGAAAACTTGGAAAACTTCTTGCTGATGCTGTCACATAAATACGTATTCAAAGGCCAGGAACAGTTAACTTTTCAAGAACCTGTTGTCTACCCCGACATGGGGATTTGGCATCCTTTGGCCCCGTCGATGTTTGAGGATGTAAAAGGATATCTCGCCTGGTACAATGCCCGCAAAGATATTTCCGCAGACCTCAAAGACCCCCTCGCACTTTGCATCGGTTTAGTGTTGCAGCGCACTCACTTAGTCACCGGAGATGACGCGCACTACGTAGCAATAGTGCAGGAATTGGAGGCAATGGGGGCGCGGGTGGTACCGATTTTTGCCGGCGGTTTGGACTTCTCGAAACCCGTTGAAACGTTTTTCTTGGAAGTTGGGGCCAAAGGTGTGACACCGCTGCCGATCGTAGATGCGGTGGTTTCTCTGACTGGTTTTGCGTTGGTTGGCGGCCCGGCGAAACAAGATCACCCGAAGGCGATCGAGACTTTGAAAAAGCTAAACTGCCCTTACATGGTGGCTTTGCCGCTGGTTTTCCAAACGACGGAAGAGTGGGAAAATAGCGATTTAGGCTTGCACCCGATTCAAGTTGCTTTGCAAGTTGCGATTCCTGAGTTGGATGGCGCGATCGAACCGATTATTTTGTCGGGTAGAGATGGCGCAACTGGAAAGGCGATCGCCCTGCAAGATAGAATCGAAGCAATTTCCCAGCGCGCCATGAAGTGGGCAATGCTGCGCCGCAAACCAAAATTAGATAAAAAAGTTGCGATCACAGTTTTCAGTTTCCCGCCCGACAAAGGCAACGTCGGAACAGCCGCTTACCTCGACGTTTTCGGCTCGATTTACGAAGTATTGAAAGCCCTAAAAGGCAACGGTTACGACTTGCCAGAACTGCCTGATTCCGCAGAAAAACTGATGCAAGAAGTCATCCACGACGCAACAGCCCAATACCAAACTCCCGAATTAAATGTTGCTTACCGGATGTCGGTAGCTGAATACGAAGAATTCACTCCTTACTCGGAACGCTTGCAAGAAAATTGGGGCCCGCCTCCGGGACATTTGAACAGCGACGGACAAAATTTGCTGATTTTCGGCAAACATTTCGGCAATGTGTTTATCGGAGTGCAACCTACTTTTGGATACGAAGGCGATCCGATGCGGTTGTTATTCTCTCGTTCCGCCAGCCCGCACCACGGTTTTGCTGCTTACTACACTTATTTAGAGCGCATTTGGGGTGCGGATGCGGTGCTGCACTTCGGCACTCACGGTTCCCTAGAATTCATGCCCGGTAAGCAGATGGGAATGTCTGTGGATTGTTATCCCGACAGTTTGATCGGCAAAATTCCTAACCTCTATTATTACGCCGCCAACAATCCCAGCGAGGCAACAATTGCCAAGCGCCGCAGTTATGCTGAAACCATCAGCTATCTGACTCCTCCGGCTGAAAATGCTGGTTTGTACAAAGGTTTGCAGGAACTCAGCGAGTTGATTGCTTCTTATCAAACTTTGAAAGATACTGGCCGGGGCGTGCCGATTGTTGATGCGATCGTCGAAAAATGCCGTTTGGTGAATTTGGACAAAGATATCGCCCTACCTCCCGAACAAGAAAGAGGGGTTGCTGCGGGCATGACTTCGGAGGAACGGGACAATTTAGTTGGCTTGGTTTACCGCAAGTTGATGGAGATTGAGTCGCGGTTGTTACCTTGTGGTTTGCATATTATCGGTAAGCCGCCGACTGCTGAAGAGGCGATCGCAACTTTGGTGAATATTGCCAATTTAGACCGCGAAGAAGATGGACTTGTCAGCTTACCGCGAATTATCGCTAACAGTCTGGGACGCGATATCGAGGAAGTTTACACAAATAGCGATCGAGGCATTTTAACAGATGTCGAATTGCTGCAAAATATCACCTTAGCTTGTCGGGATGCCGTTGGCGCTTTAGTGAAGGAACAAACCGACGCTGAGGGCAGAGTTTCCCTTGTTTCTAAGTTGAATTTCTTCAACATGGGCAAGAAAACACCTTGGATTGATGCCTTGCACGCCGCCGGTTACAAAAAAATCGATCCAGAACCGATTAAACCGCTGTTTGAGTATCTGGAATTCTGCTTGCAGCAAGTTTGTGCCGATAACGAATTGGGCGCTTTGTTGCGCGCGTTGGAAGGCGAGTTTATTCTGCCTGGGCCCGGCGGCGATCCGATTCGCAACCCGGATGTTTTGCCGACTGGCAAGAATATGCACGCTTTGGACCCGCAGTCAATCCCTACGACGGGTGCGGTGAAGTCTGCTAAGGTTGTTGTCGATCGCTTATTAGAAAGACAGCGCCTCGATAACGGCGGAAATTACCCAGAAACGATCGCCGTCGTGTTGTGGGGAACCGACAACATCAAGACTTACGGCGAATCCCTCGCGCAAGTAATGTGGATGGTAGGAGTCAAGCCAGTTCCCGACGCTTTGGGCCGGGTAAACAAACTCGAATTGCTTTCTTTAGAAGAGTTGGGACGCCCTCGAATCGACGTAGTAATTAACTGTTCCGGCGTATTCCGCGACTTGTTCATCAACCAAATGAATTTGTTAGATAAAGCCGTGAAAATGGCAGCGGAAGCCGACGAACCGTTAGAGATGAACTTCGTCCGCAAACACGCCCTGAAGCAAGCGGAAGAAATGGGAATCAACCTGCGACAAGCAGCAACCCGCGTATTTTCCAATGCTTCCGGTTCCTATTCATCTAACGTCAACTTAGCGGTAGAAAACAGCACTTGGGAAAGCGAAGCTGAGTTGCAGGAAATGTACTTAACCCGCAAATCCTTCGCCTTTTCTTCCGACAATCCCGGAACAATGGAACAAGACCGGCAGATTTTTGAATCATCCTTAAAAACTGCTGATGTCACCTTCCAGAACTTGGATTCGGCGGAGATTTCGCTAACCGACGTATCGCACTATTTCGACTCCGATCCGACTAAATTAATCGGCAGTTTGCGCGGCGACGGGAAGCAACCGGCATCCTTTGTAGCTGATACCACCACTGCGAACGCGCAGGTGCGGACGCTATCAGAAACCGTGCGTTTAGATTCGCGCACAAAGCTGCTGAATCCGAAGTGGTACGAGGGGATGTTGTCGCACGGCTATGAAGGCGTGCGCGAGATTTCTAAGCGTCTGGTGAATACGACTGGATGGAGTGCGACTGCGGGCGCGGTAGATAATTGGGTTTATGAGGATGTCAACACTACTTTTATCGAAGATGCGGAAATGCAGAAGCGTTTGCTGAATCTGAATCCTCATTCGTTCCGCAAGATTGTCAGCACTTTGCTTGAGGTGAACGGCCGGGGTTATTGGGAGACTAGCGAGAGTAATCTCGATCGCTTGCGCGAGTTGTATCAGGAGGTGGAAGACCGGATTGAGGGGGTAGAATAAGATAGTTTGAGGCAGGCTTTCGGGCCTGCCCTACGTTTTATTTTGGGTATACAAAACGACTATCATCAGTCATCGAATGAGTTGAATATTGTACTTTTTAACCATTTGGGCAGAGACCATTCATCTTGCCAAAGTATGTTATGTTTTTTGCTGTAATAGGTCAATCCTAGTTTAGACCAATACTTTCTCATAATGAGTTGGCCTTTAGTTTTAGAGTATTTACCTTCTAAATCATTCATAGGTATAGGATGACAACTTACAACTTCTCCTCTAGCGAATAGTTCTAAGAACAACGCTAATGCTTGAAGAGCATATCCATGTCCTCTAAACTCAGGTTTAATAAAAATATAATCTATATAAAAGAGATATCTGCTACCAGAAATTTTTTGATAATTTGTTTTATTTTCAAATAAAAAATTAGCCACATGAAATAAATCCGAATCCATGTCATCTGCAAAGCTCACTAATCTTCTGGGTGAATAAGCTAAATCAAATCTGTGTGCTAGTATATGACCTAGTTCTATATCTTTTTCTTCGTCAGTTTCCTCATCATAAAAATCTGTTTTAATCAGTGTCTTGAAAGGTGTTATTAATAAGTCGTGCCTACTAACAATATAAGCAGTTGGTTCAATTTGAAAATACATAACAGTAAATTAAATAGAAGATTAGATTTCAGTTAAAGAAATTAAGGATAATTATAGCAGGTCGATAAACGTTTCGCAAGCTTGTACGCTCGCGATCGTCTTTCCCTGCATCGCCCCTCCGGTTTCCCCCTAATCGGACTTTGGCGACTATTTTTGCATAAAGTGGTGTTTGTTTCAGTCTCAAGTAGTCTTGACACGAGATTAGCTCACACTCTTGACAATGATATCATTTTGTGATATCATTACTTGTTTAAACAACAAATAAAATATTCATGGAGCTAAATAATAAACAGCGTAAAATTTTAGAAGCAATTTTTACAGATCCTATACCAGCTAATATTAATTGGCAAGATATTGAAAATTTATTTACAGCGCTAGGTGCTACTATTACTCAAGGACAAGGTTCGCGGGTTCGCATTTTATTAAATGAGGTTAGAGCGGTATTTCACGAGCCACATCCTCAAAAAGAGACAGATAAAGGAGCAGTTAAATCTGTGAGGGAATTTTTGATAAAAGCGGGGATTGAACCATTATGACTTAGCTCTTAACGGAAAAATGATTGCCGATCGCCCAAATCAACAATGGTATTAGCATAAAATCGATCGCAAGTTTAAATTATTGAAACAGGAAGATATATTACAGCCATGATGACTTACAAAGGTTACAGTGCTAGCATTGAAGTAGATTTAGAAGCGGAAATTCTTTTCGGGCGAGTTCTCGATATTAATGACGTAGTGACTTTTAAGGCTAAAACTATTGAAGAAGCTCGGCAAGAATTCCAAAACTCTGTTGATGATTATTTAGAGTTTTGCAAAGAATTGGGACAGGAACCGGATAAACCTTTTTCAGGTAAACTTCCCTTCCGCACTACTCCAGAAAATCATCGCAAAATCTTTATTGCAGCAAAGAAAGCTGGCAAAAGTATTAACAATTGGATGGATGAGGTTTTAAGTAGAGCAGCCGATCGAGCAATTAATACTTAATAAGTCAAAAGCTCAAGCTTATCAATGTTGAAATAGAATCGCAGGCGATCGCCCTTATTTTCCTTAAGCGCGATCGCCCAAACCGATCGCTCTATTTTGATTTGATAGAAAATCGCCCTCAAGACTTACTCGATCTGCTACCATCCTTAATAAAGGTCGTTTAGCCCGCTATAAAATACCGCTATGACTACCCTCACCCTCAACCTCAACCCGATTATTAAGCTGACAGACGAGCAGTTTTTTCAACTCTGTCAAGAAAATGAAAATATTAGATTGGAACGCACGGCTAAGGGAGAATTAGTTATCATGTCACTAGCCGGAGGAGAAACTAGCAGCAGCAATGCAGGATTAACAGCACAGATTTGGAATTGGAATGAGCGAAATAAATTGGGCAAAGTGTTTGATTCCTCAACAGGTTTCAAACTTCCTAATGGTGCAAATAGATCACCTGATTCTTCTTGGGTAAAATTAGAACGCTGGGATGCACTAACTCCAGAACAGAAAAAGAAATTTCCCCCCATTTGTCCTGATTTTGTAGTCGAGTTAATGTCTCCCAGCGATAGCTTGAAAGAAACTCAGGATAAGATGAAAGAGTATCGAGATAATGGTGCGCGTTTGGGTTGGTTAATTAATCGCAAGTCTCGACAAGTTGAAATTTATCGTCAGGGCGCAGAAGTTGAAGTGCAGGAGTCGCCTGCTAATTTATCAGGTGAAGATGTTCTTCCCGGATTTGTGCTGAGTCTTGAGTCGATTTGGTAAAGGGCGATCGCGCTTACAGAATCAGCTACCGTAGGGAAACGGTAGTGCCATCTCCGGCGCCAGCACGGATACGGACACGGCATAATACCCGGCGGTTGAAACCGCGTCTATACAGACAAAACCCGACGGGAGCGGGTTGAAGAAGACCAGTTGAAATTATCTTATTTTCTTCAGTCCGCGTCGGCGGACTTCGTTTGACAAGACGCGGTTTCAACCGCCGTTTCATCTAATTAATTTGACATCAATTAGAAAGATACCGACTTTGCACATACTGTCTCAACACGGGATTCAAACTAAACAAAGTTATCTTTTCCTCTTCCATTGCATCCAATAAAAACCGATTTCTGAGCGATCGCACTGCATTGACTATCTCTGACGGCGACAACGGTATTTTGTTAAAAAAATGAGACACAGCAACGGGTTCAGCTTGACTGGCAAAGTGAGTCACCACTGCCAATTCCGGCTGAGTCAAGCGCTGAAATTGTTGAGATAACTGAGATTGCAACCCTTCATCTAAAATCGGCATCTCGCACTGCAAAAACTCAGCCACCCTACCGCCAAATAACTCTTGAATCAGCGTTGCAGTTAACTCCAACCACAGGGGATTGCCTTGATAAATATCAATCAAAGTTTCCCATGTTTCCTCATCGGATAACTTTTCTGACTTCAAAATATCTTTAGCTGCTACTCCTAAACTTCCCAATACAAAACATCGCACGGGATGATTATCTTTTGATAATCTGGCAATTTCTCTGGGTTTTTCCCAACTATTCAATATCAAACAACTTTGATGGCAAACTTCGGCAATTAGTTTAAAAAATAACTGATAATCTTCATATCCAGTTTTATATTGTCCCGCTAGTTGTCCGCTGCCCAAAAGCATCTGCACGTCATCGAGGACAATCAGACATCGGTTTTTTCGCAGGTAATCGAGGATTTGGGAAATTTTGGTTTCGATGCTTTGGGGAGTTTCTGATTGTTGGGAAAAGATTTGCAGCAGGTTGGTGAGGGTTGCATCGAGGGTGGGGGAAAAGCGGAGGCTGCGATAGATGACGTAATCGAAGCCGGTTTTGATGCGATCGATTAGGGCCAGGGAGAGGGTTGTTTTGCCGATGCCACTGATTCCTAGGATGGCGATTAGGCGTGTGCGATCGCCCGTTATCCAGTTTTCGAGGGTGGAGAGTTGGGAAGTGCGATCGAAAAAGGTGAATATTTCCGGTGCGTCGCCTAAGTCTATGTGGAGTTGTTTCGGAGTTTGTTGGGGGTTTGGGGGTTCTGTTGGACTTCTCCCCCTTTCTTGACAAATATTGAGGTTGTTAATCGCTACATAATCTCTACCTACTCTACCGATGGCTGATGAAAAGTTATCAAATTTCGCTTTTTCTAATATTGCTCTAAAATTTCTTTTCGTAATATCTTCTCCCAATCCCTCTGAAAATATTTGCCATAATTCCGAACCGATATCTCTGGTATGACCTTCACTGGAATGAGTCGCTTCAGCAATTTGTGGGTATGTTCGACCTTGGAATGTCCCTTCAAGGATAGCTTTTTGCAGATAGTCTATATGTTCTCCCGTCTTCGCGAAGATGAGCTCGTCCGCGAGTTTTAAGACTTCTGCGATGTCCATAGGTCAGTTGTGTGCTGCGGTTTGTCGTATTATATCCGACTTTCCGACATTTCCGACAAGATTCCGACATTTCCGATCGGATTGTCTGGTGAAAGTGCCGACATTTCCGACATACAAGAGTTAGCTTTTGCCTGACAATATATACAAGGACTTAATAATTCTTCATTATTCCTCTAATCGGTCAAGTATGAATACTTATACAGTCATCATGCTAGGGCCACGCGGCTCAGGCAAAACGGTATTTTTAGCCAGTATGTACAATCAGTTATGTACGCAGGGAGAAGGAGGCTTTTTTCTGGAGGTTGACAGTGTAGAGAAAAGCAAACGATTACACGATCTTTATACAGAAATAGCTTTTGAAGAAAAATGGCCAATTGGAACACGACGCAGCGAAGTATCAGAATGGACTTTCACTTGTCACGTACAAACGAAGGCTCTGCCTATCTATCCGGCTTGCAAGTTCACCTATTTAGATTATGCAGGTGGTTTGTTAACTGACCAGACAGACGATCCTAAATTCAATGAGCAAGTCAAGAAAGCAGATGCTTTACTTGGCTTGCTGGATGGTCAAAGACTTTGTGCGCTGATGCAAAATGAAACAATAGGTCAAAAGTGGGCCGTCAACGAGCTACCTAGAATTCTCAGCATCATGCAAAAGACTAGCAAACCGATCCATTTTATAATCAGCAAGTGGGATATTGTAGAAAAGAAATACACCCTCGAACAGATACGGGATTGTTTGCTAAAAATTCAACATTTTAAAAATTTAGTCTCTACTTATAACAAGGCTGGAAAACCAGTTCGATTAATTCCTGTTAGTGCAGTGGGTAAAGATTTTGTTACTCTGAAACCAGATGGCAGTATGGAAAAAAATCTTAGCGTATTACCTAAACCCTTTCAAGTAGGAATTCCTTTGGCTTGTGTCTTGCCTGATATAATTCAAGCTGATTGCAAAGAGGCCATAGACAAAATGAGAGAACAAGCTAACCGTCCAATAGAAGTTAAGGCAAATCTACAATGGTGGGAGCAAGTAGGTCAAGTTGTTGGCGGAGTGCTGAAAGCAGGGCAAGACATCTTACCTATTCTATGGGACTCCCTGCCTATACCTAGAAAATATAAACCCTTGCAAGATGTAGTCCTAAAGATGGTTGAATTTGCTAGTAAATATGCGGAAGCACCAGCCAAACAAAAGCAAGAAGCAGCAGATAGAAGAGCCGAAGAGTTACGTCAGGAACGAGAAGAATTATTCAAAAAAGTAAAGAATGAAGAAACCGCCTTCGACTACGCTCTTAATTGTTTCTTATATTTTCAAAATGACCTCGACCGCAACTTTCCAGCATCAGATTTAAGATTGCCATGAAAGATACTACAGCTTGGAGTTTTTTGGTTGGTTGTAATCAGTCTCTTGACTACCTAACAGTGGTCGCCCCAAATTTTATGTGTGAGGCTGGTATAGCTGGTTTACTTGCTAGAGTAACAGAAGGAGACTTGACGGAAAAAGGAACAGCATTCTACCGAGAAATTCATAACTCTCAAGTCGGAGATATAACTTTAATTTTCCGAGTAATAGAGGCAATAGCAGAAGATATCGGCATCTCAGGTAACGGCGTTCTCAAAGACCTTTTTGGTAGAGAAATTTATTTAATAGAAGGCATCGCTCTCAAAGGAATAGTACCAAATATTGTGACGAATGCGAACAATATTGAAGAAGCTCACAAGCGGGTTTTAGGAGATTATCGTAAGTTTTGGAAGGCTGAGGATTCGGTTTCTGCTGTTGCTTCAGACTCTTTTACATTGCAGAGCCAAGGAGAAGAAACGGGTTTAAAATATATCAAACTTAAGCCTTACGTCGCAGGTAATAAGGTTGCAGTTACTAAGTGGCAGCGCCTGTATCCAGAACCACAGCGTTTTGAAGGTGCAATTCACTCTATTGCAATTTTTCCAGATGGAAAAAAAATTGCAATCCGATATGACGATCGCAAGATTGTTGTTTGGAGCGTGCAGGACAAACAAGAACTCTATTTCTTGTCAACTTTAAGGGGGCTGACAGGAGGCTATCCAACTCCGATCGCGATCGACCCCACAGGACATTTCCTTACAACTGCTATGATTGAGGGTCTACATCAAAATCAAGTCAAAGTGTGGCACTTGGATGCAAAGGAACCTAAAGATATCGGAAGCTTAGGAAGAGGTAATACTCATAGAGTTACATCAGTAGCCTTTACCCCCGATAGTAAAACAGTGATTATTGGGAGTGCTGATGGTAGGATTAAGTTGTTAGATGCCCGATCGGAAGGGCTAGAAATTGCCACACTGTCAAGCCATGCTGGGGAGGTAAAATGTCTGGCTGTTGATTTGAATAATTGGCTTCTTGCTAGTGGGAACAGCAAGGGAGAAGTTAGCCTCTGGGATTTAGGAACTCACAAACGAGTTAGACTTATTCAAGAACATTCGCTGCCTGTTAATTCATTAGCTTTTAGTCCAGACGGTAAAACGCTTATTAGTGCAAGTGATGACCACACAATCAAGTTTTGGAATGTAAAAACAGGCGATAATTCTAATGTTTTGAAATTCGATTATGAAATTACATCAGTAGTTTTTAGCTCTGATGGGAATTTGTTTGCAACTGGAGACTACGGCGGTAATATCCAGATTTGGGATTTCCAAAGTAAGAAAGATATTTTTAAGGATCGCGTACATTCCGCAGCAGTTACATCAGTAGTTTTCAGTCCCGACGGGCGTACTCTGATTAGTGGCAGTAAGGATAGTACAATTGCAGTGTGGCAGCAAATATAGACTGAACTTCCGGCTGATCATTGAAGTAATAAATCAGGATGTTGGTATCGAGAAGATATTTATTAATCATCCCCTTCTTATCTAAGTTGTAACTGAAATTCCAAAGCATCCACACGCTTAGGCAAAAAACCGCGCCATCTCTTTAAATTTTTTCTCGGCAATCTTTCACTACTACCCTCAGTCTGGGTTGTTACCCGATCGCGCATCAAAGCTGACAATACATCTAAAAGCTGCTGTTGCTCGTCAGGAGTGAGACTTTGAGCCTGACTCAGTACCTCGCTCTAAGTAGACATAGGCTTTATGTTGAGATTTTTGGGCTGATTGTCATTATAGCAATTTAGGATCGAGGGAAGTGCGATCGCCCTTATCTTCCCCAAAGTGCGATCCGGTTATGCTATATTATAAGTAGATACGTTTTGTATATACAAAATCATGCAGTTTGAATGGGATGAAAATAAAAACGCCCAAAACCTCAAAAAACATGGCATTAGCTTTGAAGAAGCTCAAGAAATCTTTGACGGAATCGTTTTTAATGCCATTGATGAGCGTTTCGACTACGGAGAAATCCGAGAAATCAGTATTGGTGCCATACAAGGTGTCGTTATCGTCACCGTAGCGCATACTGAAAGAAATGGAGCTATCCGCATCATCTCTGCAAGAAAAGCCACTCGTCAAGAAAAAAATACCTACTATGACTATCTCGCCCAAACGACTTGAAGAATTAGAAAATATTCCCGAATCCGCAATCGATACGTCTGATATTCCTGAATTAGATGCGAATTTTTGGGGAAAAGCAAAACTCGTAACACCACTGACAAAACAAGCTATTTCTTTAAGAGTTGATAGCGATGTATTAGATTGGTTTAAAAACCAAGGAAAAGGTTATCAATCTCTGATGAATGCTGTGCTGCGTTCTTATGTTGAACATCACGTAAAAAGCAGTGAATAAATGTGCGATCGCCCTTTTCTTCCCCAAAGTGCGATCGCCCTTATCTTCCCAAAGTGCGATCGCCCTTATTTATAGACATCACCGCGAGAACCAATCTGAGTCACAACATATACCTAGTTATCCGTATCTTCTACAAAAAGTATCGGATATTTACCCACTCGCAGCCGGAACTCAAGACGACCTTTGAGAGGCTTAATGTCAAGTCCTGTCGAGTCTGTCACCAGCGCATCTAAAGCCTTAACAATACGCACTCGATCGTCCAGTTGCATCCGTTGTAAATACCGCTGTGCTGATTTTAGGAGAATGTAGTCAGTCACTTTTTTCTCCGAACAGCTTCAACTTAAGTTCTTTTGAGGAGATTCCCCGATCGCGCCCCGCGAAATAATCTGCCAATGCTGCTTGACTTTCCGCTATCTCTTGGGCTGAAACCACCTCATCATCGCCTTCAACTTCCACCCCCTGATGAACGATCTTTCTCAATTCCTCTAATAATCGGAGTTGGTCAGACAGGGCGAGGCGTTGAACTTGAGTCAGTACCTCATTATAAGTCGGCATAGACTTTTTGCTGGTATTTTTTAGCTCTAACTCTAATATATACTGATTTTGGCTGGAAGCGCGAGATCCCATTTCTTCCCAAAGCGCGAGATCCCATTTCTTCCCAAAGCGCGAGATCCCTTATCTTCCCCAAAGTGCGAGATCCCTTCAGTTAATCATAAATTTCTCTCCGGTGTCCAATCTGGTGAATAGTAATCACCTTTAAATCATCATCAAAAGAATAAATTACGCGATAATCACCCACTCTTAACTTAAAGAAACCTGCCAGATGAGCCGACAACGGCCTAGGAGTAATTTGTTCAAAATTTTCAGCCAACCAATTGATTTTATTACCTATACGCTCCTGCACAGCCTGAGTCAATCTTTCTTGGTTAACCAGAGCTTCTGCTGTCAACTCAACCGAATAGCTCATTACGATTTTAGGCCGAGTTTTTGATAAACTTCCCCAGGTTCGACGCTACTTTCTCCTGCTTGTTTGCGCTTCATTGACTCTAACAATTTCAGCTTGACTTCTTCCTTAACTTCTAAACCTGCATCAGGATCGCCAAAATATTCTTCTAAACACTGTTCCACGGTATGCCGAATTAAGTCCCGCAATTGCTCAACAGTCATGTCTTTGACTTGCATTTTAATCTCCTAGTCTGTGGGATTATCAATAAATAATAGCAACTTTAGTTCGGAGAAAACAGAAATCGCCCTTGTCTCCCAAAGTGCGATCGCTCTTAACTGCCTAATTCAGCCTCAAACGGGTTAATGAGCGTTAGTTCAGCAATCCATTGAAAATCCTGTATATTTCGCGTCACAAGAGTCAAACCGTACACCAAAGCGGTTGCTGCAATAATAGCATCGCCAAGTGTCATCCTCCTCATTTGTCGCAGTGTCACAGCGCGATCGAGTACAGCTTGGGAAATAGGTAAAACCTCAACCACCCCAAATAATTCCTCAAAGTGTAGGCGAGACTCTTCAGTTAGTCGGTGGTAGCCAAGCACTTCAACATAGCTAACTGCTGATACTGCTATTTCGCTCTCGCTAATAAATTGTCGAATCTGCGCGTGTTCCGGTTGAGAAGCATAGATAATAATGTTACTATCAAGTAGCATCATTCATCCCTACCAGGAAGGGGACGATCTTGACGCATCTCTCGCTGCCATGCAACCGGATCTGTGACTTCTGCAAAAGTCTGGCTCGCAGCCAGTTTTTCCAAGATTTCAACTATTTTTTGACGGCGAAGATCCGCACTTATACTTGAATTTTCCTCTAACAAAGTCACGTAAACTTTCAGCGGGCGATCGCTCTGTTGCGGAGCATCGTTCGTCCACTCTAAAAGCTTGCCTTTCAGTAAAGCCTCAAATGTGCGTAGCATAATCGATACCAGCTTCTTTCTGACTTTTATATCATAGCTCTCTGACGGAATTTTTCGCAAATCTCAGTCTATCGAGTACGCGCGGCGTAGCTATCCCGTAAGTAATCGCTCTAATACACTTGACGACGATGAGCAATCACAGTCACAACCACCCGCTTTGGCTCATCATCAATGTAATAAACAACCCGATAATCTCCAACGCGATAGCGATAGTATCCAGCTAAGTCGCCTTTCAGTTGCTTAATATTTGGATGACTGCGAGGGTCAGTTTTCAACATCTCAAAACATCGCTCTAGCTTGCGTTGTAAAGAAGCTGATGCTTCTTAAAAAAACTCCTGAGCATCAAATGAATAAAAATCCCGATTTTAATCAGTATTTTCGTTTGAGTTGCTCGACAGAAGTCACCTTACCTGCTGCTACATCTGTTCTGGCTTTATTAAAAGCTTCAAGAAAACCGGGAATTTTCAATAATTCGATCGTAGCTTCATTGATTTCACGTTCTTCTAAATAAGCTAAGAAATCAGCAGCAACGCTCAGCCGTTCAGGAGATAAGCGATCTATCGATTGCTTGAGGTTCTGGCGAAGTTCTTGAGTTTTCATAGTTATAGCTCTTGAAAATTATTAGAGCTACCTGTTTAATTTTACCAGATCGTCTGAAATTTTGCTCAGGCGAGATCCCTTTTCTTCCCAAAGTACACGCGGCGTAGCTATCCCGCAGGCGATCGACCTTTGTCAAGACCGCCCCATGCTAACCTCGATCGCAAATAGCTGTCAGCCCATGAAAACCACAACTTACTTCGAGGAATAAGTAATTGCCAAACCTCCACAAATTTAACGCGAAAAGTAACACCGTATTGTATAATCAAAAACGCTCCCTCGCCCAACCGCAAACACTTGACAACTAATCACCTCAAAAGTTAACAAATTAATAGATAACACTCCTACAGCAATAATGTCATACCTCATATCATTTTCCTACGGTATTTGCCTGCTACTCTCCCTCATAGGTTGGGGAAAAGCCCTCAACCACATCCTGTTTCCCAACCAGCGAATAGACTGGGGACAAAGAGCAGCTTGGGGTCTAGCTTTTAGCGTTATAATTGGCGGCCTCTTCAATGCAACCTGGACTATTTCCCCAACCACAATTCTAATTTTTTTAGGTTTGGGACTTGTTTACTGTCTAGTAGACTTAGTAAATCACAGACAATTAATTATTAGCAATATCTTGCAGCTATTTGAAGAAGGCCGCCAAGATAAAGTCATCTTAGGAGGCATTGCCATAGTTAGTCTACTGATTTTAATTCAATATGCCGGATGGCTTTATACAGGCAGACTAAACATTGCCAACATGGTCTATGCAGACGGGTTTAATACCAGCGACGACTACCACGCCTACTTAGTATTTCCCCACAAAATGCTGCAACTCGGTTCGATGGGCCCAGACCCTTTCAGCGAACGAAGAATAGTATCTTTGGGGGGGCAGTCATTTCTCCATACATTGATTTTAAGCGGACTTTCCGACACTAATTTAAACCTCATAGATCCCGCTTTACCCCTGATAATTACTGTCGGACTAATTGTTGGGTTTTTCAAAGAAAATAAAGCCTCAACCAAGCGGATAATCTTCACAATTTTATTCTTGCTTTTGATTGCAGTTCCCAAAGCTAACACTACAAGTATCATGCTGCCAGTAGCTTTATTTGTAAGTTTGTTCAGGACGCTTGACAGCAAAGAAATCGAGCGCAACCATTGGGCGGCAAATGCTTCCATATTAGCTTTAATTGCGGCGGCACTTTGTGCTTTGAAATCATCCCTAATTCCCGCCTGTGTCTTTCTGTTTGCAGCGAGCTACATTTTCTACTTAATGAGCTCGGAATCCAAACAAAAAGTTGTATTTGAATTAGTGCTGACAACAGTATTAGTCGGAATATTTCTGCTGCCTTGGATGATTTCGATGTATCAATCATCCGGCACTCTATTGTATCCTCTTTTGGGAAAAGGGTATCACGCCTCCGCCTACGGCATTACCTTCAAATCAGCTTCGACGCTGTTGGGGACTGCTAAAAGTGCGATCGCATCTTTCCGAGGCATTTACATTCTTATACTGATATTGCTCGGCTGTTTGAGCTTGAGCGTTCGGCCTTGGAAGTTTGGCAATTTACCCGAAGAACGGTTCTCGAACCGCCAAGCTGCTTTATCTATGACAGTTGCAGCCGGATTGGCAACAGTTGCTGTAGGCGTACTTACCGAAAATGCCGACCCTTTTCGCTATTCGTTTTCTCACCTATTCCCAGCAATTTTAATATTGATTGCGGTAGCAATGACCGACACGGGAGCATTAAATAAAAACGGAGCCGCCAACTTTTTTATTGTTGCTGTATTTTGTGCGGGTCTGGCAATTAGCTATGATTGGGATATCACCAAACAGACTTATTCAGCTTATGTTAAAAATATTAAATTTGGGCTGACAAATCCATCGTTAGTTACAGCAAAGCAAAAATCGCAGTACGCAGCAATGCAGCAGTCTGTGCCACAGGGAGAAACCGTTTTAACCCGACTAGATGCGCCTTTTATTCTCGACTTCAAACGCAATCAAATTTTCCTGGCCGACTGGCCGGGGGGAGCAAGTTTGCCGCCAGGTATGCCTGCATTCAAAGGCCCTGAAGCCTTAGCAAACTATTTAGTTTCAAAATCTATTCGATACATAGCTTATTCGTCTTGGAGTATCAATCATCCCGCAGATGTAGATACTTCTGGCCCTGGATTGTCATCTTGGTTTCGACTGCAAGCACAACTCTCTCACGACTTTCGGGATAACGTGCAGCAACTTGCAAAAACTCGAAAAAAACTTTATGAAGACGGAGAAAATTTTGTGCTGGATTTGGCAACTAAATTATAAAGTAAGGTGTGCAGTGAGTTGACAGTTGACAATTGACAGTTGACCTGGGACAGCTTGCACGTTCGCGTAGTCGAAGTGTTATATCATGTCCGGTCAATTAACCGTAATATTGTAGTACCGCCTTATCCAGGAGATAACTCAATACGCTTGGGTTAAGATTGTCCGAAGAGAGGAACGAAGCAATCTCCGTGTCTATTTTTCATAGGTTTTCCCTGTTGGAATCTCTGATCCCAAGCGTATTGGGAGATAACTAACTCGGACATGATATCAAATGGGATTTTTTACATAAAAGAGCAGATTGGATATCAAACCGAGAAGCCGGAAATGTCGAGTAGAAACTTGAGCATCTGCTGGCAGCATCTTTAACACATCTTTCTCGGATAAAAGGTTGAGATTTTCCTCTTTGGCGAAAAAGTGCTTGCCGAGCAATCTCAGCAGAGCTCGAAACCAAGAGGAGGGAAGCCAGTGTATTAGGGGAACAGCAGTGTGGAATTCTACGGGATACCAGCGGTTGGGAGTGGTGATGCAGCAAGTTTTGCCGACGCGGCAAAGTTCCCGAACAAAAGCTTTTTGCTGATCCCGACTGCCGACGTGTTCGATTACGGCAAAACTGACTACTAAATCAAAACTTTTGTCTGGAAATGGCAAACTCGACCCGTCAGAACGGACGTATTTTAAACCGGGATATTCTTCTTCTAAAAAGGCAGCATCTTCCATGCCGACTGCGGTGATTTGGTGGGGGTACGGATAGAGTTTTTCAAAGAAATTGCAGTCTTCGCGGCGGTCGGAAGTTACTCCTACATCCAGCACAGTTGTGTCGGCGCTGGGATTGGCTAATGCCATGAGTAAATCGAACATTTTTTGGCGGGCGTACCAAGATAGTTTAGTGGCGAAACCGCCTAGCTTGGGGCCAACATACTCGCTGGAGTTGTTTTCAGTTACTGTCATAGGATTTGAGGTTTTGGATGCACTGATTGCATGGGTGAAGCCTGATTTTTCGCGACAGATTTAACACAGCATTTTGCACATTCAATCATCTTTGCTAAAAGTTGTCACAACAAGATGTGAGATTGAATTATTTTACCTGCGCTTCAAGCTCAGGACGCTGAGAAAAAAGCTGGAGAGAACCATCTGCAAACCGACTGTCAGGCACGTGAGCGAGGGAATAACTAAACGCAGAGTTTTAGAAGGGTCTAGAGAACCGAAAGCAGTTTCGCTCCAGATAGTTAATGACAAGAACGAGCCAACTATTCCGATTAATATCAGCGTGACTCCGACAATCAATCCTGTCTCTAAGCTAACATACCGAAATATTTTATTGAGTTTGGGGTCTTCGGGCAGGAGTTTCTCGCTGATGGCGAAAACTTTGGTGAAGAAAGCGAAAGTTACTGCTTGAAAACCGACGATAATTGCGATCGCAGCATAAAGCAGCGTATGTACATCAAAGCTGATACCCCCGATTTGTTGAGTACCGGGCAACAGCCAAATGCCAACTATTAGACCCAACATCATCAGCGCAGTACCGGGATACAGAAACAGCCACCGGGGACTGTACAGCAGCAAAAATCGCAGGTGCCGCCAGCCATCTCGCCAAGTTCGCAGGTGCGGCGGGCGGCTGCGGCCGTCGGGAGAGAGTACCGTTGGGACTTCAGCGATGCCCAACTTGTACAGAGATGCTTTGACGACCATTTCGCTAGCAAATTCCATCCCCGTTGTTTGCAAGTCGAGTTTCAAAATTGAGTCTCTCCTGAAACCTCTGAGCCCGCAGTGAAAGTCGCCGGCGGGACTTGAAAAGAATAGCCGCCCAACCCATGTCAGCACCGGATTTCCTAAATATTTGTGCAGCGGCGGCATTGCACCCGGTTTGATGCCCCCTTGAAAGCGGTTTCCCATCACTAAATCGCAGCCTCCCCGCAATTTTTCGACAAAGGCGCCGAGGTTGGAAAAGTCGTAGCTGTCGTCAGCGTCGCCCATGATAATATAAACTCCGCGCGCCGCTACGATGCCTCCCATCAGGGCGCTGCCGTAGCCTTTGGCTGCTACGGGTACGACTCGGGCCCCCATTCTGGTGGCGATATCTTGAGAACCGTCAGTGCTGCCGTTGTCTGCTATGATGACCTCGCCGGCAATATTCAGTTCGCGCAGGGACTTCTGTGCCTTCTCGATGCAGATTTCTAAAGTTTCTGCCTCATTGAGGCAGGGCATGAGTATCGAGAGTTCGAGAGTGTATTCCCCGCTGGTGTTGGTCTGTTCTGCCATATGTTTGTTCCAGGCGTGGCTGGCGATCGACAATACTTGCTTTTCCAGTATCTCTGCTTAAAATATTAGTGGTGAAGAAAACTCAACAAAACTTAATTAAAGTTTTTCCGGTTTTTGGCAATGGCAATTTTTGATGGTAATATAGGTTAGTGAACTTATGAATAGAAGCGTTTTTCTAGTTTTGCTCGCTGCTATTTTGTGCAGTGTTGTGGGTCAATTTAGTCTGAAAGCAGGAGCTAAAATTTTAGGGCCGATTGGCGCTGCTAATTTAGTTGAAAAAGTTATAGCAATGGCAACTCAGCCTTTGATAGTTGGAGGTCTGTGTTTGTATGCAGTTTCTTCGATCGGGTTTATCGTAGTTTTGTCTCGCGCCAACATTAGCATAGTCTCGCCTTTACTGTCAATTAGTTACTTGTTTACTGTTTTGGGCGGCAAAATTGTATTTAACGAGCCTTTACCGCCGCTGCGGTTGGTAGGCGTGGCGCTGATTATGACGGGAGTAATTTTTGTACTCAGAGGTCAGGCTGGGGGAGTGACTGGCGGCAACTAATACGATTTTAGATTTTAGATTTTAGACTTGAAGATTGAAGAATTTTAGATTAACTCCACAGATGAATCGGGGAGCTTTAACTGAGGTCTTAAATTTGGAGTTTTCCAGGAATTAAGTCCGGGTTGGTATCGGTTTTGGGGCGGTTGAAAGGGTGTAGTTGAGTCTTTTATTACAAAATAATGCTGCTGTATGTCTGTGTTCTCTGAGTCTGTGAATCCCAATCAATTATTGAGCGATCGCACCGCCGTTCTTGCTACTATGCACCAAAAAGAACGGGTGATGGCTCCCGTTTTGGAACGAGAATTAGGCGTCAACATCCTAGTACCTGCGGATTTTGATACTGACACCTTCGGCACGTTTACGAGAGAAGTTAAACGATTAGGAACTCAAATAGAAGCTGCTCGCCAGAAAGCCGAGAAAGCTCTAGAAATTGCGGGCGAAACTCTGGCATTTGCCAGCGAAGGTACTTTCGGCCCTCACCCAATGATGCCGTATCTGCCAGCTAATAGAGAAATCGTACTTTTATTAGATCGAGCTAACAATCTCGAACTTGTGGGCGAATCTTTGTCCGTGGAAACTAACTACAGTCACCAGCTAGTTGTCAGTATAGAAGAAGCCGAGGATTTTGCTAAAAAAGCTGGATTTCCAGAACACGGACTGGTGGTTGTAGTTGGCGATCCTGCACTCGGGAATGGTGAAATTGTCAAGGGCATTGCGACTGAAAAAAAACTTTTTGATGCTGTATCAGCAGGCTTAACAAAATCGTCAACTGGCAAAGTTCACGTCGAAACAGATATGCGGGCGATGTACAATCCAACTCGGATGAAAAACATCGAAAATGCAACTCTCGATTTAGTTAAAAAATTCAAGCAATTCTGCCCGGAGTGCGGTTGGCCGGGATTCGAGGTTGCTGATAGGAAAATCGGGTTGCCCTGCGGACTTTGCTATTTTCCGACTCAGCTAGCGCGAGCGACAATTTATAAATGCAAAAACTGCGGTTATACTAAAGAAGAACTGTTTCCCGACGGTCGAGAGACTGCCGCTCCCGCTCAGTGTCAGTATTGCAACCCTTAAAATTAAGTTACTAATGATAGCCGTAGAAACAGAACGCAACTGGAAACCCGTTATTAAAGAATTTGAGGCTGTAGTCGGCAAAAACGGCGTAGTGCAGCGCCGCGAAGAATTGATTGTTTACGAGTGCGACGGGCTAGCCAGCTACCGCCAGCGCCCCGCCGTGGTGGTGTTGCCGCGAACTACGGAGGAAGTGGCGCAGTTGGTCAAAATATGCGATCGCAATTCCATTCCCTGGGTAGCTAGAGGCGCAGGCACCGGGCTTTCCGGCGGCGCTTTACCCGTAGAAAACTGCGTGCTGATTGTCACAGCCCTGATGCGAAAAATCCTGAAAGTAGACTTAGAAAATCAGCAAGTAGTCGTACAACCGGGAGTAATTAATAACTGGGTAACGCAAGCAGTTAGCGGCGCAGGTTTCTACTACGCGCCCGATCCTTCCAGTCAAATTATTTGTTCGATTGGCGGTAACGTTGCCGAAAATTCTGGCGGCGTGCACTGCCTCAAATACGGAGTCACAACCAATCACGTTTTAGGATTAAAATTGGTCGTTCCCGACGGTTCAATTGTCGATGTCGGAGGCGAAATTCCCGAAATGCCCGGTTACGATTTAACTGGTATATTTGTCGGTTCCGAAGGCACTTTAGGCATCGCCACAGAAGTTACTCTGCGAATTCTTAAAGCCCCCGAATCGATTTGTGTTCTGTTGGCAGATTTTCCTAGCATCGAAGCAGCGGGCGAATCGGTTTCCGATATTATCAGCGCCGGCATTATTCCCGGCGGCATGGAAATCATGGACAACATCAGCATCAATGCTGTAGAAGATGTGGTGGCAACTGGTTGTTATCCCCGCGATGCGGCGGCGATTTTACTCGTAGAAATCGACGGTTTAGAAGTGGAAGTTGCTACAAACAAGCAGCGAATTGCGGATATTTGCAAGCAAAATGGAGCGCGAAATATCACGACGGCTCACGATCCAGAAACGCGGATGAAAATTTGGAAAGGGCGGAAAGCTGCTTTTGCGGCGGCGGGTCATCTCAGCCCTGATTATTACGTGCAAGACGGCGTAATTCCGCGCACGCAAATGGCTTATGTTTTGAAAGAGATTGAGGGTTTGAGCGAGAAATACGGCTACCGAATTGCGAATGTATTTCATGCAGGAGATGGGAATTTGCACCCGCTGATTCTGTACGATAATTCGGTAAAAGGTGCGCTGGAAAAGGTGGAAGAATTGGGCGGGGAAATTCTCAGGCTGTGCGTGAAAGTTGGCGGCAGTCTTTCGGGGGAACACGGGATTGGTGCTGATAAGAAGTGTTTTATGCCGGATATGTTTTCGGAGGTAGATTTGGAGACGATGCAGTGGGTGCGTCAGGTGTTTAATCCGAAAGGTTTGGCGAATCCTGGGAAGATGTTTCCGACGCCGAAGACTTGCGGAGAAGCGGCGAGGGCTAAGGTTGAAACTATGAAGAAGTTGGAGGGTGCGGAGGTTTTTTAATTCCACGGATAACACGGCGGTTGAAACCGCCGTCTGCTGCATCTACAAACAATTTTTATTATGGCTAACTACACTAATGTGCGATCGGCATTTTGATAGTAAATTCCGTGCCCTTGCCCAATTCCGAAGTACAGTAGAATTCGCCTTTGTGTCTTTCTACAATAATTTGATAGCTAATTGACAAACCCATGCCCGTGCCTTTACCAACGGGTTTGGTAGTAAAAAATGTATCGAATATGCGCTGCTTAACTTCCTCCGTGATTCCCGGCCCGTTGTCAGCAATTTTGATTTCTACAAAAGTGTCGCTAACTTCCGTGCAAATCATAATCTGGCTGGGATTCTCTGGGATTTCTTGAAAAGTTTGCTGACTATTGACATCATCTAAAGCATCGATCGCATTACTGAGAATATTCATAAAAACTTGATTTATTGGGCCCGCGAAACACTCGACAAGCGGCAAGTTTCCGTATTCTTTGACAATTTGAATTGGCGGCATTTCTCCGTTTCCTTTCAAACGGTGATTGAGAATTAACAGCGTGCTGTCAATACCTTCGTGGAGGTTAACGGGTTTCATCTGTGAATCGTCGTGCCGCGAAAAGTTCCGCAGCGACTGAACAATCTGGCAAATCCGCTCGACGCCTACACTCATTGAAGACAGGATTCTGGGTAAATCTTCAGTTAAAAAATCGAGTTCATTGTCTTCTGTTTCCTGTTGAATCTCCGCGACTGGATTGGGATAGTGCTGTTGGTAAAGTTCGAGGAGGTGCAGCAAGTCTTGAGTATAATTTTTGAGATGAGCGAGATTGCCGTGAATGAAGCTGACGGGGTTGTTGATTTCGTGAGCGACGCCGGCAATGAGCAATCCCAAACTCGACATTTTTTCGCTGTGAACTAATTGGGAATGAGTGGTTTTTAGTTCGTCAAGTGCTGCTGCTAGTTGAGCTGCTTGTTCTCTGCTTTGCGCTTCGGAATTCTGCAAGGCTTCTTCGGCTTGTTTGCGATGGGTGATGTCTCTCTGCACGCCGATGAAATGAGTTAATTTCCCAGTTCGATCGCGCACGGGAGATATTGAGAAACAATTCCAGAAAGCGGTTCCGTCTTTGCGGTAATTTTTTAATATTACCTTGCATTCGCTCTCTGTTTGCAAGGCTTGGCGGATGATTTCTAGCGCCTCCGAGTCGGTATCGCTTCCTTGCAAAAATTGGCAGTTTTTCCCGAGAATTTCTTCCCGCCGATAACCTGTCATGCTTTCAAATGCGGGATTGCAATAAATAATTGGATATTCTGAGTTAGTTGCGTCAGAAATCGTAACTCCGGTGCTGGTAGCTGCCATAGCCCGATCGTACAACCAAAGCATTTCTTCTGCGCGCTTGCGATCGGTAACGTCCCGCAGCGTAGCTAAATAAGCCATTTCTCCCTCCCATTCCGTTTCCACCACCCGCATTTCTACTACACCATTTGCTTTGTGCTTGCGAATAGCTTCAACTTCTGTTTGCACGACGCGAATTCCTGCTGCCTCTGTTTCTCCAACTTGGGGAATAATATCCGCGTCCATTTCAATGTCGCAAGCTGAACCTTCTACTACCAAAGTCCCAAAAAATTCTTTGCCTAAAAGTTCCTCTGCTTTGCAGTTAAACAGCGCTTCTGCTGACGGGTTGGCAAAACAGACAAGTCCTCGCTTGTTGACGATTGCGATGCCGTCGGCATTTTTTTCGATCGCATTCCGAAACCGAGATTCGCTAGCTTTCAAATCCTGCTTTAGCTGTTCCATTGCTATTTGCATCTGCTGCTGTTCGCACAAACTAACACTATAAGCTTCTGAAATGCTTGCCTCTGCCGAATTATCGGCTAAATTTTGGGGCCAATCTTGATAGTTTGCTCGCTCGGTCATTTTTTTAGCAGTTATTTTCGAGGTACTGCTAATATTACTGAGCTTATTTTCTGAATCTGCTTCTTGAAAATACATATTTAAACCCTACCCAATTCTTTTTTTAATTCAAGTGTTGCGCTCGCCCAATTTTACGGCAAATTTATGGACAGAACAATTTACACCCGATGCTAGCACATTACTTTTAGAATTCATCCTAAAATATCGTTAAAATTCAAGATCTATCTCCATCGAACGATCTATTCCACTTGAGTAAGTAATTTCAACAACATCGGCATTTACCTAGTAGGGAGACGAACTATTAAGGCGAGTAATGGCTTCAATCCCTCTCGCAGCGGACAAAATAACAGGAGCGACGCGCCAGTTATAAATATTTAGAAGCAACTGCCAAGTATAAAATATTATATAAATTTTGAAAAAAATACGCTGACCAAAAAGCAGGCTCATCTTTGATATAAAAAATAATCACAATTACCAATTACCAAATCATGTCGCTGCCGCCAGATGTGGTATAGAATGTAACCTGTCTATTTTTGCGATCGCAACTTCAAACCAATGGCACGTCTAGCACTTCTGAGCGTATCCAATAAAACCGGGCTAATCGACTTAGCGCGCAGTCTAGTAGAAGAATTTGAATTTGACATAATTAGCAGCGGCGGGACAGCAAGCGCGCTCAAAGAAGCAGGAATCCCAGTCACCAAAGTTGCGGAATATACTGGTTCTCCCGAAATTTTGGGAGGGCGAGTCAAAACACTTCACCCCCGAATCCACGGAGGTATTTTAGCGCGCCGCGATGTAGCGCAAGACATCGCAGATTTAAGCGAAAATCAAATTCGAGCGATCGATCTAGTTGTCGTCAATTTGTATCCCTTTGAACAGACAATTGCCAAACCGGGTGTAACGTTAGCAGACGCAATTGAGCAGATAGATATCGGCGGGCCCGCGATGCTGAGAGCTTCCGCCAAAAACCACGCTCATTTGACAGTTTTGTGCAATCCCGAACAGTACAATACTTATTTAGCAGAACTTCGGCAAAACGGCGGGGAAGCATCCTTAGAGTTTCGGCAAAAATGTGCCTTAGAAACATTTCAGCATACAGCTAATTACGATCGCGCGATCGCAAATTATCTCAGCAGCCAATCCGAGCCAGAATCGAAGCTACCAGAACAGTTTAATTTATCAGGAAAAGAGCTGCAAACACTCCGCTACGGCGAAAATCCCCACCAAGCAGCCACCTGGTATCAAAGCGGAACTGTACCCACAGGCTGGACGACTAGCACCATCCTGCAAGGCAAAGAATTGAGCTACAATAATTTAGTAGATTTAGAAGCAGCAAGGCGGCTGATTGTAGAATTTCCAGAAACTCCCGCCGCCGCTATTCTGAAGCATACAAATCCTTGCGGTACAGCCTTGGGAGCGAGTATTTCCGAAGCGTATCAAAAAGCTTTTGACACCGATTCAGTCTCAGCTTTCGGCGGAATTGTCGCCCTCAACCGCCCGATTGATGCGGCTACCGCCACTGCGCTAACTCAAACATTTTTAGAATGTATCGTCGCCCCGGGCTGCGAACCGGAAGCGGAAGAAATTATCAAGAAAAAGGCGAAAGTTCGAGTATTAATTTTGCCGGATTTGACTCAAGGGCCAGCGCAAACTGTTAAAATTATTGCAGGCGGTTTGCTGGTGCAAGACTCGGACAATGCAGTAGAAGAAACTAGCAAATGGCGCGCAGTTACACAGAAGCAGCCGACTGCGGGAGAGTTGGAAGAATTGCTGTTTGCTTGGAAAGTCGCGAAACACGTTAAATCGAATGCGATCGTTGTCACGCGCGATCGCACTACAATCGGTGTCGGCGCCGGACAGATGAACCGCGTGGGATCGGTTAAACTAGCATTGGAACAAGCAGGAGAGAAGAGTAAAGGAGCGATTTTGGCTAGCGACGGCTTCTTCCCCTTCGACGATTCAGTAAAAACGGCTGCTGAGGCCGGAATAATTGCGATCGTCCAACCCGGAGGAAGTATGCGCGATAAAGATTCGATCGCAGCAGCCAACCAACTCGGAATCACAATGGTTTTCACCGATATCCGCCACTTCTTGCATTAGGAATAATACCTAGCAATTCTCAATTGTGTAGACTGTTATAGGGATATAATAGTGTTCATTGGTCTTAACTCGGGCCCGAAAGACCGCCAGGGACTTAAGTCCCTGGCTAATAGCTGAAGTCCTCGCTATGAGGACTAAAGAACTCATCAGTCCTCTTGAGAGGACTTTCGCTATTAGACAGGGGTTTTAACCCCTGGCGGACTGTGGGTTTCACGCGATTGTTGACATCAATAAAAACTGTTATATCCTACCGAAGTATATTCCTACCAATTTTCCAGTTGCGTCCTTAAAAAAATTATGACTTACACTCAACAGCAAATTCAACCCCAAGACGTAAAAGTTAAAATCCTGCTAATCGGCGGACATCAGTGCACCGTCATTCTCAAATCAGACACACCATTATTGCACAGCCTTGTCAAAACATTAGTCGATCGCACGCAACCAACACCCGGTTTTTCCACATTATTCCAAATCCCCATAGACGACGGGCGTTCCAGCCTTTCCTTTCCCGCCGAACACCTAATCGGATTAGTCACAGAACCCCCAATTTACTTGCAGCAAATGCAACCGCTGCCGCCAGCAATTCCCGTACAAATTCCCGCAGAAATTCCCGCAGAAATTCCCGCCCCTGCGCCTGTAAATGACGACTTAATATCTCGCTACGCCCAAATAGACAACTTTCTCACCGCCGCAGAAAAGAACAAACTAATCAAATACGTTTTAGCAAAAGAATCCGAATTTGTAACTACCAGCACCTCAACCAATGCCGAAGATTACCGCCGTTCGATGGTACTCCACTCCTTCCCCGAATTTTCCGAACTGATGGTTAATCGCATTAAAGGAATTCTCCCGAACGTGCTGCGCAAATTAAATATCCCATCATTTCCGCTTGGTGACATTGAAGCTCAGCTAACTATGCACAATGACAACAACTTTTATAAACTTCACAACGATAGCGGCTCGCCCGATACCGCCAGCAGATTTTTTACTTACGTTTATTATTTCAATCGAGAACCTAAGGCTTTTTCCGGTGGCGAATTGCTGATTTACGACAGCAAAATCGAGAACAACTTTTATGTTGCAGATGAGACATTCAGAACTGTTGAACCTCGCAATAACAGCATCGTATTTTTTCTAAGCCGCTATATGCACGAAGTTTTGCGAGTTAGCTGTCCCTCGAAAGCTTTTGCTGATAGTCGCTTTACTATTAATGGCTGGGTGCGGAAAGCAGATTGAGACTTGTTGCATAAATATTTTATGAATAGCAAAACCGCAGATTTAAGGCAGATGCAACGGAGATAAACGCAGATAATTTCAAGATAAAACGGCGGTTGAAACCGCGTCTACAAAAACACTCACGCGACGGGAGCGGGTTGAAGAATGGACGGTTAACATTACGTTTTTTTTCTGGACACGGCATTTTCTTCAGTCTGCGGAGGCGGACGAAAGTTTGTATAGACGCCGTTTCAACCGCCGTCTGCATCTCCCACGATGCGATTTTTATTCCTGTGCTCCGGCATTTTTCAGCAATTTCGCCACAGTGGAATAACCTTTAAATTCAGCTAACATTAAAGCTGTATAATTTCCCGGGTTTTTGTGATTTAACTCTGCACCAGCGGCGATTAAAATCTTGACTGCATCAGCATAACCCCGATGGGCGGCCCACATCACAGCAGTTGCGCCCGATTCATCCAGCAAGTTGACATCCGCGCCTTTTTCGACTAATATTTGGACGATCGCCACATAACCGCGATCGCACGCCTTCATTAAAGCCGTCTTCCCCAAATCCGCCGGGATATTCGGATCTGCACCGCCGTCAAGCAAAGCCTTAACCGTCTCGGTATGTCCGTGAAAAGCAGCCAGCGTCAAAGCCGTCTCCCCAAAGTTTTTAGCATTCAGAAAATCAGCCTGATTTGAGTTTACTTTTTGCAGCAAAGCCGATACGATCGCACTGTGACCGTGAACAGCCGCCACCAGCAAAGGCGTATCGCCCAACCGATTTCTCGAACCGACATGAGCGCCTCGGTTTAAGAGCAATTCCACCACATCTTCGCAGCCTTCAACCACCGCAAAATTCAAAGCAGTTTCATCATCTCTGTCCTTAGCGTTGATATCGGCGCCAGCATCTAGTAATATATGTGCGATCGGCAAATTGCCCCCAGCAGCGGCAGCCATCAAAGCCGTGCCCCCATCTCCATTTTTCACATTCGCATTAGCGCCTGCACCCAGCAAAGCCCGCACCGCATCAACATTGCCCAAATCCGCAGCCAAAGTTAAAGCAGTTTCCCCGTCTTTGTCGCGAGTTTCCACATCAGCACCAGCAGCCAACAGCGCCTCGACAACCGCCAAATTGCCCGCCGCCTGTGCCTGCATCAAAGCAGTTTTGCTCTCTAGATTTTTAACATTAGCATCTGCGCCGCGAGCGAGCAAAATTCGGACAATTTCAGCGCTACCTTGACTGACAGCTAAAAATAGCATAGAATTGTCAGCAACAGCACCCGCATCAGCCAAAGCTTTGACAACAGTTTCGTGCCCGGATAAAGCCGCTATTTTCAAAGCCGAATCTCCATCTTTATCTCGGACATTCACATCAGCCTTAGCATCAAGTAAAAGCCGCACAACATTGATATCGCCTTTGAGAGAAGCCGCCATCAAAGCCGTACTTCCATCATCATTTTTAGCATCAACATCAGCACCCTCAGCCAACAACAGCCGCATAACATCAGCCTGTTTGTGAGCCGCCGCCAGCATCAAAGCCGTCAGCCCAAAACGCCTGCTCGCATGGTTGACATTAGCGTCATTGTTTAGTAAAATACGCACGATTTCCGTATAGCCCTTTTGGGCGGCAAACATCAAAGCCGTCGTCCCCTCAGAGTCTTTGGCGTTAGCGTCAACGCCCTTGGCGAGTAAGGCTTGGACGTGAATAATGTTGCCAGTCTTGGCGGCTTGGATCAATACAGCGTCTTGTTTAGTGGCAGGCATAATAGTCTCTCATACCGTATATTTGTACCGTCGCACGAGACGGACTTACTGGTATGCTAAGTTTTATGAAGTATGTTTGCTAATCCTGAGAACACTATGAATCTGGAAATTCCGCAGTCTGTGAAAGTTTGGAGCCAATTCTTCCACCCAGTTTTAATGTGGGTATTGCTAGCAATCTCATTTTATGCTTTGTATCTGGGAATTCAAATCCGCCGTACCAGAAGTGCGGAAGGCGAAGTCAAGAAAGAGTTAATTAAGGGCAAATTCAATATCAAGCACCACCAGATGGGTGCTTTGCTGCTAGCCTTAATGGTAACAGGCGCGATCGGCGGAATGGCCGTCACCTACATCAACAACGGCAAACTATTTGTCGGCCCGCACTTGCTAGCAGGCTTGGGAATGACCGCAATAATTGCGATCGCAGCCTCGCTGACTCCTTTGATGCAAAAAGGTCAAAATTGGGCGAGATACACTCACATCTTCCTGAATGTGGCGCTGTTGGGGCTGTTTGGCTGGCAGGCGGTAACAGGTGTGGAAATCGTGCAAAGGATTATCAGTAAAATGTAACGGTTAGGGTAATATACCCGTTTTCAGGTAACGACACGGCAATGCCTTTGGGAAAGTGTCAATTTAAGGTCAAATGTATTACCGGTCTACTGTTTGATAATTAGGCGCTGATCCCCCCGCAGGAAGAGCCCCCTACTCGACCCCTACTCCCCTTCAACCAGGGGGGGAAAAGAATCTTGTCAAAGTCAACCCCTACTCCCCTGGTTGAAGGGGGATTTAGGGGGATATAGCCTAGGGGATAAACGAGATTTATCAAGCGTTTGAGGCTGAAGTTGACACCAATGTACACGGCGCCGTGTCATCTATTTCATCCCCTTAAAAACTATCCGCGCTGTAAATCCGAGTTATTCTCATTGCAGCCTTTTATCTGATTCCTATTCTCTCTCTCTTTGGGCTTAATTCTCCGAGTCAACCGCCAAGTACCAAAGCCAAAGCCTGCGCCGAATAACAAACTGAAGAAGAGAGATAATACAAAGGGATGGGGCGGTAAAGATGTAGAAAAAGGTGCTATTGGAACTTGCGTTATCAGAGGATAACTGCTGGCAATGATTCCGGCTACACCGATGCCTGCACCGATGCCTGCACCTACCGATTGAATCGTGTTTTGCAATTCGGCATCGCTTTTTCTTTCTGTTAGCTCAAACTTGGCCTGTTGTTTTTGACCTTCCAATTCCACAATTATTCGGATAGTTTCAATCATCTGTTGAAACAATTGCCGTCCTGCGGTAAGATAACTCATGTTGATTTTAATCTGTTTCTGAAACATCTGGCAACTCCCAGTCAAAAAATCTTGGATAAAATCTAAGTTATCTGTTCCTTCGATGCTGAAACTGACAATTTGTTTGTGGTAGTAACTATAATTTTCAGCATTCGTTTCAATTGTAGTCAGGTGAAGTTCTATATCTCGCAAATAGCGGGCATACTCAAACCCGATTTGGGGAAGTTGAATCAGCCAATCCTCCAGTTGTTTCAGTCGCTCTTTTGGCTCTGACTTTAACTTGCTAAACTCTTCCACCTTCTGTTCTAATTTGCTGTACAGTTTCCTCGCTTCCTCGTTGCAGCGCTGCGCTTGGTAATAGGTGTAAATGATTTTAGTCCGACAGCATAACAAATTCAGCAGCGGACGATAATAATAACCACTATCCTCTAACTCGGAAGTTTTTTCATCGGTATCTAACCAGACTAGGATATGGCAGTTTAAACTGGGATTTTCTTGAGCATTGTCAAATTCAAAAATCGGACTACCGAGAAGTTGGCCCTGTGCAATTAAATAGGGTTTGGGCAGGCTTTGTACATTTTGAAACAAGGCTTCTACACAAGCTACGGCTAATTCTTGATGATTACCAGAAAAATCAACTGGCTTGGCAAATAATACCAACGTTTGTCCCAGTGATGCTTGGATATTATGGGGTAGCAGACAACCTTGAAAATTTAGATTTTTTAGTTGGTTGATTTCTAGTGTATCTGCGGCTAGCAGCGTCAAGTCAAGGGCGTAAGTGTCATGCAGTTGCACCGGATAAATTGCGCCTTCTAGGGGTACTTTGTCCGGTTGGCTGAGAGTCGTGAATGGTAGGATTTTATTACCATCGGACTCATAAAGTTCTAAATAGTCGCTTGGTTGGCTATTTTGGCTCTTTTTGTTGGCAAGGTATTCGGGTAAAGAATCGAGTTTTGGATTGGTTTGCAGTCGGTTTCCCAAGGCAACGCATTGCTGCCATAAATGGTCGGCATAGTCTACAGTTTGTTGGTCGCCTTTGGCAAGGTTGTTGCACAAGTGAAAGGCAAACAGCGTTAGTTTTGGGTTGGCAAGTTTGCCTGTCAATTGAGTGCTATTCATCACCTACATCCCAATACAGTTTAGATAAGACACGTTATATTATAATAATCAACCCAACTTGTAGGGGCGGGTTCGCCAACCATTCATGGTAAAAACCAATAATATTATAAACCCGCCCCCGCCCACCAACAATATAAATGTACGATGAATTTATGGTAAAATGTTGGCGGAAACCATGGCGGGGATGGGGCGGGTTTATGAGGTTTTTGGTTGGTTTTATAGATGATTGGTGAACCCGCCCCTACAGGATTTTGGGAGGTTTTTTATGAATTATACCATAATTTATGGGTAAAATGTTGACGGAAACAATGGCTGGGATGGGGCGGGTTTATGATATTTTTGGTTGGTTTTATAGATGGTTGGTGAACCCGCCCCTACAGGATTTTGGGAGGTTTTTTATGAATTATTATACCACACCCAATAAAAATGTATAAACCCTAAAATTTGTCCCATCGAATTGGCGGTTGCTATAATTTAAACCGCCCTGTCTTCTATTTTGACTGGTTGGGGAAACTTTCTTGAATGGCATTTAATAGCGTTTCTCTGGCAGATTTGCGAGGAGGAGGCGGTGGTGGTGGATTTAATTTAGTGCTTCCGGGAACGCGATCGCCCTCTGTTAATTCCGTTAATGGAGTTTCTGCCGCAGACAATTCTTTGCGAGTCTGGCGCAATGCTTGTTGAATGTCGGCGTACTTCGCACACCATTCAATGATATCATCAGCCAGTTCGTCTTCTGTTTCTCGGAAATTATCTTTCGATCGCTCCAAATCTTCATGTCTGTTCTATTTCAAAAACAGGGGTTTCAGATTTTTGATGAGGTAGATGAAAGCGTTGATATTTTTTAGACTATTTCCTTCTAGCATAATTATCTAATTTCTACTGACCAGTTGCATAAAATGCAGCCCAATAGTAGGGCGATCGAAACGGCGGTTCTGCTGTGGAATCTATGTTGTCGAGTATATCGTATAGCGCCTCTTTTAAGGAGGGACGGATGGAAAGTTTGCTTGTCCACTGTTGTAACTTTTCTACCGTAACATCCCGCAGCCAAATTTGAGCAGTGTTGAGGGCAACAGCGACGCTCAATCCGGCTTGGAGATTTTCATAAAATTTGATCGTTAAAAATGAAGTAGACAAATCGTTAACAGTCCAAAGTGTCGGTACTACACTGGAACTGCCGGCCACCAGGAAACCGC
Source organism: Microcoleus sp. ARI1-B5 (assembly GCF_036705795.1). NCBI lineage: Bacteria > Bacillati > Cyanobacteriota > Cyanophyceae > Oscillatoriales > Microcoleaceae > Microcoleus > Microcoleus sp. ARI1-B5. Next base: position 295,785 of record NZ_JAUBVK010000007.1, read on the forward strand.
TAGGCAAGCTGATATATTCATCGCTGATGCTGTTAAAGTCGCTGATGCCGGTTTCGCAGGCTGAGAGTACAACTAGGCGGCATTCTCGCAAGTCGAGGGCAAATATATCGGCTAAGGTGAGGCATTTTTCCAGGTCGAGGATGTTGCCATTTTGTAAGGGTTGATAACGGTTGGGATTTGATTCTGGCGGTGGTGGGGGTAATTCGCTGTCGGCTAGCAGCAATGCTGACAGCAAAGGTTGTTCAAAGTTAAAATAGCCGTGACAGCTAAAGTGAGTGCAGTGGGCGATGCGGAGGCTGCTGTCATTTATAGCTGATTTTTTGGCATTGCTTTGGATGAGGATATCTTGATTTTCGGGTGGGAAATGATGGCGGATTGCTTGTACTTCTATATCGGTAAATTTTAGGTCATTGGTGGGATTTTGAACGGCAAATAGTTGTGTGAAATTGGGTCGTTTTCGCCTTTGTGCTTGTTGCAGGAGTTGGCAACTGGGGGCGTGGCTGACACCTTGTTTGAAGCAATCTAGCAGGCAGGGATTGGTGGGTTCTGGAGACGGGGTTTCTGAATTAAATCGCTGCCAAATTTCACGGCTAACTGGCAAGGCGTGAATCGGAAATAAATGCAGGTAGCGGTGGGGAATTAGAATTAGTCGATCGCACTTTTTGGCAACCCTCCCCAGAAGATCGTCAAGATGCAATATTTTAGCTAGGTTTTCGAGGCTGACGGCTAGGTTTTCCCGCCATTGAGTTTTGTTTTTTCGGTAGTCTTTGAGATACTCGTTGCCCCAATTTACCAAGGCTTGAAAGTCGGCTTTTGAGGATTGCCAGACTGTAGGAGTTGGTGATTCTGAGGTGATGATAAAAGCAAGAAGTCTGTCGCCTGTAATGTACCACTCAATAATCGCGGTGTTTTCTGCTGTGAGGGATTGAATCTCGCTGTAGGAGATGCCTTTAACTTTTTGGGTGAGTACAAAGTTGGGATCGATGGGTATGATGTCGCGGTCAATCAATTCATCTAATTGTTGCCGTAATTGGGTGAGATGGGATTGATCCCGACTGGTGCTTTGTAGGTTGTCGATTTGGGGGCTGCGTTCTCCCCATATCCTGCCCCCGTTGCTGTTACGATTTGTCTGTTCGATGTCCACTCGTCGCTGTTCGGCATCAATTTCTCGACGCAGGCGCGAGAGTTCGTTGATAACGGTTTCGGGAATGTCACCTTTGGGGTATAAGTCGCGGGTGGCAAGGAGTTCGACTAAGTTGCGGGCTTTGCTGCGTTCGGCGTATTCTATGGCTGCGGTATAGTTTTTTAGTTCTATGCAAACTTCTACCATATTTCGATAGAGTTCATTCCATTCTTCGGCTAATTTCTGTTTAGTTTCATCGCCCGAATGAATTTCACTCCGTAGTAATTCTACGGTGTTAATGGCATCAGCAAAAGTATCGTGAGCTAGCTGCAAGTTGGGAACATCTCGATAGGCAAGCCCCAAATTAAATAAGGTTTCAGCATGGCTTTGCGGGAAAGCATCGCGGGTGCGGACTTTGAGTGCATTTCGGTAATAAAGGATCGCCATTTCGATATTCTGAGCTTTCTCTCCCCTGATTCTTTTACTGTAGGCATTTGCCAGATTATTTTGCGTTGTTGCCCAATCTTGGGGAAAGGCATCGCGGGTGCGAACGGATAATGCCGCAGTGTAAAATGCGATCGCCATTTCGATATTCTGAGCTTTCTCTCCCCTGATTCTGTTACGGTAGGCATTTGCCAGATTATTTTGCGTCTCGGCCCATTTTTCGCTCCCCGGTTCCCGATTACTTAAAACTCTTTGATAACCTGCGATCGCAATTTCAATATTATTTGCTTTCTTCCCCAAAGGAAAGTTATTAATATGAATACTCAAATTTTCAATAATGCCGACAATATCTCTAGTTGCTTCTGGATGTTCGGCAATTAAATTATCCGCGACTTGCTGTAAAGTCTCAGCCAAACGGGCATTAAGGAGATGTTGCCGTTGCGCTAACAGCGGGTAAATTACCGCCACGTCGCTCTTGCTATCTTGTTCTGCTTGCAATAATTCTAGGATAAACCTTGAATACTCTTGCGGACTTTCACCCTCAGATTTATCGCTATCTCCCCGAAGGTTCATCCCCAAGAATTCCCCTACCTGACTGGCAAGATTTCGCAAAAAACTAGCCCCATTCTCCTCTCCTTCCTCTGCCAAAGTTGCCGCTACTGCCTCGCAAGCTTGCAGAAACCCAGCATCCAGCAATTGGGAGTTAGCCTGTAAAAGCTGCTCTTCCTCACCGTTACGACAACTCAGCAGCGCATTAATCAATTGCAGATAAACAGAATTGCGGTCTGCATTCCCTCCCTGCGTCCCTTGAGCCAAAGCTTGACTAATTTGACCCGCCAATTGCTGCAAAAAAGCCGCATTTTGTTCGCCATCCGCCGCCATCCGACTCGCCACTTCCTGCATCACTTCAATCAAACCTGAGTCAACAAACTCAGAGTGCTCCTGCAATACATTCCCCTCTTCCCCAGACGGACAACTCAGCAGCAATTGAATCAGATTCAGGTAAGCTCGGACGCGGTTTTCATCCATGAGGCGTGACCTTCAACATTCTTTATTCCCTCATTTGTACCACAAATACAAGCAGCCCCAGCTAAACTGCAAGAATTATTTAATTTTCCAATCTAGCGGCCTAGTTGCTCAGTTTTTGTTGACAAATTACTTGATTGGTGGTAATGAAATTAATTCGGTTTGTCTGAGGTTTCTGGTTAAATCAAATACAGGACATGGCAGTGTCCAAGGCGTGTAAACTTAAGCTCAAAGTTAGTCACAGTCTTCTGTTTATAGCCGAGGCCAGATCCCCCCTAACCCCCCTTCTTAAGGGGGGGACAAGAGTATTCTCTTTAGTCTCGTAATTTTTGACGATTAAGCCCATATCCGCCCTAACCCCCCGGATAGTCGGGGGGAACAAGAAGCGCTCAAAGTCGACCCCTACTCCCGCAACGATGCGGGGAGTAGGGGTCGAGTAGGGGGTATGCGAGGGGGATCGGGATTTGGCAATAAACGAGATCTACAAAAGTTTTTAGGCTTAATTTGATACTAATGGACAGTGGCGTTTCCCTACCGGATAATCTGTACTTCACTAGACTAAAAACCGCTATATTCTCATCTTTTGATTGGCTTAATGCTTTCCAGATTAGCCATAGATTTACCCGCTCTTAAAAATTTGTTCCGCCGTCAAATTCAACTCTGGAAAAACCGCCGACTCAATTCTTTCATCTCCCCGAAATAGCTGAATCTGATACTCACCATCTACCAATTGACAAACCGACCAAGTAGGCAGTTTTGGAGAACCAATATAACGCCTACCTCCCAAACCCAAATAATCGACAATCCAGTATTCAGGAATGCCTAATGCTTCATAGTCGATCATCTTGTGTGCATAATCATCGCGCCAATTTGTGCTAACAACTTCCACAACTAACTTAACAGAATCTCCATGAGTAATAACTGATTCTCGTTCCCATCGAGACTCATGGACTTCTACGGCTTGTTTATCTAATACAATCACATCTGGAGCGTAGCCTAAGTTATCGCTGAATTTAATTGTACATTCCTTGGGAATAAAGTAAGGAAGTTGTAAACGCCTAATTTCAAAACCAAATTCTAGCGCCTGGAAACCTGCGACTACTGAATGTTTACCAGTTGGATTAGGCATCTCAACAATAACTCCATTACGTAGTTCATAGCGTCCGTTTTCTGGTTTCCATTCCAGAAAGTCATCGAAAGTCATTAACTTAGATATCGCTTGAATCACGGGAAAACCTCCAATGTTCTAAGATTATTTTAACATAAGAAGAGTTATTATTCTATTTTAGTGAGAGGTAGATGAATAATTTGATTTTGATATTCATTAGCAAAAGAAGATTCGGCAATTAAAATTAATTCATCTATGTTCTGCCCCACGCTTAAATTCGCACTTAAAATAAATATCCCTGGAATATAACGATTGGCTTGCAAATGATCTTTTAAATGAACTGGCATCGATTTACGGTTATTCGTGACTAGAATAAAGTCATATTCTTCACACCATTCTAAAATATCAGGGTCTTTAGTTCCTTTGGATGGAATAAAAGGTTCACCAATAACCCCAATCACTAATTCCGGTTGTCGAATCCGAATTTGAGTAGGATAAATCGGATCGACATTTTCATCAATGAGATACTTTAGTGCCATTTTTCTGTCTTTCCATCTTGATTTTTTGTAGTCTAATCGAAGCTGGATGGGGATTTAATTCTTGGGCTTTTCTTTGTTGGTGCGACCATTCTAACCAGTCGGCAAGATATTGATCTACAGCTTCTTTATTGGTTAAATAATAAAGGATTGTCGCGTAAATTTGAGCGAGGCTCAGAGTGGAAAAGTGTTTTAAGATTTCCTCTGGTGAACGTTGCCGATAAATATATTCATAAAGGATGCTTTCTATTCCGACTCTTGTCCCTTTTACTCGGATGTCATCGGCTGCTAAAAAATCTAAGTATTCTTCTATCATCATGGTTGATTACTCCATTTTTTGATTTACTTGTTAAGGTAATTTTTTTTATTTGCCATAGTCATAGTTAGATTATATCACCGATGCAGAAACCCGGTTTATGGATGGTTAACCGGAGAATTGTCAAACTTTCAATCTGGCGATCGCACACAATTGTGACACCTTAGACAGTCGTGCACGCATCAAAACCAAAGAAACCGGGTTTTTTACCTAATCTGTAGGTTAAAACGAAGGATTTTCGTAAAAAAACCCGGTTTCTGACGACCCGTCCGCCCAAGACTATTAGATTTACTTTAGTGCCGTGTCCCTACTTTATTTCAGATCGTTGAAAAGTGCGATCGCCTGCAGAAGACTTCGTTAACGGGCGATCGCACTTTAATTAAAAAAGGCGGCACCCAGATTTGAACTGGGGGTGGAGGTTTTGCAGACCTCTGCCTTACCACTTGGCTATGCCGCCGTTACGTCTGAAAATTGACGTTATACGATAATACACCAAATCCTGATTATTTGAACATACCTGTCAAAAATTTCCTCGTCTTTTTTTCGATCGCCCCCCCAACCCCATCCCAGGCTACATTAGAAATAGCTCGATCGCCAGCAACAGCAGCCATGACACCAGCTTCTCCCCTACTCGTCGCCCAAATCACCGACACTCACCTTTTCGCAGAGTTCGATCGACAATGGAAAGGGATCTCAACAACCCGCACCCTGCAAACAGTTCTCGATCGCCTGCAACAGATACAGCCGTCGCCCGACTTACTGCTGCTGACAGGCGACTTATCGCAAGACGAAACACCCGAATCCTACCAGATCCTCGTCTCCCTCATCGCCCCCCTGGGAATTCCCGCCTACTGGATACCTGGAAACCACGACAACATCCCAGTTATGGCAGAAATCTTAAATCAGCCGCCGATTTCCCCAGAAAAATCGTGGATGCTGGGAAACTGGCAATTTCTATTACTTTCGAGTGTGGAAGCGGGATGCGACGGCGGGCGGCTTTCCCCAGAAAGCTTGCAGTGGCTCGACTCTCAACTGCAACAAACCGGCGATCGACCTGTTATCATTGCTTTGCACCATCACCCGCTGCCGATCGACTGTGAAATAATGGATGGAATGATGCTGCACAATGCCGGTGAATTTTTGGCAATTGTCGATCGATACCCTCAAATAAAAATCGTCCTCTGCGGCCACATTCACCAAGAATTTCACCAACAGCGAGGCTTAGTTTCCTACTTAGGTACACCCAGTACCTGCATCCAACTTTTACCCAAAAGCCATCCGATTATTCTTGACGAAATCCCGCCGGGATTTAGGTTGCTTGAATTGGCGATCGACGGTACTTGGAACACCAGAGTTGAGCGAGTTGCCGCAGCACTACCAGCCGATCCCCAATCTCCGATCTGCCTGAAGTAATTTTTATCAAATTTACATTCTGTTGTCAATCCATCAACAGATAGATTGTTTTGAGCAACCCCATCTTTTATGATGTTTGTTGACCATAGATCGCAGACATACGTAAACTAGCAAGCTACGAACATAAATGTCGATCGCAACTTCACAAAACAGGAAAAACTAAATTTATGTCTCAAGTCAATGGCGTCATGATGCAGTATTTCCACTGGTACAGCCCCGCTGACGGGAACCTGTGGAATCAGCTAGCAGAATCTGCAAAAGATTTAGCCAAAATAGGCGTTACATCCCTTTGGTTGCCACCCGCCTATAAAGGAACAGACGGCGCTCTGGATGTAGGTTACAGCGTCTACGACTTATTCGATTTAGGCGAATTCGACCAAAAAGACTCGGTACGCACGAAATACGGCACAAAAGATGAGTATTTGCGCGCGATTAAAGCTGCACAAGATGCAGGAATTCGGATTTATGCCGATGTTGTCTTCAACCACAAATTAGGTGCCGATGCAGAAGAAGAAGTCGAAGCCACACCCTTCAATCCCGACAACCGGAATGACACCGTAGGCGAATATCAAAAGATCAAAGCTTGGACGCATTTTACTTTCCCCGGTCGCGACAAAAAATATTCCAGCATGGAGTGGCATTGGTGGCATTTTGACGCCATTGATTACAACACTTACAACACAGAAGCCAATGCCGTTTACCTGCTAAAAGGCAAAGAATTCGATCGAGGAGTAGACTTAGAAAAAGGCAATTATGACTACCTGATGGGTTGCGATTTAGATATGGACAACCCAGAAGTCACCGGCGAATTAAAATACTGGGGTGAGTGGTATCTCGATACAACAAACGTTGACGGCTTTCGCTTCGATGCCGTCAAACACGTATCAGCCGAATTTTTCCAAGAATGGTTGGAACACGTCCGCAACTATGCCAAACGCGACTTATTTGCAGTCGGTGAATATTGGTCTTATGAAGTAGAAGCTTTGCACTACTTCATCCAAGCAACGGACGGTAAAGTATCCTTATTTGATGCACCCCTCCACTACAACTTCCACGCTGCTAGCAAGGCCGGCAATAGTTACGACTTGCGAACAATTTTTGATAACACCCTCGTCCAACAGCAACCCGCCCTCGCCGTTACCTTGGTTGACAACCATGATTCCCAACCCTTACAATCCCTAGAATCGGTTGTCGAGGCTTGGTTTAAACCCCTTGCCTACGCTTTAATCCTGCTGCGAAGCGAAGGATATCCGTGCATTTTTTACCCCGATTATTACGGCGCTAACTATAAGGATAAAGCAAATGATGGCAACGAATACGAGATTTGGTTAGAAAAACATCAGTCAATTCTCGATAAATTCTTGTTAGCGCGCCAAACTTATTCCTACGGCAATCAGTACGATTACTTCGACCACGCCAACACAATTGGCTGGACGCGACTCGGAGATGAAGAACATCCGGGCGGCATGGCTGTGGTACTCAGTAACGGAGGCGATGGCACCAAGTTTATGGAAGTCGGACAGCCGAATCGAACTTATATTGACATCACCGAACACATCAAAGAACCGATCGCAACTAATGACGATGGTTGGGCTGATTTTAGGTGCAACGCCGGTTCAGTTTCTGTCTGGGTTCCTCAGCCCTAAGCATGACCTTAATCTTGACGGCATCCTCTATCTGAAGTAGGGTGCGCGCTGCGCACCTTACGGCTACGATCGTCGTATCAAACCATTTTTTACTTCGCTATTTCTTATTTTTGCTGATTAAAGCCTGTTCGCAGCATCGGACTTCAGTCCTCTCTCCAATCTTACTTTTAGGCGATCGCGCCCCAAAATTATTTACCTAAAAAAAATATGAAACTAGCAGAAAAAGTTGCCGTTATTACCGGCGGCGGGTCGGGAATTGGACGTGCAGCAGCAATTTTAATCGCCAAGGAAGGCGCAAAAGTTGCTATTATCAATCGCACTTTAGAAACCGGGCAAGAAACCGTCCGCCAGTTGGTCGATGAAGGAGGCTGCGGGCTAGCTATTGCAGCAGATGTGGCCGATTCTATGCAAATGCAACAGGCATTTCAAACCATTTTTGATGAATATCAAAGAATTGATATTGTGTTGGCAAATGCGGGTATTAACGGTGTATGGTCGCCGATAGAGGAGATAGAACCCGAAGAGTGGGACAAGACAATTAATACCAACCTCAGAGGAACATTTTTGACTGTTAAGTATGCTGTTCCTTATCTGAAAAAACAAGGAGGTTCCATCGTCATTACATCGTCGATTAATGGCACCAGAAGTTTCAAGAAAGTTGGCGCCACAGCTTACGCTTCCAGCAAAGCGGCCCAAGTAGCTTTAGCGAAAATGCTGGCGCTAGAACTTGCTCCCAGCCAAATCAGAGTCAATGTTATCTGTCCGGGCGCGGTGGTGACTTCCATTGAGGAAAGCACCGTTAAGCGCCATCTTGATGACATTCCACTCGAGCCTGATTCCATTCAAGACCTGATTCCTTTGACGGATAATACCCCCGGTTCTAGCGAAGAAATCGCCCAATTAGTTTTATTTTTAGTATCCGATGCGTCCAGCTTTATCACAGGCACTGAAGTGTGGATTGATGGTGGCGGTTCTTTGATTTAAAATCTGATATAGCGGTTATTAGTCACATGAAGTATATCTTGGAAGCTAAAAACCATACCAATAAAGGAATTTAACATACCTCACTATAGCAAGAAAGCCTATAGGTTGCGATTAATTCTTTGAATCGGTCGGACGTAATTTGTATTAGCTCTGACCCAGCAGCGAAATCGACTGAATGAAGTACCAACCCATAGCCAAGGTTTTCCCCGCCGGTCAAGAGAAATTCCAACAGTATCAAATCTTTCTCCAGTTGGCATAATCCTATCAACTGGCAACTCAAGCATATCCAGTCGGTTACTTTGACCAGTCCTATCTTGGCAGCGAACATTCAAACCTTCTGGATCTACGGCTTCCCACACCCAAGGCATGACTCCCCTATTACCGTTAACAATGCGGTAGTCTCCATTTTTGTCAGCCTCCGGATATGCGCTGGGATTTTGAACTTCGAGCAACGGGGTAGCGACGCTCCCACCAGAAAAAGAAGGAAAGAAAACTCCGGCAGTGAAGATTAGATTAATCACAAGATTTTTGAACATAAGATTGCCCGCAAACTGATAAATTCTATTTACATATAGCCTTTCTCACCCTCGTGAGGTATGCTGAATCCCTCGATTGTCCAGCTTTTGATCTCCAAGAATATACCTCACCTGACCAAGATCCCCTATATGATATCTCAACAAATAAGTGAGGTAAACGCCTTATATTTAATAAATATTCCCAAGTTTCCATTGTTTGACAGCACTTTGCAATGTCTGCTGCAGCCACTTATCGTACTGAGGATAAACAGGCAAACGCTGCACGAGTTGCCATCCCGATGCTGCTAAAATTTCTGTTAAAGTTTGGTGTTGCAGGTGAGGATAATCGGGATTAACTTCATCCCGCGGCCCAATTCCTCCTAAATCTCTAGCACCGGCTTCTAAACAAGCCAGCAATATGTCTGGCTGTGCAACTAAATTTGGCGGAATTTGCAGCCTGATTTCATCGGGTAAAATGCTGCGGGCGATCGCAATAACTTCCGGCATTTTTGTAGCATCAAAAACTTCACCGTCCCAACTTTGCTGATTTCCCGGACTGTGTGGCTGGAGGATAACTTCTTGAATGTGATTGTAACGCGAATGAATGCGGGCGATCGCCGAGAGCGTCTCAATCCAATCGGCCTCACTTTCCCCAATTCCCAGCAACAAACCAGTTGTGAACGGAATCTTTAATTCCCCAGCCCATTCTAACTGTTGCAGGCGCAGGGCCGGCACTTTACTCGGTGCGTGTCGGTGAACAGTTTGTAACAAATGTGGGGCAAGTTGTTCTAGCATCAGCCCCATCGATACATTTACCTTTTTTAACTGTGCCATCTCCTCAAAGCTGAGCGGCCCCACATTAGTATGCGGCAAAAATCCCAGAGCAAGTGCGAGTTCGCACAAATCGTAAATCCGCTGCAACCAAGCTTTTCGCCGTTGACTGTGAGGGTGTACCTCGCCGCTGAGGATGAGAATTTCAATTACACCTTGAGTTTGCAACAGCAAAAGCTGTTTTTCGGCGGATGGTAGTGTCAGCCAAGGACTTTGCAGGGGTTCTGCCCGAAAATTGCAATAGGTGCAGCGGTTGTAACACTCGTAGGTTGGAACCAGGGTATAAGCAGGGCTGTAGGTGACTGTGCGAGACATTCCTTGAGACTTTTATCGATCGGACTTGGGCAACAACATATATCTGTCAGTGCGAGTTTTGCGGTTTGCGATCGCAATCCTTCATGTATCTTAACACTGACGCAAGTCCCGAATCTCGTTGCCCAGGTAGATTATGAGCATTTTTCTTGTTGGTGCGATCGCCCGCAAATTCCGCACTCTGCTTTTGAAAAACCCATATAGCAAGCCTTCCGGCTTCTAATCAGCTCTGCTTATGACAGTCATAACAAAAGCTGTGCTTAAAACCCCTTTACAAACTGAAATAAAAGCTTTATGTTTATTTACATGGCGGAACACAAAGCCGTCACGAACATTGAAAACCAAATAAAGCAATCATAAACACATGACAGCCACCTTACAACAGCGCGAAAGCGCCAACCTGTGGGAGCAGTTCTGCAACTGGGT
>NZ_JAUBVK010000054.1:0-21168 GCF_036705795.1 Microcoleus sp. ARI1-B5
CTCAAAGTACAAGCGAAAGGGGAGGGACTTAATGCCTCCCATGTCATGCGATAAATGACTATACTTTTACTAGCTATCCAACAAGGTTTTGAAGAACTCAAGGGACTTACTCGCTTGCTGCTCGTGAGTTTGCACGATAAATGCAGCAAAAATGTGGAATTTCAGGTTGAGATTGCGCCACTTGCTGCATCTGAGGGCGATCGATCACCTGGAGGTGGTGTCGATCGCGAAAATTGATGAATAAGATAGAATTAGAGCAAACGGTAAAGAATTAATATGAGTATTACTAGGCATCGCGAATGGATCGAATCTGTACGAGTAAAGGTAGATGCTGCTGTTGCCGTCTCCGAACATACTCCACCGATTGATGGCGAAACATTTATTGTAGGGATTTTTGGAGCGCTTTGGGCCGCGCGAGAGTCAACAAGCCTATACTAATTGAAATGCTTGTATTAGAGTTGCATTCAATTGCTGCATTTGCTGACTTCCTAACTCGCCCAATCGTCTCAGTATTAATCTTTTTTCAAGGCAGACAATTCGAGTCACTCTAACTTTAGAAGATACTCTTAATCCCGTGCTATAAAATTCGGGATCGGAAGCATTTAAAGCAAATTCATCTAAACTTATGCTAGTGACATTTTGCGAAGAAATGAAGCAGATAGTAATTTCATCTATGGTTGAACTTGCCCACAGCACTAAAGCCGGACGTAACTTTTTCTGACTCAAATCTGTAAATGGAAATTCAACTAAAACAATATCTCCTTTTTTTAGCTTCACTAAATTGGCTCTCCATCTTCAATGGTGTAAATATCTGGTTCATCCTGTAAAAAATTCAAGGCTCCTCCGCTTTGGGCTAACTGAGTCATTTCCGCAGTTGAAGGATAGGGTATGTTGCTAAACAATTTTGCTTTTATTAGCAATTGCTCTTCTTCTGAGAGTGTCTGAATGATTTGTACTAAGGATTCAATGAGTTTTGTGTTCATAGCTGAAAATATCTAAGTATATTTTATTTGACTTCAACAAGGCAACCTCCGACGATTGTAACAAAGAAAAGTAAGTACGCGCGAGCGAAGCTATCCCGAAGGGAATCGCGCGTATTGAGTAAAATTCGCACAGGGCGCAGACTTACTCCTCGAATTCCACCAGCTTAACCACATCCAAGGGTAGCTCTAGTACCTCTGCAATTTGCTCGTCGCTCAAGCCAAACTGCCGTAATTTACCAATTTTTTCAATATTAGCTTGATTATTGCCATGAAAGTCAGGTGTTTCGGGTTGACTTTTCTCTGGGGTAGGAGTGGTTTGTTCGGAACCCCTGTTTACACAGCCGATTATATTGTTATTGCTATTAAAGCTTCGATCGCCCAAAGAAATATTTAGATTACTTTGCCGTTCTAAAACAGATTTCAGATTGTGTTTATTAACTGGTTCATCAAAGAGATCCGATAACATTTGCAAAAGCTCGTAACCGACATCCTTAACATGACCGGCCGAACAGCCGCAATTTTCTGCAATGTCATCATACTTTTGGCGCTTCAGAGTTCCTTCAATAATTTCGCGCTGCAAGTCATTGAGACGTTTGCCTGTCTTGGCGTACACAGCTTTTTCTATAAATTGCAAGACCTCTTGAACGTGCATCATCCGGGATGTGGGAGGACATTGGTTATTATAGCCGACTTTATCCGTATTTTTCCGTATTTTTCCGATATTCAAACTTTACAGAATCTTTACAAAACTTCCGTATTATTCCGTCTTTTTCCGCTTTTTAAATTTTAATAATTGGTTTAAAGTGATATTGTGCATAATAAACATTTCAGTATGAATAAAAACAAAATATTATTAGCGATATGCACTGCGACCTTGTTATTAACTATTTGTGTTCAAGTTTTTGCTCAACAATTTAATAAAACATTCGTCCCAGAAAATATTAAACCAAGTTATGGTGGTTCTCTAACACAGCAATCACTCACCTTATCACCTACGGTCTCACAGAAAATGTTAGCACTAAATGATCCGAGCGTTATACAACAAACAAAAAAAGAAAGTGATTGGAGCGCCACACTCGCAACAGTAGTTTCTATACTTAGCTTAGGTGTCTCCTCTGTTGTTGCTTATACCTCTAATTTTAGACAAGCAGATATTAAGTTGTGTTTTAGTAGAGATCTCATATTTTCCCCGATTTTTATAAATGATGTTCCAACAGGAAGTAGAACTTTTAAAGGAGTAGGATTCAATTTACCACTAACCTTCTACAATTGGAGTCCACAGGGCGGAACTATTCAGCGCATTCGCTTGGTTATTAGCAGGCACAATCATGATGATAATCTTTATGATATGGCATGGACTACTTTTGTCAAAATTACAGATGTTGGAGACTTTGTAAATGATAACTTAGCTCAGCCAATTCCTGTAAAAGGGAGTTCTTCAATAAATAAAGTAATTAGATTTGATTGGATTGCCGAGCAAGGAACACCAAATTCATTTGAGGTGCAATCTGGTAAGTACCAGCTAATGATTTTTGGATGGACCAAAAATACAGAAAAGCCTAGCTTAAGATACGAAACATTCTTTAACCTTGAAAAAGAACATTCTCAAAAATTTGAGGATAGTGTAAAAGCTAAGCTCAGCCCAGCTATTTGGGTATCATTGGAGGAAAATGAAAAGACAAATCAGCTTATGCCAAGAAACAGTATTAAAAGACTTTATTTGGAATAGATTTTGATTAAGGAGTAGTTTTAATTATGACTGGGAATAATGATTTAAAAGTTGGTGGTAGTGTTGGTGGCAGTGTTTATGGTGGAAGGGTTTACCAGGACAATTATAATAACTACGGTCAGGCTGGAGCTTTTGGTGAAAATGCCCGATCCGACAACAACACTTCTGTACAACACTCACAACAGGAACAAACTCTTGCAGAAGCGGCTGCGGAGATTCAACAACTTCTCAAGCAGTTGGAACAAACTAATCCAACGGCTACTGAATCTGAAAAGATTGAGTACGCTAACGATGAAACTACCCCCAGTTTCAAGCGTCGTGTAATTCGTGCATTGCAGGCTGGTGGTGAAGCTGCTATCGAAGAGTTTTTAGCCAATCCCTATGTCAATGTTACGAAAGCGATCTTCAAAGGTTGGATGAAACCAGAATAGTTACCGGTATGCGAAGCCCGATCGCCCTTACGAACAAAACTAAGTGCGATCGCCCGCAACTACCAAATCGTTTCAACGTGAGGATAGCTCAGAATCTTCTCATCGCAAGTAACCAATGGAATATCATACCGCCGCGCGATCGCTACTAAAATGCGATCGGCAGGATCTTTGTGAAACTCCCCTGGAAGCTGCGTACTGCCAATTGCATCCAACGGATTCAGGGGCTCGATAACTGTGCCTGAATGAGTTCTCGCTTGCGCGTACCACTGTTCGATCGGCAAAGGCAAAGTCAGCTTACCCAAACTCGATTTCACAGCAATTTCCCAAACTGAAATTGCAGAAACCAGTAAACCGCTTTGGTTTTCCTCAGCCTCGATCGCACGATTTGCCGCCACAGACAAATGACTGGGCTCGTGCAGCAGCCAAAGCCAAATATGCGTATCCAGTAAAATCATGTACCCAGAGCATCCCATAAATCCGACATCGGCTCATCAAAATCCTCGGCAATTACCAACGGCATCCCGCGCAGAGGATAATGCTTTTGCGCTGTCAATCCAGCACTCGAAATCGAAGCCGACTCGATCGCCAAAAAACCCTCCGAGTTCGACAAGCGCGTCTGACGCAAAAAACTCAATAGCACCTCAAGTACATCATCTGATGTTTGCTCAATCTCGCGGATTAGTTCTTCCCGGACAGTCATAATCTGGCATTCTCCTTGCTAGACTTCTTTACCCATTGTAATTCGAGATGCGATCGTTTTGCCCGATCGCCCTTACGAACAAAACTAAGTGCGATCGCGCCAATCTTTGTGAAACTCCCCTGGGAGTTGCAATTACTACGTTGACCTGCTACCGTTAACACAGACGCATCGCAGGAAAACAACCGATGACACTAACAGAATTACTCCCTACCATTAGACAACTGTCTGCGAGCGAGAAACGAGAGTTAATCCGCATTCTAATGGAGGAAGAAGATATCAGTGATGAACAGGTGTGGAATGCTCAATTTGAAGCTACAACAGATGCTCAGTGGGATAGTTTAGCTGAGATAGTACGTCAGGAAATCACTGCTGGCGATATTACGCCTCTGGTTGATGTTTTTCCCGAATCGCCATGAAATCAAGTGTTACTAACGCATTTCGCAAGAAACTCGATCAGCTTCCTGCATCGATTCAAGAGCAAGGAGCCAAAGCATAGGCCCTTTGGCATTCAGATCCCTACCACAACAGCCTTCAGTTTAAACGAGTCAGTCAGCGTCAACCTATTTATTCAGTTCGCGTTGGACTAAACTACCGAGTTCTTGGCTTACTAGAGAACGATCGCATTTACTGGTTTTGGATTGGCGCACATACAGAGTATGATGAGTTGCTTCAACGGTTGTAGGTTCGCGATCGACATCCGGCAATTAATACGCTCTTCGTCTGCAAATATCCTACGCATCAAGACTGTTTCTCCTGCCAAATCGCCTCTCGCTCCGCTTCTAAACCAGCCAATAAATCACTCAAACCCACATTTTCATTTGCCATAATCGTGACAATTCTATTGATTAGTTGGGGAACTTGAGGTTGTTTGGGAGCAAGCAAAATCAGATTACCTATTTGAAGTAGCACCAGCGTATCTCCCTGATTAACATTCAGAGAATCTTGTAATAACTGGGGAATGGTAATTTCCCCTCCCTGTCCCAGAATAATCGGGAATTGTTGAATTTGTACGTCCGTTTCTTGTGAAGTTATTGTCACGACTTTAACCTCAGCCTAAGCGTGTTAAGTTTCTAAGATTCCTGATTATAGCAATTTTTGGGCATTGTATGTTTTGGGCGATCGCCCTTACGAACAAAACTAAGTGCGATCGCCTTTTTTATTCCCGATCGTTATCAAATCACCCTCACAACAACCCTTCTTCCACAATTTCTGGGATTTCTCTAACAAATTCTGCTGGAGTTTGAATCATTAACCCGCTTCGTGCAGCAACTTCGGCAGTAAAATTTTTAGTATTTAAGCTCAACAAGCGGTCAACATTTGCCAGAACAGCAGCCCCTAAAATCCGGGTATCTTCGATCGGAAATCCGCCGCGGGCGATCGATCTACTGTTGACGATCGCACAGGGGCCATCAACCACATCTCTTGCTCGCGATCTCCGCGATCGCGCAAACACATTGATTGCAGACCAGACAGAGCTAGTTTTTTCCCTTGCCGCCATACTTAATGCTTTTTGTCAACCTCTTTTACTGGACTGGCGCTCTAGCAGTCAATTGCACTTAAGTGCAATTTGAGAAGAGGAATATATTCTAAAATTCCTTGACTAAGCACTGAACCCAGCCCCCAAAAGGCTATCCAAAATCATCGCGATCGCAGGTTTGCTTCTTTGCCCACTAGCATAAAATGATTTAAACATAATTTTTAGCTCTTCGTCGGGCCTGCGATCGGATTAGTTCCAGCATCCAAAAAGAGCTATTCTAAAATCTGGTCAATCCCGTCGCTCGATCGCACTCGCGAATGCTTCAGATTTTGACAATGTTTAGGGCCAATTTTCCCAAGCTTGAGCCACAATCTCGCTCAGCCAAAGCCTTTGAGCTAAATCGAGCAGATTGTCGTCGGCGAGCACCTCAGCTTTTAACTCATCCAAAGACTGAGATCGCGATCGAGCTATTTGAATCACACCCGCGATCGCCGACGCCACCAATTCTTCATTCAGCGGCTGCTGTCGCAAAGCAATCATTTCTTGAGGATTCGTAGGAATGGGATAATTCATAAGAGTGCATACCGAAGAAAGTAGATACTGACCCGCTGCGGGCAAAGCAGGAGCGAGCTCGATCGAAAACCTAAAAATCTGAGAACAATGTAAACTTATTTAAAACTCAATAAGTATTCGGGAGTATAGCGTACTTTGCTCCCTTGTCAACTCCCCCATCTTTATTAATTTATTCAGAATTGAGACCCTAATCATGCAAGAAATTCTTTATCTAGAAGTCCCGACACCGGATACAGCAGCCGTCTGCACTTGGTTGCAGCACGAATTCGATCCCGGAATCGGAGAAAAAATTATTACTCCTGACGGTTTTCGCCTGCTTTCCAACCCAACAGCAGCCGAGTTGGTCAAATCGGGAACTCAAAATGCCAATCCCAAGCCCGCCTTCGCTGACACCAATTCAGGAAACCGCAATTGGCGATCGACAGAACTTTCCACCTTTGTCTGGTCAGTCCAGCGCACAACTTATTTAAAAGTCTTTCGTCTCGAAGACGCGCCCGCTGGAGAAAGAAAGTTCCTCGAAGCTCTGAATCAGGCTGTGAGAAACAAGTTTCCCGATCGCTACCCAGAACCCCCTGTCATAGACCTCTCCAAACAGTCAATTTTTGACGCTCTTGCCCCCTATTACCCCCTCACCGTCAAATACTTCCAAAAAATGCCTAAAGGCGAATACGACCTCCAGCGCGTGTACTGGTGGGAGCAGCGCTGGCGCGAAGGCACTCGCAATCCTCAAACGCCAAAACAAGTAGTGTTTTTGAAGAAGGAAGAAGGTTCGGCAACGAGCACTGTACGGGATGTAGCGGATGTAACGGATGTTGAGAAGAAGGTAAAAAGTACAGTTTCGGCGTCGGATTCTGGCGATACTGTTTACGACTTAATTTATATCGGCGGGGCTTTGGGAGTGATTCACGCTGCGGTTATGGCGAGATTGGGCTACCGAGTGCTGCTGGTAGAACGAATGCCTTTCGGGCGGATGAATCGCGAGTGGAATATTTCGCGGGATGAAATTCAAAGCTTAATTGATTTGGGTTTATTTACTGCTGCAGAAATCGAAACTTTGATTGCCAGAGAATACAAAGATGGCTACAACAAGTTTTTTGATGCTAACAATCCCCCCGTTGCTCAAGCCCCAATTCTGCACACGCCAAAGGTGCTGAACGTAGCTTTGGACGGCGAGAAACTGCTGTATTTGGCGGGAGTTAAGCTGACAGAAGCTGGCGGGGAAATCTGGGACGAAACTGAGTTTATCAGAGCCGATGTCGAAGCAGAAAAAGTGATTGTTCAAGGCCGCCACTTGCCCACAAAAGCCGATCGCACTACATCAGCAAGACTGCTGGTAGATGCAATGGGTTCGGCTTCTCCGATTGCTTGGCAGTTGAACGGAGGGCGGGCTTTTGACAGCGTTTGCCCGACCGTCGGAGCAGCCATTGACGGAGGATTTGAGCCTGGGGTTTGGGATTCCGAGTACGGGGATGTTCTCTACAGTCACGGCGACATTTCCCGGGGCCGCCAGCTCATTTGGGAACTGTTTCCCGGCGCCGGCACAGAACTTACAGTTTATCTATTTCACTACCACCAAGTACATCCCGAGAATCCCGGTTCTTTGCTGGAACTGTACGAGGATTTTTTTACAATTTTGCCGGAGTACCGCCGCTGCGATATCGACAAATTGGTATGGAAAAAACCGACTTTCGGTTATATTCCCGGGCATTTTAGCAGCAACAGCAGCGATCGCGCGGTGGCGATCGATCGCCTGATCGCGATCGGCGACGCAGCATCTTTGCAATCTCCCTTAGTATTCACCGGTTTCGGCTCCCTCGTCCGCAATCTTTTCCGCTTAACAGACCTTTTGGATACAGCCTTAAAGCACAATTTATTAAGTGCCAATCACTTAAACCAAATTCGCGCCTACCAGAGCAACGTGTCAGTAACTTGGCTGTTTTCTAAAGGGATGATGGTTCCCACCGGTCGCAGTTTGCCGCCCCAAAGAATTAATTCAATTCTCAATACCTTTTTCGGTATTTTGGCAGGACAAGAACTCGCCGTAGCCGAAACTTTTATTAAAGATAGAGTCGATTGGCTAACTTTCAATCGATTGGCTATTGAAGCAGCCGGAAAAAACCCTTCTCTCCTGCTGTGGATTTTAGATTTTGTCACCTTGGGGGATGTTTGGCGCTGGTTGGGGAGTTATTTGAGTTTTACTCTGCTGGCTTTAGCCAGTTGGCTGTTCGGATGGCTGCCCAGTTTCGCCCGCAAGGTACAGCCTTGGTTGGAGCCCCGGTATCCGGGTGTTTGGCTGTGGCTGTTGGCTACCAGCTATGCTCTCACCTACGGCATGGGAAAGGGAAAAAAAAGAGTTTTGAGTTTATAGCTGAGTGCGATCGAGACGCTCGCACTGCACTCGGAATAATATTTTTCCGGTAGAAACACAAACGATATTATCTGTATTTTTGGTAATTGGTAAATCAGAGCAATTACCAATTACCAATTACCAATTACCAACTTGCGTTGGCTATCGAAAACTCGGCAATTCAATTTCAGCTAGCGATCGGCGTTTTTTAGAAGACCGCAGCGGACTAGCAATCAAGGCCAGCCAGTCGGGTTGTGCGACTGCTGTAGGTTTGGCCGCACTCGATCGCACTTCTTGAATGCCAAAGGTTTCAACAGAATTCACAATTTGAACGGCCGGTGCCAATTCTGGGCTGCTTAATTTGGCAGCAGCAGTTTCGGCAACTGACTGGGCCGCCGGCAGTTGAGGTTCCGCAACCGCAAGGCCCGACTCGGTTTCCGGCTCCTGAGGCTGGTTGGTTTCGCTCGGATGCAATTGAATGCCGGATGCTTCGGCTAATTTGTTGAGTTCCAGATTTGCTATAGATTCTGGGTCGATCGCATATTCAGCAAGCGCTGCCTCTAGATGCTCTTCTGGTTCAGACCAAGCTTTGACAGGGGCAGCGTTGAAGGCTGGCGGCAGCGGAACCTGAGAGCTTTTGACCGTCGCGAGCAAGGATTCTAATTGCTTGTGGGCGGTATCCTCCGCATTGTCAGGCGGCTCGACAATCGGCGACTTCACGTGCGGCCTCTCCAGACTTTTTTCCAAAGCCGCTTTGAATTGCAAAGTGTGGCGCTGCTGGCGGTGCAAGCGCGATCGCAATTCCCTGCAAACATTTTCTGTGGCTACTAGCTGGTGAAACTGTTCGTTGTAGCGCTGCACAGTAGACGCACATTCTCGCTCAACAAGCGCTAGCCTGGTTTGGCTGGTTGCTAACTGACTGCTTAAACTCTCGACTAAAATTTCTTGACCCTGGAGGGTTTGATGGGAAACTTCCACTTTGCCAAACAGCCGCGTCAATTGTTCTTGAGTGTTTTCGAGTTCAGCAGTCCGCTGTTGTAGCAAAGTTTCGCGATTCTGCAAGTTTTTTTGGGACTCTTCGAGAGCTGTTTCTAGCTGGGCGATGCGCTGCAAAAGGTCGCGGTTGCATTCGTGCAGCGCTTGCATGAGGGTGACTGGGGTCGATCCTTTGCCCTGACGCTGTTCGGCATTGCCGAGCAGATTTTTGAGATTGTCTGAAATCGCGGGTGCGCCCGCCGGGGGAACTTGTGTGTGAGATTGCAAATTGTTCGCCGAGGGTGTTGTGGGAATTGCATCTACGCTGATCGCGTTGGGAAAATCTACTGTTTGCCAGTCTTCTTCTGGCTGTTGGGGAACTCTTGCGGGAGTTTCTGTCCGATGGGGGGCGATCGGCTCAAAACCCCCAGCAGCAGCAAAATTTGACTGCAATGGTTCGTTATCGGATCGAACAGCAGGGTGCGGTTGGTGCTGACTGGCTCGAAGATCAGCTTCTGACATGGCTTTTTGTCCCAATAGTCACAGAGTCTCAGATACAGTCTATCCTTATATATTCTCTATAAGGAAGCCCCTAGCCATGAGTCATTGGTCAAACAGGTCATCGGTCATCGGTCATTGGTCAAACAGGGCATCGGTCATTGGTCAAACAGGGCATCGGTCATTGGTCAAACAGGGCATCGGTCATTGGTCAGGAGTCACAAGCAAAATTCTCCGACTCGGACACTCGGACGCTCGGACATTCGGACATTGCGCGCGATCGGCTAAACTTTAACAACTGCAAAATGTTTGTCAATAATTGCTGGAATTTCTGCCGGTGCAATGCGGCTGTAGCGAGTTTTCTGGGGCATCACAACTATATTTGGCCCTGCTTTGCACTGTTTGAGACATCCGGTTCCCTGAACAGTCACTTGCTCTTCTAAACCCCGCGCATTCAAAGCATTTTCTAAAGCTTTACAGACTGCTGCGCCGCCCCGCTTCTGGCAGTCAGATTTTTGACATACTAATATTTTGGTTTGGGTTTTTGCCGGAGCTTTGAGAGTTTGAGCTGTTGTGGGAGTGGTGACTTCGGTTTTGCCGATCGCGCGATCCTCTTCGAGGGCTTCGCCAACGGACATCAGTACCCCAGCAGGTACACTGGTAGAGTCGAGCTGTTCGGGCGATCGGTCGTTGTTGCCCCGAGCCAGAGTGACGCTGCGAGCTTTAAGTTTTATTTTACCGTTTTTCAAATTTAGTTCTTTCTCGCCCGCAACTTGAACTCTCAACCCGGGCGTCAAAACAGGCGCTAAAAATGACCGCAATTCCTTGCAAAGTTTCACGAGGTATTCTACTTTGCGATCGGTGCCAATCCGCAAATATTTAAGTTTATAACCATCTTCAATAATCAGGCTGAGGATTTCTCCCTCCAAGCTGAATTCAGAAACTTGCTTGCCAGACTTATACATTGTCATAACTCCTTTACATCCGTTACATCCGTTACATCCCGTACACTGCTCGTTGCCGAACTTCCTTCTTCCTTCGGGCTTTACCCGATTTGCCAGCAGCACTCCAGCAACTGAACCAATTCGCGCCGAGGGGCACTAACTTGCCTCAACACGCTCCGGAGCTGAGCAGCTTGTCTGACAGTGTTGACTTTTGCCCGCAAAGGTTGGTCAACCGCACACCAGCAGGGAATTTCGAGTTCTTGCAAGCGTTTGTAAACTTGCCACCTGTCTAGCCAACTAACTTGCACAATGTCACAAACTTCTAATTCTGGATCTGCTGGATTCATTTTTTAACAACAGTAATGATTTGCATTAATTTTTACCCTGACCGATCGCGGGCAGAAGTTAAAAGCCAGATTTCCGAAGAAAATCAAGGATTGTCAAAAGCCCTTTCTGAAAATTCTGCCTTTTGCCCAATGCCTTTTGCCTTCAGAAGGTTCGCCCCACTTTCAGGAAGCATTCAGAACGAGCATCTTTTCCAAGCATAACCCAACTGCTAATAATTCTCAATAGGTTTACAAAAAAATTTTCCTACTCTACAAAATCTTCCACTATCGAGGCAGACCCTGCTTGACGGGCAAATCTGGGATGCTAAACTGACTCTATTGGCAACAAAACTGCCTATTGAGAGGAGAACACACATGGCCCAGAGTCAGAGTGCATTGAGACCGTTTGGCCACATAGCTGAAAACCCTGTTCTACTGGAACATTCAGTCACAGCACCGATTTGTGAAGGGATGAACGCGCTGCTGGCCAGTTTTCAGGCTCTATACCTGCAATATCAAAAACATCATTTTGTAGTGGAGGGGGCAGAATTCTACTCCTTGCACAAATTTTTTGAAGAAAGCTACGGAGAAGCTCAAGATAGCGTCCACGAATTGGGCGAGCGGTTGAACGGATTGGGCGGCATACCTGCTGCTAGCTTTAGCAAATTAGCCGAGATGTGCTGCTTCGAGCCAGAAGCCGACGGCGTATATTCCTGTCGCCAAATGCTGGAACACGATTTGACAGCAGAGCAAGCTATCATAGGTTTGCTGCGCCGTCAAGCAGGACAAGCAGAAAGTTTGGGCGATCGAGCAACGCGCTACCTCTACGAAAAAATCCTGCTGAAAACAGAAGAGCGAGCTTATCACATTTCCCACTTCCTCGCCCCCGACACCTTAGTCCAGTTCAACTTGAACTAACAATTCTTCTTCTTCTTTCTCTTCCTTCTCTTCCTTCGCGCCCTTCGCGTCTTCGCGGTTCGTTATCTTACATCTAAAAAAAGCGAGCAGTTTTCTGAACTGCCCGCTTTTATTATACAAAGTGCGCTAAACCCCCAGAAATTAAGGAGCTAAAGCATTGCCGCGCAACAAGCTACCAATGGTTTTCGCAGTAATCTTCATCTGAATGAAGGGATTAGCCGGAACCACCGTTTTATACAAATAGCTATCGAATGTGAGCTTCTGCACGTCGCGATCGGCACACATTTCCACAAAAGCTTCGCGAGTAGCATCGGAACGGTAGAACACGCGCTGCAAAATGTCAAGCACTTTGTAGGTAATACCGTAAGCCTTATCCCACCGCTTCAGATACAGCTTAATTTCTTGTTCAGTCGGAATCCGCGCGCCCTTATTAGAAATTTCCACAATAGTTTCAGCGCACATCCGGCCAGACTTAGCGGCAAAATAGATACCTTCGCCCGAAGACTTGGTAACGTAGCCGGCGGCGTCGCCTACGAGAGCAACTCGACCGACAACCCGGCGGGGACGCGGATGTTCCGGGATGGGGTGAGCTTCCACTTTAATAATCTCACCGCCCATCAGTTTTTTCGCAGCGCGGGCGCGGACTCCTGCTTGCAGCTTTTTGATATCGGCTTGATTGACTTTCATCGTGCCGGTACCGACGGCTACGTGGTCGTATTTGGGGAACACCCAAGCGTAGAAGTCGGTAGATACGTCGTCGCCGACGTACATTTCGGCTAAGTCTTGGTAGTAAGCCATTTTATCTTCTGGCAGGCGGATGCGTTCTTGGAAGGCGATCGCATAATTGTAATCACCAGCATCAATCGCCTTGGCTACGCGGGAGTTAGCGCCGTCAGCGCCAATTACCAAATCCACTTTCAGAGTTTTCTGAGTTCCCACAGCGGTGCCGTTGGAGTGGTCGGCGTAGTGGAGAATGTAGGGGTCACTGTTGTTGCTGGGAATTTCTAAGGTGTGAACGGTACCGTTAATTAGTTTGGCACCTAAGGAAGCGGCGCGATCGCGCAGGAAGCCATCGAGCACTTCCCGGCGGCACATACCGATGTATTCGTGGGCGTTTTCGATGTTGATGTCCACCTCGACGTTGGAGGGGGAGATCATTTTCATTTTTCGGACTTGGCGGTCAATAATATTTTGCGGCAAGTCAAATTCGCTGACCATGCACAGGGGAATTGCCCCACCGCAGGGTTTTGCGTTGTCTAATTTCCGCTCGAATAAATAAGTTTCGATGCCTGCTTTTACCAATGTTTCGGCGGCGCAAGAACCCGCAGGGCCTGAGCCAACAACTGCAACCCGTAGTGTCAAAGCTTTTCTCCCCAATTTTTTCTATAGGCTTTACTCAGGTGTGATGGTATCACGGAGTTTATGTGCTGCGGGCGGAAGATGGGGAGATTTAAATGAAATGAAACAGAGCTTAACAGTTCGATACGAAAATGTGGTTTGAGGTGCCCGTTTCGATCGACAATCTTAAATCTTTAACGGTAGATGAACGCGGATGGACGCTGATGTGCGATCGAATGAATTACTTTAGGGAAACGGGCCAAAGCCGTGTTAACTTAAGCCCAAAAGACCGCCAGGGACTGAAGTCCCTGTCTAATAGCGAAAGTCCTCGCTCAGAGGACTGAAGAACTCATTAGTGCTCAGTCCTCTGAGCGAGGACTTTCGCTATGAGGCAGGGGTTTAAACCCCTGCCGGACTGCGGGTTTGACCTTAAGCCCGATCGAACTCGGTGCAATTACGTTACATTTAAGTTACGTTAAGCTCCTATATAAAATTTCAAATTGCTATGCTAGGTAATTTTCAACAAAGCCAATTGCGGATTGAGGTTGAAGCTTCGGAGACTGCGATTCGGGACAGTTTGCTGCGTCCTGTGCAGTTGCAGCAGTGGCTGTGGCCTCAGCAGTTTTCTAAGGGTTTGCCGGAAATGCTCGATAGAGAATTGACATTCACGAGTTGGATAGGCCCGGTAGCGGTGCAGCACTATGTGGACATTGCAGAGTCAAATTGTCTGCGGCTGTTATTGAGTCAGGGAATTGACGGATTTCACGAGTGGTATTGGGGCGATGGTTGGGTGCAGTCTCGCTTGGAGGGAGTGTCGCTGCTGCCGCTGAATTTGGGGCAAACCGCTAGTTTACTCCGGCTGCGGGAGTTTGTGGCCCGCAAGGGTAAGGGGAAGTAGATAAATGACTCTCCAAAATCATGAGAACAAAGTCTGGTAGTCCTGCATAGCAACGAAAAATTCTTAATCCTTTTAGGGATAAAGAAGCGTTGTAATGATGAATAAAATACCACAAAGCTCCCCCACGATTCGAGAGCTTTTTAGATTAGGAAAGACTCTTTCTTACAACAATAGCGAGATATCCTGTACATCAGGGAGTTCTTGCATCTTTAGAGATCAGAAGTTTTGCCCGTATCTTTCCCGACAGATTTGTGTCGCTGGCGAGGCAAAACTTTTTTATATGCGACCAAAAAATCTGTATAATAGACGGCACATTGTCTGTCAACTACTGGGAGGGAATCCGACAAACCTCTAGCACCCATTTCAACTAGACTTCCTATATATAGCAATCCTCGCATCATTTGTGAATTTCTTACTCCCTCCCCGCGAGTTCGGGGAGGGTTGGGGTGGGGTAAAAAATTTACCAGAAAGAATTGGTTTAAAGCCCCAAGCCGTATCGGGAGAAATTAAAATCCGACTATTCATTACTCCAATCCTCGGACTTCCAGGTAGAGGTCGCCCTCTTGCGGTCAACTGTCAACTGTCCACTGTCAACTGTCAACTGAAGACTCATGTAGGATTGCTATAAACCGCTAGAATTTCTTTGGTTAAGGCATCAATTGGCAGCTCTTTCCACTGCTTGTTCCCCTTATTGCCGACAAACGACTACATTGCATCATGTTGGATCGTTAGCTTGCCTTGGTTTTTTGACTTTACTTGAACTTTCCGGGGGACTGATGCTAATTGTTGAAAAACACATAGTATTGGAGCCAGCGGGGGGACACCCTCGTGACTTTGACAATCGCGACTCAAGATATTTTTTCTAATAAAAGCTGATCTCTCAATTTTTTTGTTTCTTCTGAAATCCTTTGATGTCTGGGGTTTTAAACAAACTGCCTGTGACAATATATACATTTAAAGTTTTGCTTAGCGCTGGAGGTGGGACAATTTTTAACGATGTTTGGAGAACCGAAACGGGGACAATTCATGGAGTTGAGAATTAACAAGGCTGAGATACGTCGCATTATAACTCCTTACCCTTACTCTGCCAGACCACCTGAAAGCCACTTCGCTGCCGAAAAACTAAGAGTGTGTTATAAAAACATAATTTGTTCCTTTCTAAAGCGCTATTCTCAACACAAGGAACCCGGTGCGTCTTGAGTTCAATTTAATTTTAAAAAAAAATAAATATGCTCTCCATTCCAGGCATTGCCGTCCAGAAGCTGCTTTACGAAAGTGCCAACTCTCTGGTTTACCGGGCTCTTCGGGAAGCGGATCGCCAACCGCTCATCCTCAAATTGCTCAAAGAAAGCTACCCCACACCTCAAGAATTGCTACGCTACCGCACTGAATACCGCATCACCCGAGAGCTGAAAGAGGCGGGAGTCGTGCAAGTTTATGACTTGCAAAAATACCAAAACAGCCTCGTGATTTTTGTGGAGGACTTTGGCGGGGAATCCTTGAAAATATGGATGCAGCAGCGAAAGTTTAGCCTCAAGGAATTTCTGCTCCTGGCGATCGCAGCCACTGAAACTTTAGGGCAAATTCACAGCGCCAAAATCATCCACAAAGATATTAACCCCTCAAATATTGTTTATAACCCGGAAACGGGACAGCTCAAAATTATCGACTTTGGCATTTCCACTCAGCTAACGCGGGAAATGTCAACCCTGAAAAACCCCAAGGTTTTAGAAGGAACCCTCGCTTACATCTCGCCTGAACAAACTGGTAGGATGAATCGCTCTATCGATTACCGCACTGACTTTTACTCTCTCGGCGTCACCTTCTACGAATTGCTGAGTGGAAAACTGCCTTTCGAGACAGAAGATGCTTTAGAACTCGTTCACTGCCACATTGCCAGACAGCCCATTCCCCCCCAGGAAATCCAGCCAGAAATTCCCCTTATTCTATCCCAAATTGTCAGCAAACTGATGGCGAAAAATGCCGAAAACCGCTATCAAACTGCTTTGGGACTCAAGCACGATTTAGAAAGGTGTCTGGTTCAATTACAAGAAACCAATAACATTGAGACGTTTGCCTTAGGAACGCGGGATATTACAGACCGTTTCCTGATTCCCGAAAAGTTATACGGCAGGGAAACTGAAGTTGATAATCTATTAGCAGCATTTGAAAGAGTCAGTACGGGTAACGCCGAAATGATGCTAGTAGCGGGCTTTTCTGGAATTGGTAAAACCGCCGTAGTGAACGAAGTCCATAAGCCGATCGCCCGACAACAGGGCTATTTTATTAAAGGCAAATACGACCAATTCGGGCGCAATATTCCCTTCAGTGCATTTGTGCAAGCATTTCGGGAATTGATGGGGCAATTATTATCAGAAAGTGACTCTCACTTACACATATGGAAAACCAAGATTCTCACAGCAGTGGGGGATAGCTGCCAAGTCTTGATTGAAGTAATTCCTGAGTTAGAACGCATCATTGGCGCTCAAAGTCCTGCACTAGAACTGTCAGGGAATGCGGCACAAAATCGCTTCAATTTGCTGATGCAAAAGTTTGTGCAAGTATTTACCACCGCCTCACATCCCTTAGTAATATTTTTGGACGATTTGCAGTGGGCAGATTCAGCATCCCTGCAATTGCTACAAGTGTTAATGCAGGATAGGGGGCATCTGTTAGTATTGGGTGCTTATAGGGATAATGAAGTCTCCCCGGTTCATCCGTTTATGCTGACTGTGGATGAGATTGTGAAGTCTGGGGCAATGGTGAATACTATTACACTGCAACCCTTGAGCCAAAAAGATCTGAATCAGTTGGTAGCAGATACGCTGATTTGCGATGTTTCTTTAACTCAACCCTTGACAGAATTAGTTTATCAAAAAACCAAAGGTAATCCGTTTTTCTCGACTCAATTTCTGAAGTCGTTGTATGAAGATGGTCACATTATTTTTGCCCCCCCTGAGTCCCCCCTTAGTAAGGGGGGAAGTAAAGGAGGGTGGCAGTACAATATTGATCGAGTTACATTGGCCGACGCCTCGGATGTGGTGGAGTTTATGGCAGCGCAATTGCAGAAGTTGCCTGCCAAAACTCAGGATGTTCTCAAACTGGCTGCGTGCATTGGGGCGCAGTTCGATTTAGATACATTGGCAATAGTCAACGAAGAATTACCCGAACAAACGGCATCAGCGCTATGGAAAGCCTTGCAAGAAGGACTTATTTTACTGATTGCAGAAGGCTATGATTTAATTCAAACAGATGGGGGAACTCGGAATAATTCTGTTGCTAATCCAACTTATAAATTCCTGCACGATCGCGTCCAGCAAGCGGCTTATTCATTGATTCCCGACGAGCAAAAACAAGTCACTCATCTCAAAATAGGACAGTTACTTATACAAAAATACTCGGAGATAGAAAGAGAGGAAAAACTATTTGATATTGTGGGGCATTTGAATCGAGGAATTGAGTTGATCGAGCGCTTAAGCGAACGAGAAACCTTAGCAAAACTTAACTTAGAAGCGGGACGTAAGGCAAGAAGTTCTACCGCCTACGCTGCGGCAAATATCTATCTACAAACGGGAATTGAGCTACTGACACCTCAATGCTGGCAAACTCAGTATGAGTTGACGCTAAATCTCTACATTGCTGCGGCCGAAACTGCCTATTTGAATGCTGACCTTGAGGGTATGGAAGAGATGGCAGCGCAGGTTTTGCAAAAAGCTCAGACAATTTTAGACAAAATCAAAATTTACGAAATTCAAATCGTCGCTCAAACAGCCCAGAGCAAGGTGTTAGAAACGATCGCAGTAGCAAGAGAAGCACTCTTGCAATTGGGGATTGAACTTCCTGCCGAAGCTGATGAAGCCTTGATTGGAAAAGCGCTACAAGCCCTTGCGGCTCAATTAAGCGGCAGAAAGATTGAGGAACTCGTTGACTTACCTGTGATGACAAATCCACAGACTCAGGCAGCCATGGAACTGTTAGGAATGTTGTTTACAACGATATTCCAGGGAATGCCGGGTTTGCTGCCCCTGCTTAGCTCGACGATGGTGAATTTATCGCTCTCCTTTGGGAATACACCCGCATCTACTGTGGGGTATGCAATTCACGGAATGGTCTTGTGTGCCTTTTTGGGAGAGGTGCAAACGGGCTATGGCTTTGGGCAATTGGCACTCTTATTGCTCGATAGGTTCAATGTGCCGGAATTCAAGTCTATAATTCTCTTTTTGTTTGGGGGCTGGATTCAGCATCATCAAGAACCTGTGAGGGCAACGATACCGACGCTGAAAGATGGCTACACGGCGGGCATGGAAACTGGTAATTTTCTACACGCTGGTTACAGCATAAGTATTTACTTTGATTCCAACTTTTTTGGTGGGGTAGAACTAGACACTTGGGAACCCGAACTAGCAGCTTACAGTGCTGCCTTGGTTCAGGTGAAGCAATATTCTGCTCGGGTTTATTTGGATATGAAACAGCAGATGGTGTCGAACTTGAGGGAAGCTCGTATTCGGTCGGATTGTTTAATAGGAAGTGCCTACGATGAAACGGTGATGATTCCTAAGCACCATCAGAACAATGACCTGACGGCGATCGCTGCTGTCTACATCTACAAACTGTTGCTTGCTTACTCATTCGGAAATTACACGACTGCCCTAGACAACATTACTCAAGCCAAGCCGTATTTAATGGCAGTATCGGGATTTGTTTTTGTTCCCATTTTTCATTTTTATGCCGCCCTGACGCACCTGGCACTTTTTCGGGCACAGCCAGCCATTGAGCAAACTGAAATTCTTGGCTTAGTTGAAAGCCATCAAAGCACGCTGCAACAGTGGGCGCAAAATGCTCCGATGAATTATCTGCATAAATGGTATTTAGTGGAAGCAGAACGGCAACGGGTGTTGGGCAATAAAGCCGAGGCGATTGAAATGTACGATCGCGCCATTTCTGCAGCCCAAGAAAACAAATATGTTAATGACGAAGCCCTGGCCAACGAACTAGCAGCCAAATTCTACTCGGAATGGGGCAAAACAAAAGTTGCTCAAGCCTACATCTTTGAGGCGTATTATTGTTATGTTGAATGGGGAGCCACTGCTAAGGTAACGGATTTAGAAACGCGATATCCCCACTTATTCGCGGTAACTCAACCGGGAAGGAAAAACACTCAAACTACCGTAGCAATGACAACGGCTGGTTCGGGGAATCACCTAGATATCACCGCAGTCATGAAGGCTTCTCAGGCGATTTCTGGAGAAATTATGCTAGATAAGCTACTGTCTAGCTTGATGAAAATTTTGATGGAAAATGCAGGGGCGCAAAAGGGTTATCTGATTTTGTTAAGCCAGGGACAACTGTTCATTGAAGCTGAAGGGACAATCGATGACGAACTCGTCACCGTGTTGCAGTCAATCCCCGTTGAAACCTGTCAAGAACTTTCCTCCGCAATTGTCAATTATGTGAGCCGCACTCAAGAAAGCGTGGTACTGGATGATGCTGCGCGATCGGGACAATTTACTAACGACCCCTACATCCAAAAGCATCAGCCCAAATCAATTTTATGTGTGCCGCTGATTAACCAATCTCAAATTATCAGTATTGTTTACCTAGACAATAATCTGACAGCCGGAGCTTTTACGCCAGAAAGAGTGGAACTATTAAAAGTGTTATCTGGACAGGCAGCTATTTCGATTCAAAATTCTAAACTTTATACAGAAGTACGCGAAAATGAAAGCAGGCTGGCTCAACTCAACAAAGCTTACGAGCGATTTGTTCCCCATCAATTCCTCCAGTTTTTAGAGAAATCAAGCATCATTGATGTGGAATTGGGCGACCAAGTGCAGTTAGAAATGTCGGTGTTGTTTTCCGACATTCGCGATTTCACTACGCTTTCGGAAACTATGACGCCGGAGGATAATTTCAAATTTATCAATTCCTATCTTTATCGTATGGAACCTGTTATTAATCAAAATCACGGGTTTATTGATAAATATATTGGCGATGCGATTATGGCGCTGTTTAGTGGCGAAGCTGATAATGCGGTGAAAGCGGGAATTGCTATGCTGTATCGCCTCGGTGAATACAATCAATACTGCTCCAACTCTGGCTGTGCGCTGATTCAGATTGGCATTGGGATCAATACGGGTTCTTTGATGCTGGGAACTGTGGGAGGACCAAATCGCATGGACGGTACGGTAATTAGCGATGCGGTGAATTTAGCTTCTCGCGTGGAAAGTTTGACAAAAAATTATGGGGTTTCGCTGTTAATTACCCAGCCAACTTATTCGCGCCTGAAAAATCCATCTCAGTACGCAATCCGCACTCTCGATACGGTAAAAGTCAAGGGAAAATCCGAAGCTGTGACGATTTATGAGGTGTTTGATGCAGATCCGCCAGAAATTAAACAGGGCAAGTTAGCTACGCTGGAATTGTTTGCAGAAGCTAGGGCAATTTACTCGGAAGGGAAGTTATTTGAAGCGGCGCGGCTGTTTTCCGAGTGTTGGCGTCAGAATCAGGGCGATCGCGTTGCTAAAATTTACTGGGAACGCTGTGAGTCTGCATTGGTGACTCGCACCAAAATCAAAGACAGGCTACACAATTTAAATTAAGCGGTTGCTATACCTGAAAATCACAGCAAAAGTGCGATCGACTGCTGAGACACCATACAAACTAGGCGATCGAAATCGGGTAGGTATGTTGTTGCGCTAAAGCGCTTTAGCGCAACAACATACGAAGTCTAAAAAGTTACTGCCTGAACTATACTGCTGGCAGTAACTCCTTTCAAAACAGCTAAATATTCCCCTGTTACCTGATACTGAATTATAGTATCGCTCACAAAAGCGCCGGTTCCTTGAAAAATATTTAACTGGTTAAAAGCCAGGGGGCTAATTAAATCAATTTTGTCTTGATTTAAGGTAAAATCAGCAATCACATCAGCAGCGGCTAAGTCTGTTCCGCCAGTATCGATCGCGATCGCAAACACATCAAAACCCAATCCGCCTGTCAAAGTGTCGGCACCCATTTCTCCAAATAAGTAATCA